>NZ_FUWU01000044.1 GCF_900167415.1 Fibrobacter intestinalis | reverse complement strand
TACTGTTTTTGCCTTCTGTGGAACGGAATGAACAAAAAATGCGAACGTCCTTATCTTGCGTTCGCAAAGTGACTTTTTAAGGGCTGACTAGTTAGAGAAAATCGGAAAAGAGGAACAGCTAAAACTTATAGCGGACGAGCATCTCGCCGTCTGCGAAAAAATTCAGTTTGTGAAAAAGAAATTCACGTTTTGAAGGAGAGTTCTCTTTGTGAAAGAAACATTCCATTAAAAAAAATTCTCCTTGTGAAAAAAAACGCCCCGTTTGAAAAAGAATCCCCCTAGTAAAAACATTCACACTTTGGAAAATTTTTAAGTGAGAGTATTTGCTCCAAAAATTTTGAGCGTTTAGTGGAGAATTATATCATTTCCCACAAAAAAAGGCCCTCTTAAAAGAGAGCCTTCCTTTTGCAAATAAAGTCGATTACTTGCGCGGATCGCCAGCGTAAACGGCCTTCTTGCCGAGTTCTTCTTCGATCACGAGAAGACGGTTGTACTTGGCAATGCGGTCGGTACGAGAGAGCGAACCGGTCTTGATCTGGCCGGCGGCAGTTCCCACCGCGAGGTCAGCAATGAAGGTGTCTTCCGTTTCGCCGGAACGGTGGGAAACGATCGGGGCGTAGCCCTTTTCCTGCGCCGTCTTGATAGCCGCGAGGGTTTCCGAAACAGAGCCGACCTGGTTCACCTTGATAAGAATCGCGTTGGCAATTCCCGCTTCGATGCCTTCGTTGAAAATCGTCGGGTTGGTAACGAACAGATCGTCGCCGACAAGGTTGATTTTCTTGCCGAGACCTTCGGTAAGAACCTTCCAACCAGCCCAGTCGTTTTCATCGAGACCGTCTTCAATGGAGAAGATGGAGAACTTGTCCACAATCTTTTCGTAGTACTTGACGAGCTGTGCGCTCTTGTAAGTCTTGCCGGTGGATTTCTTGAAAGTGTAAGTCTTGTTCTTGTCCCACTTGGTCTTTTCGCTCTTTTCTTCCTGATCGCAGAATTCCGAAGAAGCGACGTCGAGAGCGATCTTGATGTCCTTGCCGAACTTGTAACCGGCAGCTTCCGTTGCGTCCTTGAGAGCGGTCAGAGCTTTTTCCAAAGTCATCACGCCGGTAATCTTCCAGCCAAACTTGGACTTCGCATCTTTCTTGAGGGCGACGCCCGGAGCGAATCCGCCTTCGTCACCGACGGTCGTTTCAAAACCGCCCTTCTTGAGCACGCTCTTGAGGGAGTGGAAAATTTCCGTGACCATCTGGAGGCCTTCGGAGAAAGACTTTGCGCCAACCGGAGCAATCATGAATTCCTGGAAGTCGATCGGAGCCGAAGAATGCGCGCCACCGTTGATGACGTTGCACATCGGGCACGGAAGAGTGAGCTTCTTGGTGCCGTGGAGCTTCGCAATATACTGGTAAAGCGGGAGCTTGGCTTCTTTCGCAGCGGCAACGCAAACCGCCATGGAGACCGCGAGAATCGCATTGGCGCCGAGATGATTCTTGCGCATACGATCGCCGTCGAGTTCGATCATCTTGTCATCAACAGCTTTCTGGTCGAAAGCGTCCATGCCGATAATGCCCTTCTTCGAAGCAATCTTTTCATTGACATTCTTCACGGCCTTGGTCGTGCCCTTGCCACAATACGCCTTGCCGCCATCGCGGAGTTCGCAAGCTTCGCGAACACCGGTAGAAGCACCGCTAGGAACCTTGGCGACGCCTTCGACGCCGGATTCAAGAACAACAACAGCTTCGACAGTCGGATTTCCACGGGAGTCCAAAATCTGACGAGCCTTCACAGACTTGATTTTTGCAGCCATATTTTTGCCTTTTGGTTAAGTGAAAAATTTGCATTGGAAATATATAAAATTTTTCGACATTGATTCACATTCTATCCACAATGCTTGGACAATAACCCCGCGTCGATGCGTAAAAGAGGAATTTGTGGGGAGAGCCTATGGTCGGAGAACGGTCAATTCGCCGCGCAATCCCATATTTATTTTCTCGATGGCTGCACGCCTGCGGACAGTCGCTATCTCTCTGCGATTTGCAACGCATAGAACAGCTTCATCCAATTCTCGCTTTGCATTCCGTCAAAGAAAAATAGTTCATCCATTCCGCCGACAATGTTGTTCGGAGCCTCGTAGCCGATTGCCGGGTTGCTAACGTCCGCAAAACCTTCTCCGGAATCAAACTCCGACGCGATCAACAGCGCACCGTCCAAATAGATTTTCACGCTGTCTTCGAAAATCGTAAACGCATAATTGTGCCAAGAGCCGTCCAAAACATTTAATGCGGTTCCGAAGGTCTTGTTGTAATCGCCAACTCCATTTTTACGAGCGTCGATCCGCAAGTTAATAGAACCCGTCGTATCGCGTCGTTGGACGATAAATCCTACGCTATCCTTTTTGGCAGACAAAATACGCGTATAGCTTTTACCAGGTCCCGCTTGCATCGTGCTGTCCAAAAGAAACCAAAAAGAAGCGGTCATGTATTTGCCATCCACAAACGGGACGAAATTTTCAACCATGTTCCAACTATCCGTGGAATCATACCAGGCTGCATTTCCCCAAATTCCAGGAAGGTTAAATTTCTCGCGAGCCGTTTCTGAACCAAAAGTATTCCCTTCCAAATGGTTCACATAAGTTCCGAGGGCAATTTCCATAGAATCCGATTCTTGACAAAGATTCACTACAACAAAATCAATGCTGCCATTTGCGGAAAAAGACACTTTCGGCATTTTTCCCCAATAATGTTTTTTGGCTTCGGAAAAACTGCTACCAGAAACGCTCAAATTCACGACTTCCCCATCGGCATCGAGAAGGCATGGATTTTGAAACGCCGAGTCCAGCGACAGAGAAAAAGGCACGTCCTTGAAAACTTCATCGACATTTGCCAAAAATTCAAAACCTGCCGGAAGCACAATGCGCACGCTATCAGTGGAATCTTCGGCAACATTTCCATTCGAAATTTTTAGAACACCGTCCTCATCGACAAAATAAGTTTTCCCACCACCGATATTCCAATCGATGGCGATGGACCTGCTTTCACCAGTCGCAGAGGTCACAGTCACCCATTTATATAATCCTTCCGGAAGGCTGTCCAAAACGATTTTTCCCGATTCCACCGAAGCGGAATCGACGACTTTTAAATATTCATTTTCATAGATATAAACGGTATCGCCGGCAGTATCGCGAATCGACAATACAAGCGAAACCAAATCTTGCGGTTCCAAATCCCAGAGATCCGTAGCGACAACAACACAAGCAACTTGCCGATTTCCCGTATTGGTTTCAATTAGAATGCCTGCGCTATCTCCGGTCGAGCCGACATTTTCGCTACACGCCGATAGAAAATGCAAAGTAAGAACGAACACTACGCTCCATAAATTTCGATAAATCGACAAACAATTCTTCATAACAATTCCCCTTGCGCATTTTTCAAAGATTCTTCATTTTTCAAATTGCTGAACACATGCAGATTGATGTGCTCTACAAGTGTCGGCGTTTCCCTGTCGGCAATGACGATTTCACGGACTTTCGCTTTGAACATTTCTGCGGCTTTTTCCACTTGTTCCTGGGCTTTTTTCGATACTGCAAAAGTGAACGTCGTCATATCCCGAGACTGGACGCCTTCGGATTCAAGAGCCTGTTTGGACAACTCTAGGCACTGCTTTTGAAAACGCAAGACCATCCGGTTTTTACTTTGTTGGACAGTCGCGATGCTTTCCTTGGTCGGCTTCCAGAAACCGCGCTCATCGCGGTGAATCAACTTCATTTTTTGCATTAGGGAAAGGCTTACCTGTAAATGCTTTTCGCTGACCGGTGGAAAAATTTTTTGAGCAAGTTCTGAAAGATCATCCCCGACATCCATCACTTCGAGAATCGCGTAAACCGTGCTATTATACCAATTTCCAAAAAAATCGTAGGAGTCCGGATCGACAATCGCTTGCGGCGTCTTGTTCAGGCGCATCATTTCATCAAATGCAAATTCTCGGGCTTGGGATGTTTTCCCCTGATCAAAATGCACCATCGCTTTAAAATATTTGGCTTCGTTCGCTTTGAGTTCGAGAACGCGAATAAATCTTTCCAACATGTTTTCAGAAACTCTTTTGCCATGCACTACATCATTGAAGTAGCTCCGCGTATTCGGCAATCCCAATCGGATGCAGAACTCGGTCCGCGAAAATGTCGGCTCCGATTGCTGACGAATTTCTTGATACGCCGCCAGATACTTGCGAAATTTAGTGAAGTCAAAAATATTTACGAACGCGCTCATGCTCTAAAATTTAAAATTTTTCCATTTAAAATTGTAGTTGTTTTTATAGTAAAAAAACTCTAAAAAATTTCTTTACTAAAGATCCAGTGATTCATAGCCGACGGGACGTTGTTAGCGGTTTACTTTCACCATCCCAAGTTGCAAGAGCGGAGAAGCAAGGATAGCACAAAAACGAACAACTGAAAATATCAACAAAAAAGCGGCCTGTTTCCAGACCGCCGAGCCGTTTCCTCGCCTACCGCTTTCGAATCCGGAAAATCGAGTTTCCTTGCCGAACAAGGTAGATTCCCGCTTGAGACGGAATTCGTCCTCCCAAAAATTTCCCTTGGGCATCAAAGACTTGCATCTCTCCGTTGGGAACAATCATCGCATCAGGGCGATTGAGGATGGAAGTCACGGTTTCCGAGCTGGACGAATTTTCCCCAAATCCTTGAGAACTCGACGATTCTACCGCAGAAGAACTTTCGGGCACAAGCGCTTCTGAGCTAGAAGAAAATTCAATCGAAGAGGAACTCTGCAAAACGATTCCGAATTCATAAGCTCCTAAATCCGGCGCGTTTCCCATGTAAGGCAAACCCACATCAACACCTTTGTCAATCATTTGGCTGTTTTCAGTGAGCTTCAGGAAATCTAGATCCGGCAAGCTGCCGTCGCTTTGGCGAGGTCCCAACATTCCGGCAATCGTTGAAAGGTCTTGACCGGTGACAGTCATACTGGGATCGTCCACGCTCAAAAAATCCGATTCTGCCGGCGTGATGTTCAAATTCCAGGTATTGTATTCTCCGCTGACATAATCCCCGCCGATGTATGCGGTTTTATTGGGAAATGCGATATTGTTTTTCATGATATGGGCTTTGTCACCCGTGAGAATCACACCGTCGGTTCGGTTGTCGGATTCGTCCCAAGTGCTTGCCCACATGTTAAAAGCGGTGCCGTTGCTATAAGCGGTATTGTTATACCAGTAATTGCCGACGCTGCTGTGGTTTGCGTAAAAGCCGGATGCTTTGTTTTTCCAAGCGATGCAATTTTTGATGATGTGCCGACCGTTGCCAGTTTTGCTGCTGCCCGCCTTGAAACCGTTGCCATTGGCATTGGCGGGTTTCGCGGTTCCGTAATTGCTGTAGCCATGTCCCATCGCCCAACTGTTTTCCACGATTACCGGAAATTCCTGGCTGATAAAATCCCAGCCATCATCGCTATTCCACCAAGCGCGACAACCGTAAAAACGGGTGGTGTCCCCGGAACTCTGGTAATGTACGCCAAAGCCGTCTGCATTTTCACCGTCGCCCTGACGACCGTTAGGATCATAGTTATCGTGGCTGTCGCAATTCAAAAAATAATGACCGCCGCCGCTTCCTGTACCTTTTTCGTTTACAAAGAAACCCGTTCCCTTGTTATGGTGGCTGTTAATTTGTTCTAAAAAGATATGCTTACTGCGGGCGATATAGACCCCCACATTGGAGTTGTATTTCATGGGGACGTTTCGGATTTCCAATCCCTTCAAATGCAAGTAGCTGGCTTGAATTAAAATGCCCGGCGTGTACATGATGCTGTCCACGCTGCCAATGTGACTGTAGGCCTGGCCAATTTTTAAATTCGAAAAATCAAAAATCGGTTGCTCGCCCGGATAAGCCATGTAATGGATTCGATTGTCGTCGCTGGTGCCGCTCTTGTTCAAAAAAATGCCGGCGGACATACCGTCATTTCGCACATAGGTAGTGTCCACAATGTTGTAAACACCGCCTCGAATCCATACCGTATCACCAGCGGTAACGATTGCGTTGGCCTTTGCCAAAGATGCAAAGGGCAGCTCCATGGTTCCCGAATTAAGGTCGTTACCGTCCACTGCGACATAGTAGGTAGATCCATAGGCATGGGCGACCGCCAAAATACCGACTGCAGCCCAAAGGCGAACGCCTCCGATTAAATGATTTTTCTTCATACAAACACTCCAAAAACTTATTTTAAATATACCTTCATTTTTGAAGGAAGGGGACGATTTTCATTAACCGCACGTCCGTTGATATAGAATGCACGGGCGTTTTTTCGCATTTTTAAACCAGCCGAAATATTTCTTTTTCGTATAGCGGTGACGTCTTCGATTACATATTCGATGCGGTCCAAGTTCGGAGCTCCATCTGCCGTAAGCGATTTAAATGTCAGGATGCTTTTGCCTTCCGGTAACCCAAGCGAAAAAGTTTTCTCGGTCCAATCCGTCCAATCACTTGTCACCGACAAATCGAGAGAATCTATTTGAATCGAATCGTTTACGAGAATCTGTACCGGCCTGGAAGTTTTGCCGCCGTTGGCATAAACGATTTTAAAATCCCGCTTGCCGGAAGTAGAATTCCATACGGCGATTTGCAAGAAACTTCCGACCTCGTTATCCAAATTCACATAGCTTTCACCTGAAAATCCTTCATGCAAGGATTCCACAACGCCTTTGCCGATGTAGCCTTCTTCCGCTTCATAAATCACAGAATCTTTACTGACTACGTCCAAATCCTTGATTTCGGGCAACGTGATTTCTGTACTTTTTTCTTGAATCAGTTCAATATCGTCAATGGCGACCCACTGATCAGAGGAGCCGTTTACATCAAGGCCCAACGTCACTTTTCCTGATGTTACTTCAAAAGTTGCGGTTTGAACTTTTGTCCAACTTGAATTTGCCGTTATATTGGCCGCTATTTCTCCACTTCCGATATCCTTGGCAAATAACTTGACAGAATTTTGACCACCGCTACTTTGCACATAACCGCTTAATTTATATGTACCATTGGGAACATTTACCGTTTGATAAGCCGTCTGTTTCCCTGTCAAATAAAGGCTCCAGCGACCAGTGCGCTTTTTCTTGGAGTTATTGATGTTTTCACTGCTAGTACTTGCCAATTTCCATCCCGTTAGCCACGTTTGATTTACACGATCCGCTTCAAAAGAAGGATTCAAGCAATAATTGTTTCCTTGTCCCACCGACCATGTTCCTTCTTTCACATTGATATTCCATTGACTTAAGGAATGGAAAACCGGCTTTCCGCTTTCAAAAGAAATGGGAAGCCATTGGTTAAAGCCGAGACCGTTTCCTGCAAAGTCGCTCCAACGATCACCCGCATTCACGACAAAAGAACCCTTCGTGCCATTGACCATAATGAAGAATCCCGTTTGCGTCACATGGCTAAAATCGTGTTGCGTGCCTTCCAATACAAATTCCTCGCTATAAGGCCCAAAGATATTCGTCGCCGACATACAGTACGTTTGCGAGGTGTTCCAACCGTGCAAATCGGAGGAACAGAAATAATACACGCCATCGTGTTTGAACATGGCATTCCCTTCACGACCGCCCACGCGGCTCTTATGGATATTCACTGTTTTGGACGCCTCCATTTCCAAAAAATCGGAATCCCGGAGTTGGGATACATACAAATTAGTTCGACCTTTCACATTGGAGCAGATGATGTAAGCTTTTCCATCATCATCTTGAAAAACAGTCTGGTCACCTGTTCCGCCATTCACCAAGAAACTCAAATCCGTTTGAACGCGAGCGAATTTAAACGGACCTGTAGGAGAATCGCTGGTGGCAAAATATTCGCCAAATTCCCAACTGGGGCTTCCTCCTTGACCAGCCAGCACGTATTTTTTGGAATTCTTGTTATAAGCAACACCAATGCGACCAAACCACCCCGCAGCAGCCTGATCCGGTTTTAAAACAATACCTTCAAATTTCCAATTGACCAAATCCTTGGAAGAATAGCAAGTCACACCCGCAAAACCGATGTCGCTATTTTTACTTGTTGGATTTGCCGCATAAGTGACCGCACCGTTATATTTGACGCCATACCAATAATAGGTATCGCCCACTTGCAATACTCCCCCACCCTGCGAGTAGATAAAATTTCCATCGGTATCTTTCCAAAATTCATCATTCTGTATCGTTTGCGCCATCGAATTCGTCGCAAGCGCAAGCCCTAGAAAAAGCACCGATTTCATCATTGCCGATTTTATAGACAACCACATTCCCATTGAATTACCCTTTTGATGTTAAATTTTTAGTTTAAAATTTTTGAAAAAAATGCCGACGTTTCTGCGGAATTTCCGCCACTTCGTTTTCTGATATTCATAAGCACTCCTTTTTGAACGATGAATTGTCACGTCTAATTACTACAACGTTTACTACAATCACAAAAGACAATATAAAACATTTTACTACAAATTGCACTATGTTTATGAAAATTTTCCTTTTGCCGGTTTAGACACTCTGCCCGATGTCGTAGATGCGCAACTTGTCAACAGCAAAGAAGAGAACAATTTTTCCATGGAGACCTCCTTGCATGAGTTCTTCTTTAATGTAAAAAAAACTCATTTGCCAATTTTTTTACAAAAAGTCCGGTTTTGATCATTCGCCAAAGGGGAGTCTCTTTTTGAGAAAGAAGTCGGCATTCTGCGTGAAACGGAAGATGCGGTTTAGCCACTCCATTCAGACACACGAAAATGCGCAAATCACTTTGTTGCCCACGCAGCTTGCTATAAATTCGGATGCGACATTCCCAGAAGGAACGTTGCAAAAAAAACATTTTACAGAAAAAAATTTTCCTAAAATCGCCCGTTCGCGCGTTGTACATCATGGGCTTTCATTGGGGGAAGTCCGCATTCCAACGAGGAAATCTATGAAAGAAAACAACGCAAACACCCGCACCGGGCACGATTCCTATTTCCGCTCCGTCTTCAAGGCTCCGGAACGCGCCGCGGAACTCCTGAGGCTCGCCGCCAGGCACAACGAAAGCCTCGCCGAATTCCTGAAGACCGTGGACCTCTCGACCCTCACGGAAATTTCGGAGTCCTTCAGCGACACGGAAAGCTTCGGCTACGCGGACCTGGCGTTCACCGTCAAGATCGCCGATGGCGAAAGAAATCGCGATTCCGAACAATTCGAAAAAGAACGCTCCGCCGACCTCCTCGTCGGCATCCTCGAGGAGCACAAGTCTTCAAAGGACCCGAACATCACCGCTCAGCTCGTCAAGTACTGGTATCACATCATGGCGAAAAACCAGAGGAACATCCCGACCGTCGCCATCGTCTTCTACAACGGCAGGGAAAGCTGGGCACTGGAAAACAAAACGATGTTCCCGAACTATCCGGCATACTACCACCGGATAGGACTCCCCTTCGTACTGGAGCTTGTCGATATCGGGAACGCATTCACAACCGAAGAAATGGACAAATTGTCGCCGAAAATCGCGCTCGCCCTCGTCGCGATGAAATACGTATTCCACAGCGAGACGATGCACGCGCACTTGCAAACGGCCATCCGAACGCTCAAGGAACTCCCCCGAGAGGAGGCGGAAAGCTTCATCACGGAAACATTTATATATTTGAAGGCATTGATCCCCTCGAAGGAAAAGGAGGAACTCAAAATGGACTTCATCAAGACATCCGAAGCCTACGGCTACGAGACCATCGCCGAAGCCGAAGAAAAGGCCCTCGCCGCAAAATACGAGGAAGGCATCGGAATTGGATTTGAAAAGGGTCGCGACGAAGGCATCGGGATTGGTATGGAAAGGGGACGGGAGGAAGGTATTGAAATTGGTGTTGAAAAAGGCAGGTATGCAGAACGGCGGGAAATGGCGAAAGCTCTTAAAAACAATGGAGCATCTCTAGACCTCATTGCGAATGTTTCTGGCCTTTCCGAAGAGGAAATCCGAAATCTATAATTCACATTTTCAAATCCAAGCCTCGCTTTGTGCGGGGCTTTTCTCATTGGCATTCAGCTCTCTATTAAGCCGAAACTCCCCCGAAAGGAGGCGGAAAGCTTCATCACGGAAACATTTATATATTTGAAGGCGTTGATCCCCTCGGAGGAAAAGGAGGAACTCAAAATGGACTTCATCAAGACATCCGAAGCCTACGGCTACGAGACCATCGCCGAAGCCGAAGAAAAGGCGCTTGCTGCAAAATACGAAGAAGGTCGTAACGAAGGAATTGAAATCGGCGATTTGAATGCCCGCAAGGAAATGGCGAAAGGTTTCCGCGATGCGGGAATTCCTGTAAATATTATCGCCAAGCAGACCTCCCTCTCCGAAGAAGAAATTCGAAATTTGTAACTCATATTTTTAAGACTTAAGCCTCGCTTTATGCGGAGCTTTTTTATTAAACGCGGCCCTTTTAAATAATCAAAAGATTTAGTGAGTCCCATTAAATGGAACATAACTATCTGATTTCAACGTTTTCATCTTTTATTTCGACCATTTTATACGATTTGCCAATCACGAATATTAGCTAAGCTAGATAAGTTCCCGTTATCTTCCGCTTGTTTCAGAATTTTGATGTTTTCTTTTTCAACGGAATTCAATTTATGATTAACGTTATTAAATTCCGGCTTATACCATTCAAATTGCGAAAAATACATCTTAAGATCCTCACTTTTAAATATGTATCCATGCTTGGCGAAAATGGAATTTCGTAAGATTCTAAGTTCACTTTTAGTATAACTCGATAAATCGGAACCGCTCAATCTGTGTTTTGAGAGATTCGCAAAGAGGGCTTCGCCAATTACCGGATGGGAACTATTTGTGAAAGTTTCTTTTGGTTGCTCCTTGTTGTTTGATTCTGAAACCACCTTTCCATTCTTGTAACGAATTTTCTCCCCGTTTTCATCCCATACACCATCTTTCTCATCGTTCTTGTAATTTCCTTTATAGGTCTCACCATCATAACTTTCTTCCCAAAAACCGTCTCTTTTTCCATTTACATAAGAACCTTTGGCTTGTGACAAGGGAGATGTTTCTTCCCATAAACCAAATCTCTTTCCCCCTTTATATTTTCCCTTCGATTCGATTCCATTTTCTATTTCTTGCCAAAATCCTTCCTTTTCTCCATATTTAAAGGAGCCATCGTAAATGAGATTTCCTTCGCTATCCCATTTTCTCCAACGACCATGCTTCATGCCGTCTTTGTAAGCTCCCTTAATTTTCATGTTTCCATTGCTATAATAATCCGTAAATTTTCCATCTTTTTTTGTTTTTACAGTTTCATTCAAACCACGCTGAAAATTTTCCATGGCTACATTTACAATTTCACGCCCACAAGCCTCCCAATCTCCTTCTTTACATTTTTCTTCATCACTTTTGCAAGCGACAAAAAGAAGCGAACTCATAAAAAACAACAGGGCTAATGACTTATTCGAAATAAAAGAAAAGATACGGATCATTTTTTCTCCATGAAGCGGTTTACCAATGATTATTGTCTTTTCTGCAGAATGAAGGACAACACGCTTGCACAAGCTAAAAGAATAATTGTTGTTACAAGCATTCCAATTAATTCAATATCAGTAACTACTCCGATTAGAATTGTGAAAATAAGCGTCAATCCGGAAAGAACAGCGAAGAGGATAAAATTGTGGCTATTTCTGGCAGTCTTTACCGCACATAGGGTGCCAAGTCCAAGAAAAACCGCAACCCAAATAACATAGATAATGTCTTCTGGAACATGATCCATCATCTTAAAAATATTGGCAATAAGTTTAAAACCATTGAACCAACAACCTGGAGCAATCATGATAAGTATTAGCGGTATTCCTAGGAGTACAAATATTGAAATTTTAAGAATCAAGTCAACATTCATATTCTGAAGTATCGGGGAATTGGCCGCAGCAGAAGATGTTCCAATTTTCCGCACTTTTTTCATTGAATCCGTTCCGCAAACAGGACAAAAACGCACACCTGGTTCCAATTCTTTTCCGCATTTAGGGCAAGATGCGTTTATACCCTTTCCGCACTTAACGCAAAAATGCGATCCTTCAAAAATCGGGGATCCACATTCTGTACAAACTTTTCCCACAGATGCTCCGCAGTATGTACAAAATTCCGTTTCATTTGCAATTTCTTTTCCACATTGATTACAGTACATTTTATCTCCTTAAGATTATGAGTGAATATTTGTTTGATGTTTTATTCAATGCCCTTTGGGGAAATCTCAAAAAGTTTTGAATTGGTGAGTTAAATTTGTTGTTTCCTTATCTTTCCTTCGGCATTGGGAAGGCTGTTCCTAGAACAAGTTTTTTTTCAATACAAAATTGCGAATGCGTTTCCATAAATTCCGAATATTTTTATCACCTTCGAGGATTGTGTGAATTCCCTGAATTTGCTTTGTAACAAATGGATTTAGCCCTTTGAGGAAATTCAATCCTCTGATATCCAAATCTTTTAGACTGAGTTTTTCAAAGGATTGAATGGAGTCGTTCAACTGTACTTTCGCCGGGGAAAACGAAAACATCTCATCGAATTCCTTAAAGGTCGCACCGGAATAGAAAGTGAGGGGAATATTCGAATCGGTAAAGCTTAGGGTAACTTTTGAGTAAATGTCAAAATTCTTGCCAAGCATTTTCTTTACCTGTTCCCTATTATTTTGCCAATCGGAAATTGATTCTTTAACAACGAATACCGTATCCAAACAGAAAGTACCGTGAGAGGAGGAACCAAACAGAATTAGCGATCCGTTTGGCAAATTTCGCAAGGTTTTGAAAGCATCTTGATGACAGTTACAATAGCGAAAAGAGCTACCAAAAACGAAAGGATCCGTGTTGCAGTAATTTCCCAAATCACAAAGTTTATTCGAACCGCAGGAGTTTTTGGGTTCGCAAGCGCCCTTTTTCCCTTTTGTTTGGGCAAAGACCTTTTGGGCATCCTCGATATTCAAGTGGGGGAAAAGAACTCTACTAGAAATCTGACGGTTTTGCTTTCGAATTTGGATTTCACCATTCGCCTCCCATTCCCCCCAGAACGCGAGCTTGCCCCCGGAAAGTTTTCCGTCTTTTTGAACATATTTGCAGTTGTCCATGCAGATGAGGTTCCGCGTGTGCGGACCGACCGTCCATTCCTTTACATTTGGCTCTTTTTTGTTCGCATAGGGAGGACCCGGGTGGAAGAACTGGACGACAACCGGATTTCTTTGTGTTTTATTCATATAAAGACAATTCCTTTTTTCGCAGAAGTGCGCTTCTGCGAAATTCACCGTTGGGCCGGCTTGCGCCCGGAACCTCCCGATTTTTCAAAATTCTCGTTCCAATATCCCGCATTCCTCTGCCCGCTTTGATTTTGCTTCCGCTTCGGGTTCTTCACGAACTTCCAGAACGCCTCCTGCACGCGCCGCTTGCTCTCGAAAGTCGGGTGCACATAAAGGTCGAGAGTCGTATGCGTGCTGGCGTGGCCGAGAAGCACCGAGAGAGTTTTCAAATCCGTATCGGAAGTCAGCGCATGGGTGGCGAAGGAGTGCCGCAGGGTATGGATGTGGGCGTCCACTTCAATTCCCGCCGCCTTCAGGAACTTTTTGAAATGGTTCTGCAAAGTCCGCTGGTCGTGCTTCACCAGAAAACTGTCCGGGGGATTGTCCCTCGCCATCTTTTTCAGCCATTGGAGCAGATTTTCCGGGATGGGGATTTCCCGGTGGCCGCTTTCGCTTTTCGGCGGGCAGAGTTTGCGGACGGTTTTCGGGAACTTGGCATTTTCCATTTCGGCGGCGAGATTTTCGTCTGCGCCTTTTGTGCCAACGGCATTTGCCGTTTCGCCCTTGTCATTGGGCAGCCGTTCCAGCGTCCCGTGAATTTTGATGGTCTTCCGCACAAAGTCGAAGTCCGAAAATTTCAGGGCGCAAGCTTCGCCCAAGCGCATCCCGGTGAATGCAATCAGCAAAAGGCTCCGGGCCGAATTTTCCAGTTTCGGGTTTTCATTCTTTTCCAGCGCATCAATCAGCGCGGCCAGTTCCTCTGGCGAGAGGGGAACCGCTTCCCCCTTCCGAGTCGTCCCAGCATGGGGAAAATCCAGCTTATTGAAATCTTCCGGCGAAAGCGACTCTTTCAAAATCTGCAGCAAGGTCGCCAGCACGAAACGCCGCGTGGAAACCGCAAGCTCTCCGAGAGCGCACTCCGCAAAATTTCGCACGAGAGCCGAATCAAAACCGACCAGCTCCACTTCGCCAAAATACGGCAGTAAATGCTTCAGCAGAATATTTTCGTATTTCGCCCGGGAACTCTCGCTCCAGCCCAAGCATTTCTTTTCAAACCACCTTTCCGCCGCTTCCTTGAACTGCATGGAATCTCCTTTATTACATTACGGTGCAAAGTTTGCAAAAAATTCTCGAAAAAGAAACAGATTGCCACGTCGCTCTGCTCCTCGCAATGACGGGTGGGTCGCAGAGATTGCTTCGCTATTGTGCCTGGCGTTTTTCCATTTGCCCACAACCCCGCTGACAATTTTTGGGCGTTTTTCCATTTGCCCAAACTCTCGCTGGGGATTTTACGTCATTGCGAACCCCGCAGGGGTGAAGCAATCCTTTTTTTTGCAGATAGGATTGCCACGGCGTTAGCGCGCCTCGCAATGACGGAGCGCGTTGACGACTAGTGTTCCATTTGACAAAGGCCGGCTTTGCGTCGAAACAGGCATTTTTTATTTAGTCGAAGTTCCAAAATGCGAAAAAAAGGACTTTGTTCGTTTAGTCGAAGGCCCAAAATGCGAAAAGATGCCTTTGTTCGTTTAGTCGAAGCTCCAAAATGCAAAAAAAAAATGCCTTTGTTCATTTAATCGAAACCCCAAAATGCGAAAAAACGGCTTTGTTCATTTAATCGAAGCTCCAAAAGGCGAAAAAAAGGACTTTTTTCATTTAGTCGAAGACCCAAAATGCAAAAAAATGCCTTTGTTCATTTAGTCGAAGCTCCAAAAAGCAAAAAAACGACTTTTTTCATAATCACTAACTTGCCGCCCCAGCCGTTTTCCAGCAAATATCAAATGATATTTCGTTGCCTCAAGCGTTTTCCGGCAAATATCAAACGATATTTATCGCCAGCGCGCCAAACAAAAGCGTGTCCGCAGAGGCTGGATAGGGGGAGGCGAGCACCTCGCGACCCGCGAGAAGAAAATCATCTTGTAAAGAAACATTCCACTTTGAAGAAAAATTCTCTCTTGAGAAAAGACATTCACGTTTTGAAAAAGAGTTCTCCTTGCGAAAAAAAGTTCTCTCGTTGAAAAAATTTAATTGAAATCGTTTAGTGAAGATTTGTTATAATTCTCCATTTTTCCCGCTAGAATAAATGACCTGCATTCGTCACGGTGACGAGAAATGTTCACAAATAGGGAAACTTAAACACATAAGGAAACAAGACGTTTGATAAAAAAAGCCCCGCCACAGGTGCGGAGCTTTTTCCAAAACAAGGAGTTTGATGAAATTAGAAACGGAAGTGGGCGAATGCGCGGTTCGCTTCGGCCATCTTGTGAACTTCCTGCTTCTTGCGAACGGCGTTGCCTTCATTGTTCTTGGCGGCAACAAGTTCAGCGGCAAGGCGTTCGGCCATATCCGCTTCGGTCCGATTACGAGCAGCGTTCAAAAGCCAGCGAAGGGCAAGAGCCTTGGCGCGATCCGGAGCGACTTCCATCGGAACCTGGTAGTTTGCACCACCGATACGACGGGACTTCACTTCGAGTCTCGGCTTGATGTTTTCCAAGCATTCTTCGAACTTTTCCAGCGGAGAGCCTTCGCCTTCCACCTTCTTGTTCAAAAGATCAAGAGCCGTGTAAACGATTTTTTCCGCGATGGTCTTCTTGCCCTGTTTCAACACGACGCCGATAAGTTCGGTGATTAAAACGGAATGATAACGCGGGTCAGCGATTGTGCGCTTGTGGATAGTCTTTCTTCTTCTAGACATGATGCCCTTCCTTTACTTCTTAGCCGGAGCTTTTCTCTTAACGCCGTATTTGGAACGCGCCTGATTGCGACCGTTCACCGCCTGAGTGTCGAGCGTTCCGCGGATGATGTGGTAACGCACACCCGGAACGTCCTTCACACGACCGCCACGGATAAGAACAATGGAGTGTTCCTGAAGGTTGTGGCCTTCGCCCGGAATGTAAGCGGTGACTTCCATCTTGTTGGAAAGACGGACACGCGCAATTTTACGCAGAGCGGAGTTCGGCTTTTTCGGCGTGGTCGTGTACACACGGGTGCAGACTCCACGCTTTTGCGGACTTTGTTTCAGAGCCGGCGAAGCGGTTCTGTTGAGGATTTTTTCACGGCCTTTGCGGACGAGCTGTTGTATAGTAGGCATTTTAGTTATTCCCTAATTTTGGAAATCCAAATATAGTTCTTTTTCGAATAATTTCAAGTTTACACCTTCGATTTATTCGAGATTATCTTCATTGTCTCCCGAGGCTTCGGAACCGGTATCCGGCATCGTAAAATTGACACCGCCGTTCAGGTCGTCAGCTTCCTGGGCGGCGCGACTAGCGGCATCCGCCTCAGCATCGGAATCGATGACCGTCACGCCACGCAGATGGCGAGCACCCGTTCCGCAAGGAATCAAGTGACCCATGATGACGTTTTCCTTCAGTCCCATCAACGGATCCTCACTACCTTCAATTGCAGCACGAGTAAGGATCTTGGTTGTTTCCTGGAAGGACGCCGCAGAAATGAAGCTGTCGGTTGCAAGCGAAGACTTGGTGATACCGAGGAGCATCGGGGTTCCCGTCGCTTCCTTGCGGCCTTCGGCCCTGAGCTTGTCGTTCTTCATACGCAGACGCGCCTTGGAGATTTCTTCATCCGGAAGGAGATCGGAATCGCCAGGATCGGAAATTTTGATTTTGCGCATCATCTGGCGGACAATGCATTCGATGTGCTTATCGGCAATCGCCACGCCCTGCAAGCGGTAAACCGCCTGGATTTCATTCACCAGATGGCGCTGCACGGCTTCGGGGCCCTGCACACGGAGAATATCGTGCGGATCCACGGAACCATCGCAGATTTTTTGACCTCTGCGGACGCGGTCGCCTTCGAGAACGGCCAGGTGACGGCCTCTCGGGACCAGCACGCTCGCTTCTTCTTCGGCATTCTTGATGATGACCTTCTGGTTGCCACGCTCTTCGTTGCCGTATTCCACGACACCGTCAATCGGAGCGATCACCGCGACATTCTTCGGGATGCGCGCTTCAAAAAGTTCCGCGACGCGGGGCAGACCGCCGGTAATGTCCTTCGTCTTGCCGACTGCGCGAGGCAACTTGGCAAGGATTGCTCCCGGAACGGCCATGTCGCCATCATGGACGGAAAGGACCGCACCATCCGGCAGGTAATAGACACCGAGGCGAGAGCCATCGCTATCGATAACGTTGATGGCCGGGCGACGCTTGCCGTGACGGTCGCTGATGACAACCCACGTTTCCACGCCGGTCACATCGTCCTTATCTACACGGTAAGTCGTATTTTCGACCAAGTCCACAAACTGGATTTTACCGGCGGCGTTGCTGAGAATCGGGCTCGTGTACGGATCCCATTCAAACAGTTTGGCGTCCTTTTTCACCGAATCGCCATTGGCCACATAAAGCGTTGCGCCATACGGAATCTGCCAGCGGCCCTTATTGATGCCGGTAGAATCGAAAATGACCAGTTCGCCCATCCGGCTGACCACGACCTTGTTGCCGTCATGTTCCAGCGTATTGACGTTTTCCAGTTCCACTTTACCGTCAACGGGAGCGCTCTTTGAATTTTCGACCGTCAAGCGGCTAGAAGCACCACCAATGTGGAATGTACGGAGGGTCAGCTGCGTACCCGGTTCACCGATGGACTGGGCGGCAATCACGCCGACAGCTTCGCCCAAATCGACCGGACGGCCAGAAGCCAGCATACGGCCATAGCACTTGGCGCAGACACCGTTGCGAGCTTCGCAAGTCAGCACGGAACGCATGTGAATATGTTCCAGACCGGTCGCCGAAATCTTCGGGAGGTCGCGTTCCGTCACCAGTTCGCCGGCCTTGACAATGACTTCGCCCGTCACCGGATGCACAATATCTTCGACCGGAGCGCGTCCGAGCAAACGTTCTTCCAGCGTAATAATGGTATCGTCACCATCCTTATAGGCGGAAATGTCGATGCCCTTGTCCGTGTGGCAATCTTCTTCCACAATGACCAGGTCTTGCGCCACGTCCACGAGACGGCGGGTCAAGTAACCCGCATCCGCCGTTTTCAGAGCGGTATCGGCCAGACCCTTACGGGCACCGTGCGCCGAAATGAAGTATTCCATTTCGTTCAAGCCTTCGCGGAAGCAGGACTTAATCGGGTTTTCGATAACTTCCTGACCGCCGAGCTGCTTGGTCGGCTTCTGCATCAGGCCGCGCATACCGGAAAGCTGCTTGATCTGTTCGCGGCTACCACGCGCGCCGGAATCCGCCATCATGTAAACCGGGTTGAAACCGTCCCGGTCGTGAGAGAGCAAATCCCACTGTTTTGCAGAGACGTCGCTCGTCGTTTTGGACCAGACGTCGATAATCTGGTTGTAGCGTTCGCCGTCGGTAATCACACCGTCTTCGTAAAGTTCGCGAATGCGGTGCACCTTTTCCGTCGCTTCATCCAAAAGCTGCTGCTTCTCGGGCGGAATGACCATTTCGGCAATCGCCACGGAAGACCCGGAAATCGCGGCCCACTTGTAACCGAGAGCCTTCAAATCGTCCAGATATTCCACCGTAACCTGGTTGCCCGTGCGGCGATACAGGTCGTCGATGGATTTCGCAATCACCTTTTTGCCGAAGGTCTCGTTCGCATAGCCCACGGCATTCGGAATGATTTCGTTCAAAATAATGCGGCCCATGGTCGTCTTGATGGTGGACGGTTCCAAAAGGGTGAGGAACTTGATTTTTTCGCCCTTCTTGACGAACACTTCGACATTTCCCTTGTCGTCGGGCTGCTCCATTTCGCAACGGGTGTCCGATTCCAATGCGCCCATATAGACTTTTCTTCCCGCAGGGAGACGCAGGTAGCATTCGGCGTTCAAATCGATACTGCCGTTGTCGTAAGCGCGGAGGGCTTCGGCGGCATCGTAGAAACGCATTCCTGCGCCCTTGCGATTGGGACGCGGCTTGGAAATGTAATAGAGGCCAAGAACAATATCCTGCCCCGGAACGGCAATCGGCAAACCGGAAGCCGGGTGAAGAATGTTATTCGAAGAAAGCATCAGCACGCGGCATTCCAACTGCGTTTCAAAAGAAAGCGGAAGGTGCACAGCCATCTGGTCACCGTCAAAGTCGGCGTTGAAAGCCGTACAGACGAGCGGATGAAGCCGAATGGCGTTGCCTTCGATGAGCTTCGGATAGAACGCCTGAATGCCCAAGCGGTGCAGGGTCGGCGCACGGTTCAGCATGACCGGATGGTCTTCAATGACGCCTTCAAGAATATCCCAGACTTCCGGCTTTTCGGCATCGACAAATTTCTTTGCGGCCTTCAGCGTGTAAACCGTTCCCGTTTCTTCCAGTTTCTGGATGATGAACGGCTTGTAAAGTTCCAAAGCCATGCGCTTCGGCAGACCGCACTCGTGCATTTTGAGTTCCGGCCCCACGACGATCACGGAACGTCCGGAGTAATCGACGCGCTTACCGAGAAGGTTCATGCGGAAACGTCCCTGCTTGCCCTTCAAAAGCTCGGAGAGGGACTTGAGCGGACGATTGGAACCCGCGCGGGCAACGCGACGTCCACTGTCGAACAGCTGGTCCACCGCTTCCTGCAACATGCGCTTCTCGTTGCAAAGAATCACGTCCGGGGCCTTGATGTCGATCAGTTTTTTCAAACGGTTGTTGCGGTTGATGACGCGGCGATAAAGCTCGTTCAAATCCGAAGTCGCAAAGCGACCGCCGTCAAGCGGCACGAGCGGACGCAGGTCGGGCGGAATCACGGGAAGAACGTCCAGAATCATCCATTCCGGCTGATTGGAAAGTCCCTTGGCTTGCGCCGGATACATCTTGCGGAATTCGCAGAACGCATCGAGCAGGTTGAATTCCTTTCCTTCCGTTTTGGCAGCATAGCCGCCCTTGCGGTCGCCATCGGCATTCATCACGCCGAATTTGAAGTCTTCCACGGCGTCGGCGATATCTTTCACCCAGGGGAGGTCGCTGTTCTTTTTCCCGTCCAAATTCGCGTAATAGGAATAGAAATCGTCCATCTGGGATTTCTTGAAGGCTTCGACAATCTTCAAGCGCTTAATGGCGTCGTCCCGTTTGGTTTTGGATTTCGAAGCGGCTTCCAAGCGGAGTTCGTCCGAAAGTTCGACAAAATCCACGTTGGCAAGAAGCTGTTTCAAAGCAGCAGCGCCCATCTTTGCCGAGAAATGACGGCCTTCCTTTTCCAAATCGAGATACTTGGCTTCATCGATCAATTCGTTCGGCTTCAGATCGGTATCGCCCGGATCCAGCACGATGTACTTTTCGTAATAGATGATGTTGTCCAGGGATTTGGTGTCGAGGTTCAAAATCGCCCCGAGGACGCACGGCTGGTTCTTCACGAACCAAACGTGAGCCAGCGGAATGGCCAGTTCGATATGCCCCATGCGTTCACGACGAACCTTGGAATGGGTCACTTCCACGCCGCAGCGGTCGCAGACAACGCCTTTAAAACGGATGCGCTTGTATTTTCCGCAATTGCATTCCCAGTTTTTGACCGGTCCAAAAATGCGTTCGCAGAACAGGCCGTCGCGTTCCGGCTTGAAAGAACGATAGTTGATCGTTTCGGGCTTGGTTACTTCACCAAAGGACCATTGACGGATCAATTCTGGAGAAGCAAGGTGAATCGAAACTTCACCGCTGTTGTTTTCAGAATAATCGAAAGTTTCTTCTGACATATTACTTTTCTCCACTTGTCTTGATGTCGAGGCAGAGCGAACGCACTTCGCGGATCATCACGTTGAAGGATTCGGGGATTCCCGGTTCCGGAGTGTTCTTTCCGTGGACGATGGCGTCATAGATCTTGGAACGACCAATCACGTCATCGGATTTCACGGTCAAAAGTTCTTGCAGCGTATAGGCGGCGCCATAGGCTTCCAAAGCCCAGACTTCCATTTCACCGAAACGCTGGCCGCCGAACTGGCTCTTACCGCCGAGAGGCTGCTGCGTCACGAGCGCATAGGAGCCGATAGAACGGGCGTGGATCTTGTCTTCGACCAAGTGACCGAGTTTGAGATAATACATATAGCCGATGGTGACCGGATTCAGGAACGCTTCACCGGTGCGACCGTCATAAAGCTTGGCCTTGCCGATAATCTGTCCGTGTTCCGGATCCATCTTGTAGGAAACGACGGGCATTTTCTGGTAAGCGCGTTCCAATTCGCCGACGATATCATCGAAAGAAGCACCGTCGAACACCGGAGTCGCTACCTTGATGCCGAGGACCTTGGCCGCCCAGCCCAAATGGACTTCGAGAACCTGTCCCACGTTCATACGGGAAGGCACGCCTAGCGGGTTCAGCAAAATCTGAATCGGACGACCGTCTTCGGTAAACGGCATATCTTCGACAGGGACGATCTTGGAAACGCAACCCTTGTTACCGTGACGACCCGCCATCTTATCGCCGACCTGAAGTTTCTTCTTCTTGGCGATGTAAACTTTGACGGTCTGGAGAACGCCGGGCTTCAATTCGTCGCCCTTCGTCACCTTGTCGATTTCCTTTTCCATCGTCCGGGTCAAGCGATCGATCGAATCGCGGGCAACGGAAAGAAGGCTGGAAGCCTTTTCCTGAACTTCCGCATCGTCCGCAGCAAACGTCGAAGACGGCGCAATCGAAAGGAAATCCAAGCTGTTCAGCATTCTTTCGTTCAAGGTTGTTCCTTCGGGAATCCGGACTTCATGCGTATCGAAATCCACGATATTTCCCGAGACCTTGCCAGAAAGCATTTCCAGCATTGCGGCAGCGCAAGTCATCTTGATCTTGTCGATATCCGCTTGGAATTTTTCCTTGATGTCGTTGATTTTTTCCTGATCTTCCGCACGGCTCTTCTTATCGTTGTGATCCTTGCGGCTAAAGACGCGGGTTTCCAGAACGATGCCTTTCATGCCCGGAGGCGCGACCAGGGAAGTGTCCCGCACGTCGCCGGCCTTTTCACCGAAAATCGCACGGAGAAGTCTTTCTTCCGGAGAAAGTTCCGTTTCGCCCTTCGGCGTCACCTTGCCCACGAGAATGTCGTCTGCGTGGACTTCTGCACCGACGCGAATAATGCCGCGTTCATCAAGGTTCTTCAGCGCTTCTTCGCCGACGTTCGGTATTTCGCGGGTCAGTTCTTCCGGACCGCGCTTGGTTTCACGGACTTCCACTTCGTATTCTTCCACGTGAATCGAGGTGAAAGCGTCTTTAATCGCCAGCTCTTCGGAAACGATGACGGCGTCTTCGTAGTTGTAACCGTTCCACGGAATAAAGGCAATCAGAATGTTCTTGCCCAAAGCGAGTTCGCCGTGATCCGTCGAGGCACCGTCGGCGAGGACATCGCCCTTTTTCACAAAGTCGCCCACATTGACAACAGGCTTCTGGTTGATGCAGGAATCCTGGTTGGAACGTTCGAACTTGCGAAGAATATATTCGTCAATCGGTTCGTGATCGAGGAATTCAAAATTTTCGCCGAGGCCTTCCAACGGCTGGAATTCACCGGATGCATTCAAGGATCCGCGTTCCACGACGACGGTCATGGCATCCACGAATTTGACTCGGCCATCGTGCTTGGCGCGCACAACGGTACCCGAATCCAACGCGGCACGGCGTTCCAGACCGGTCCCGACCACAGGAGCTTCGGAACGGAGCAGCGGCACAGCCTGGCGCTGCATGTTGGAACCCATCAAAGCGCGGTTCGCATCGTCATGCTCCAGGAACGGAATCAAGCCGGCAGCGACCGAAATAATCTGCTGCGGAGAAACGTCCATCAGCTGGATGCGCCCGTCAAGAGCTTCGCTGTCCACCGAGTTCACGTTGAACTTCGGCACAACGCCCTTTTCAAAGTCGTCGGATTCGTCGATTTCGCCGCCCGCAATCACACGGGCCTTCAACGGATATTCATCCTTTTCCCGCACCATGACGAAGTCTTCCACAAAGGAAGTCAGCTGATGCCTGTCGCGGATGTCCGCTTTTTCTTCTTCCGTAGAAGCGTTGTTCAGCATCGATTCGAAAAGCGGGTCGAACGCCGCATTTTTCAATTCGGTATTCGCCGGAGCGATGTTGAAAGCGTCTTCTTCGTCCGCCGTCAAATAAACGACAAAGGAAGAAACCACATCGTAAACCGTCGAAGATTGCAAAACGTAGTCCGCCTTGCCCTTGAAAGCTTCCAGCGGATTGCCGTTGCGAATAAAGTCGCTCGAGCCGTCTTCGTTTTTAAATTCAAAGACCTTGTTCACAAAAGAATCGAACAGAACGCGCTGATTGGCATCCAGATTCGAGCGAGCCTCGGCCATTTCCTTTGCGGAAAGTTCCAGTTGGACAAAAAGGCGCGGTTCGCGGACAAAACCTTTGAACAAGCCGAAATGCCACTTTTCTTCGGGGAAATAAAGCGTCTTCCCATTTGCCGCTTTGAACTTCTGCAATCCGACAATGCGGTAAGGCGTTTCGATAAATCCAAAGTGGTTTACCACAGCGTAAGTGGCCAGCGAGTTGATAAGACCGATGTTCGGGCCTTCCGGCGTTTCAATCGGGCAAAGGCGACCGTAATGCGTGTAGTGGACGTCACGGACTTCAAAGCCGGCGCGCTCGCGGGAAAGGCCGCCCGGACCCAAAGCGGAAAGGCGGCGTTTGTGCGTCAATTCCGAAAGCGGGTTCATCTGGTCCATGAATTGCGAAAGCTGGCTGGAGCTGAAGAACGCCTGAACGACGGAATTCACCGTGCGGGTATTCACCAGGTCACGCGGCGTCGGGGTTTCATTGTCGCCCGAAGTAAAGTTTTCGCGAATGACGCGGCTCATGCGGGAAAGTCCCACCGAGAGCTGGTTGGCGACGAGTTCCCCGACAGAACGGGTGCGGCGGTTGCCCAAGTGGTCTATATCGTCCAAAACATAGCCCTCGGCACCGCAATACAAGCCGACCATGTATTCAAAAATACCGAGGAAATCGGCTTCGGTCATTGTCATCGTCGTCAGAGACGGTTTGGAAAGACCGGTGTCGGCAAGAATTTTTTCGATTGACGGCGTATAGACTTTGGCGTTCAAACGGTAACGCCCGACTTCGCCAAGGTCGTATTTACGAGGATCGTCCAGGAAAGTGCTTTCAAAAGCAATCTGCGCAGTCGCCATATTCGGCGCTTCTTCCTGCGACTGGTGCATCACAAAATAAATGAGCTTCAGGGCATCTTCCTTGGTCTTGCACTTGTCCGCAAGCAAGGTGTTGTGCACCAGCATATTTTCTTCATCTTCCGCGATGAAAGAAATGTCAAAAACTCCGCTTTCCGTCAGACGAGCGGCGCACTTGTCGTCGAACACCCGGTTCGCATCCAGAAGCACTTCGCCCGACGATTCGTCAATGACGTCCGCGGCGACAATGCGGCCATAATACTCTTCCATATCACCCGCATGCAGGGTGACCTTTTCCAAATTCTTGTAGAAAAGCGAAATAATGTCGCCAGTCGTTTCAAAACCGATGCAACGAAGAAGCGCCGTCGCCGGAATCTTCTTTTTGCGGTCGATAATCAAATAGAGAACATCGCCGTCTGTATTAAATTCAACCCATGCGCCGCGATGAGGAATGATGCGGCTCTTGTAATTGGAACGTCCATTGGGAAGAATTTCTTCGTCAAAACTCACACCGGGAGAACGATGCAACTGGGAAACGACAACGCGTTCCGCACCGTTAATGATAAAAGTCCCGTTTTCCGTCATGATCGGCAAATCGCAGATCAGAACGTCATTTTTAATTTCTTCCTTCAACTTGCGATCTTCGCCATCTTCTTCAAAAACCTGCAACGAAAGATTGGCGTGCAAAGGAACGGAATGCGTCAGCCCGCGTTCACGGCATTCCCGAAGGCTGTACTTGGGGATTCCAAAGAAGTATCCTTCGTACTTGAGGGCAAAAAGCCTTTTCAAGTCTGTGATGGGGAAAATGTCTTGAAAAACACGTTCCAAGCCTACTTTGAGACGCTTCTCAGGAGGAACGTCATTTTGGAGGAAGTGATCGTATGAAGCTTTCTGCACTTCGACCAGATATGGAAGTTCCAATTGGAACTTATTGGAGGAATTATTCTTTCGCTCCGTCATTTTAAAACCTCATCCAGTGAAAAACTAAAACACGGGAAAAACACCAAAAGCCCACACAAGCGTGCAGGCGTTTTGGTGAATTCGAATTAGCGATTTGAAGGCATTACTTCAGAACGACCTTGGCACCAAGATCTTCGAGTTCCTTCTTCATCTTTTCGGCGTCAGCCTTCGGTGCACCTTCCTTGATGACACTGTCGGCCTTTTCGACCATTTCCTTGGCTTCCTTCAAGCCGAGGCCGGTGATGGCACGGACGGCCTTAAGAACAGCCATCTTGTTCGCACCGCATTCGGCGAGAACAACGTCGAATTCGGACTTTTCTTCAGCAGGAGCGCCAGCGGCAGCTGCAGCGGCGACAACAACGCCACCAGCAGCGGCTTCAATGCCGTGCGCTTCTTTGAGGTAGTCCGCCAACTGCTTGGCTTCGAGGAGGGTAAGACCCGCGATTTGATCACCAATAGCCTTGATATCTGTTGCCATGATGTTTTTCTCCAATTATTCCGTTTTGAAAAGTTGTTTGTGAATGGTTGTGTTGAGAACTTAGGCGGATGCTCCGGCCTGTTCCTTTTCCAGTTTTTCCGTGAGAGACTTGAGCTGACCCGCAATAGTCGAACCCGGTCCAAGAATGATTGCGACCAACTGGGCAAGCATACCCTGACGATCGGGGATCTTGGAAAGTTCAACGACATCGGATCCCGGTCTGACAGCACCGTCGAGGTAAAGGCTCTTGGCAACGAGGAAATCCGGATTTTCCTTGTGGAAATTTTCGATTTCCCGGGCCGGGCTAATCGGATCATCTGCAGGACCAACCATAACAGATGTCGCACCCTTGAGCGCATCGTCAAGACCGACAACGCCCATCTTTTCGAGAACCTTCTTCAAGAGAGTGTTCTTGACCGCGAGATACTTGATGCCTTTGGACTTCAGATTCATACGGAGTTTGTTGTCGAGTTCAACCGGAATCTTCTCGTAGTTGAGAAGGAAGATTGAAGCAGTGCCTTCAAACTCTTTAACGATAGAATCAACTTTCTGTTGTTTTTTAACTACAGCTTTCATCGTTTATCTCCTATCGCGTAATGCTCAAGTCCAACTTGAGGCTCGGCGTCATTGTTGCCGTGATAAAGAGGCTCTTGATATAAGTGCCCTTGGCGGTCTGCGGCTTGTTCTTTTGAACGGAATCGATGACAGCCTTAATGTTTTCAATCAGCTGTGCGTTCGAAAAAGACATTTTGCCGACCGGAGCGTGAATGTTCGCGCCCTTGTCCACACGGTACTGAATTTTACCAGCTTTGAGTTCCTTCACAGTCTGGGCGACGTTAATCGTCACTGTTCCGGATTTCGGGCTGGGCATAAGCCCACGAGGACCGAGAACTCGAGCGATTTTACTAATCACCGGCATCATGTCGGGAGTCGCAACGACCGCATCAAATTCAAGCCAGCCTTCCTGGATTTTTTGGACCAAGTCTGCTCCACCAACGTAATCAGCTCCAGCATCCTGTGCCGCTTGGAAATTATTGTCCTTGCAGAACACGAGAACGCGAACCTGACGACCGGTACCGTTCGGAAGCACAACCGTGCCACGGACAGCTTGATCGGAGTTTTTGGGATCTACACCGAGATTGAAATGAAGCTCGACAGTCTGGTCGAACTTAACCTCGGATTTTTTAAGAATTTCGAGCGCCTGCTCCAGACCATACGCTTGCGCGCGGTCAAAAGCTTCAGCTACTTTCTTATACTTTTTTCCTCTGAACATGGTTTTCCTGTCAGAAATAGGGTTAAGGTCAGCCTGATTAGTCGACAACATCGACGCCCATAGAGCGTGCGGTGCCCGCAACCATGCGCATTGCGGCTTCAATGTCATTTGTATTCAAGTCAGGCATCTTTTTGGTAGCGATTTCCTTGACTTGCGCCTTGGTGATCTTGCCGACTTTTTTACGGTTCGGCTCGCCCGAGGCAGTTTCAATGCCGGCAGCTTTCTTAACAAGAATCGCTACAGGAGGAACTTTCGTGATGAAAGTAAAGCTCTTGTCGGCATAAACTGTAATGACCACGGGGATGATCATTCCCTTTTCATTTTGAGTCTGAGCATTGAACGCCTTGCAGAACTGCATGATGTTCACGCCCTTTTGACCCAAAGCAGGACCTACCGGAGGAGACGGGTTTGCTGCCCCGCCGGGGATCTGAAGTTTAATATAACCTGCAATTTTTTTTGCCACTGTATTTCTCCGTTTCAGAATCTGCTATTGCAATGCAGCTTCCACCTGGTTAAAGCCCAATTCGATTGGCGTGGAACGGCCAAAAACAGAAACCGTCACACGAAGCTTGTTCTTTTCTGTGAGGATTTCTTCCACCGTGCCGACAAAGCCTTTGAACGGACCATCCTTAATGGAAACACTGTCACCGACAATATACGGATTCTGGATCACATCCTGCCCAGCGTCTTGAGTTTCGACGCCAAGCAGTCTATCGACCTCGCTCTGACGAAGAGGAATCGGTATCTTATTCAGACGACTGGTTCCTCCAAAATGGGTAACTCCCTGAACGGAGGTTACCAGGTGCTGGGTGAGCTCGTCCAGCTCCATCTCTATAATCAAATACGCCGGGAAAAGCTTCTGAGACACCGTCTTGCGCTTTCCTCGGACGTTTACTTGTACGGTTCTCTCAGGAATGAGAATCCGTCCAAACTTGTCTTGAACACCTTCGCGTTCAATCAACATTTCAATGTTTTTCTTGATGGTGCTTTCCTGACCGGAAAACGTATGGACCGCATACCATAACATAAGTATTACCCACGTCCTAACAGTTTATCGACAACAAAGGAAAGCCCTAAATCAAGCGCAGCAATATAGCAGCCCATGATTACGCTAAAAAGCATTACAACCAAAGTCGAACCTTTCAGTTCTTCCCAGCTAGGCCAATTGACCTTTTTCATCTCTTGGACAACTTCTTTGATGTATTGCTGTAATTTTTGCATATCATGACTCCGTAAGAAAGGAAGCAGGTCGGGAGGGACTCGAACCCCCAACCAACGGTTTTGGAGACCGTGACTCTACCAATTGAGCTACCGACCTAAAACCGTCCTTACTTGGTTTCCTTATGAACTGTATGCTTGCGGCAGAATGGGCAGTACTTCTTGTACTCCACGCGAGAGGGGTGAAGTCGCTTATTCTTGTCGCAATCATAGTTACGCTGATGGCAAACAGTGCATTCGAGCGTAATGAGTTCTCTTGGCATTGTTATTCCTTACTTGATGATTTCGGTTACGGAGCCGGCGCCGACGGTGCGGCCGCCTTCGCGGATGGCGAAGCGGAGCTGCTGTTCCATCGCTACAGGGGCGATGAGCTCCACGTCGATGGTCACGGTGTCGCCCGGGGTCACCATCTCGACGCCTTCCGGGAGCTTGATCGTGCCTGTCACGTCCGTCGTGCGGAAGTAGAACTGCGGGCGGTACCCGTTCATGAACGGCGTGTGGCGGCCGCCCTCTTCCTTCTTCAGAACGTAGATCTGGCCCTTGAAATGGGCGTGCGGGGTGACGGACTTCGGGGCGGCGAGGACCATGCCACGGATGATGTCCTTCTTCTCCGCGCCGCGGAGCAAAAGGCCAACGTTGTCGCCAGCCTGGGCGTCGTCGAGCAGCTTGCGGAACATCTCGACGCCGGTTACGACGTATTCGACCGTGTCGCCGAGGCCGACGCGCTCGACCTTGTCGTTCAGGTTGATCTTGCCGCGTTCGATACGGCCAGTCGCGACGGTGCCGCGGCCAGTGATCGTGAAAACGTCTTCGATCGGCATCAGGAACGGCTTGTCCACTTCGCGCTGCGGCTGCGGAATGTATTCGTCGACGGCGTTCATAAGTTCCATGATCTTCTCCTGGTATTCCGCGTCGCCTTCGAGGGCCTTCAGCGCG
>NZ_FUWU01000032.1 GCF_900167415.1 Fibrobacter intestinalis | reverse complement strand
ATCGCTAAAACGTCATTGCGGGGAAAGTTTTGTCGGAATTTGCACCTGATATACAAACCGTCATTGCGAGGAATGAGCGAAACGATTGACGAAGCAATCTTCTTTGACGGACGAGATTGCCGCGTTGCAGTCGATCCTCGCAATGACGAATGTTCTACATCATTGTGGGGAATGTTTCAATGAACTCTGCATCCGATCGCTAAAACGTCATTGCGGGGAATGAGCGAAGTGAATGACGAAGCAATCTTTTTTGATAGCCAAGATTGCCATATCGCTGTCGCTCCTCGCGATGGCGAAGAAAGGCGGTATTCTCGCAATAGCAAGACTCATCGTTCTTGACAATGAGGAAGTGCACTATACGTTTTCCGACAAGGCGGTGAACTTTGCCGGAAAAGTCATCACTTTCCCAGACTTTCCTTGGGAATCGTCGTAAAGGTCAGTTCACCCTTGGCGTGAACATTGCCGTTCACTTTAACAACGCAGCTGAACCCGACAAGAACGCCGCCGCCCTTCGTTTTGGTGACGGTCATTTCCAATTGATCGCCAGGAATAACAGGCTTTACAAATTTGAATCCGTCGATTTTCAGAAGGACGTAAAGCTTGTCGTCCAGATCTTCGGGCTTCTTCTCAATGACAAGCGAGCACAACTGGGCGCAACTTTCTACAATCAGAACGCCCGGCATAATGGGAGCGCCCGGAAAATGCCCCATAAAATAAGGCTCGTTCACGCTCACATTTTTAATGCCCGTCGCCGATTCGTTCGGAACGAGTTCGATGACTTTTTCCACCATCTGGAACGGCGGACGCTGTGCAATGCGCTGGCTGATTTCATAGATGTTCATGCTCACAGGGAAAGTCCTCCGTCGAGAACAAAAACCTGTCCCGTGACATACGCAAATTGGTCCGAAGCGAGAGCAGAAACCATATTTGCCACGTCTTCTGGAGAACCGAAACGTTTCAGCGGAATTTTCTCCACATATTCCTTGCGCTTGTCTTCGGGAATCGCATCGATCATTTCGGTCTGGATAAATCCCGGAGCAACAGCGTTCACGCGGATGCCGTAACCGCCGAGTTCCTTGGCGAGCGTCTGCGTCAGCGAATTGACCGCACCCTTGGTCGCGCTGTAAACGCTCTGGCCAGCGAGCGCAAATTTGGAGCTGACCGACGACATATTGATGATGACGCCGGACTTCTGTTTGAACATTTTGAGAGCGACTTGCTGTGCGCAATAGATGTAGCCTTTAACGTTCAAATCCATGCACTTGTCAAGAGTATCCGGATTGATCATCAGCAGATATTCGTCCCGGACGATGCCCGCATTGTTTACCAGCACGTCAATTCTGCCGTAAGCCTTGAAGACCTCGCGAACCATTAATTTCACCTGGTCGAGTTTGGAAACATCCGCTTTGTAAAGCATTCCGTTTCCGCCCGCCGCCTGGATTTGCGAAAGCGTTTCTTGAGCCGCAGCGTCCGAACTGGAATAATTCACGACGACCGTATAGCCGTCTTGAGCAAGACGCAGGGCGCAAGCCTTGCCTATGCCTTTAGAAGCTCCTGTGACCAGCGCAACTTTCATCTGACCCTCACTCAATTATTTTCCCAGAACGACAGCACTGTAAGAGCCGCCGGTGGCAAATGAAATCACCAAAACTTTTTTCAGTCCGACCGATTCGATGCTTTTCTTTTGAACCGCGCCGTCTTTACCGATAAAGTAAGCGTTTTCGCGTTGCAGTTCCCCACTCAAAAGAAGTGCCGCTTCCGCAGCAGCAAGAGCCGCTGCACCCGCACGGCCTTCGCCGACGCGATCCTTCACTTCCACCAGCGGAAGCGTTTCCAAACGGTCGCCGAACACGCGGGAAAGGGACGCTTTTTCGATATCGTCCAATTTTTTGCAGCCGTTCGCAAATCCGCAAACCGCATCGATTTCGTCAAGGGAAACTCCCGCATCCACTACTGCGGAACGAATTGCCAGATCCAGAGCCTCGCCCGAGCCGGAGATGTGCCCGAACTTCACGTTCTTACGGCCATGCCCATAACCGAGCGCATAGCAATAAATTTTTGCGCCACGAGCCTGTGCGGAATCTTCCGTTTCCAAGAGAATCGAAACGCTGCCGTCGCCCATGACACAACCCGACGAACCAGAATAAGGAGCGGTAACGGAATCCGAAGCGACTTGCATCTTTTGGGCAAATTCCGTAATAATCGGCAGATTTTCATCCGAACCTGTCGCCATCATCGCTTGCTCCTGACCGTCGTGAATGACATTCATGGAGTATCCGATGCTGTCCAGTCCAGAAAGCGGACCTGTCGTAATCGTCACGCCGTAGCCCTTGATTCCGGAACAAATCGAAAGATAGCCGCCAGCCGCATTGTAAACCGTATGCGGGAACTTGAAAGCGCTCCCCTGCGCATTGCCCAGCTTCGCAATCAGTTCTTCAAAATCGTAAGTGGCGCCAAGGCCGCCTTCGCTCGTTCCGACGATAATACCGATATTTTTTGCATTTTCCTCGGTGACTTTGAACCCGGCGTCCTGCAAGGCTCGCATTCCCGATACGGTCTGCAACTGTCCGAGATTATCAAGTTTGCGGTAGAATGCCATTTTGATGCCCAGTTCTTTATAGTCGTCCAGAACGATAGTCGAATGGATGGACGCGCTTTCGGGCTTTGCATCTTTTTCGACAGCGGCAAGATAGGCAGCCTTGCTGTTGCCAAGAGGACTTACAATTCCGAGTCCCGTTACGGCGATTTTAGAATTCTTCGCCGTCAAAGCAGAGACATCGCCGGCATCCTTGGAAAATACGATGCTCGCATTGGTTCCGCCAAAAGCCACGTTATTGCTCATGACGCACCGGAGTTCTTTTTGGCGCGGGACGTTCTGCACAAAATCCAGAGAGCCCACTTTTTCCCGCAAAGCGACGGAGTCCTCTTCGGAATAATGCAAAGTCGGGAGAACCGTATCCGTCGTCAAGGCCTTAATGCTGAAGACCGCTTCAATGGCACCGGCGGCTCCCAGGCAGTGACCGGTCATCACTTTAGTCGAACTGACGCTTACCGTCGGATTTTCTTCGGCAAAGAATTTCTGGAAAGCGGTGATTTCCGCTTCGTCGTTCTTGCCCGTGCCCGTGCCATGCGCATTTACATAGCCGATTTCGTTTTTCCGGATTCCCGAATTTCGGACGGCGCGTTCCATCGCTTCGGTCAAGCAGAGGGCGTCTTCCCGAGGAGCCGTAATGTGGTGAGCATCGCTCGTAACTCCGGATCCCAAAACTTCGCAATACGTTTTAGCTCCGCGCTTCTGCGCGTGTTCAAACGATTCGACAATGACAATGCCCGCGCCTTCGCCCAAAGTAATGCCGTTGCAATGGTTAAAAGGAGAGCAGCCGTTTTCATCCAAAGCGTGCAACGAAAGAAAACCGGAATATGGGACGGACGCAAAAGAGTCCGCTCCGCCCGCAATCACCACGTCCGCTTTGCCCGCCCGAATCAAATCGCAAGCGAGGGCTATCGAAATCGTTCCAGCTGCGCAGGCGTTTGCCACATTCGTCACAATGCCTCCGGCGCGGCACGTTTCCGCCACCTGAGACGCAATCGACGCAATGGGCATCTTGGGAATGTCGCCAGCGTTTCTGCCATGGCGATTATAATGTTCTACACTGAGAACGCCACCGACACAGCTACCGATAATCACGCTAACACGCTGATCGTCGGCAAAGTCCGAAAGATTGGCATCGGCAAGAGCTTCGTTGGCCGCCTTGATGCAAAGTTTGGAAGCCCTGTCCTTTTCTTCGGGAGCGGCTATCTCGTCCAGCGAGTCGCAATGAACCTCCGCCGCCAAATCCGCATAGCACTTTTCCGTATCGACCGAGGTCGTTTTATGGATGCCCGAAACCGAGTTCAAAGCATTTTTCCACGTTTCTTCCACGTTGTTTCCGACGGCGCAAATCACGCCCAGTCCTGTAACAACACAACGGCAATCATTCGATGTCATGGCATACCCAGTTTAAAACAATAATTTTTTACTTAAGCCTGATGCTTTTCAATAAAGTCGGCAATTGTATCGATGCTCTGGAACGGCTCTTTGCCAGCACCCGTCATGGAAACGCCAAAATTGCTATCCACAAAAGAAATGATTTCCAAAGAATCCACAGAATCCAGACCGATTTCTTCGCCAAAAAGCGGCGTATCGTACTTCAGCACGGAACCATCGACACCGAGATCCGACATGAAAAACGCCTTGAGCTTGCTTTTGACTTCTTCTTGGTTCATTTTTTACCTCATTTTAGAATTTTTGCAAGGATAGAAAATTTTAAAGATAAAAAGGTATTTCGCCCAAATATTAAGCGATAATCGGCAACAAATAACGATAAAGCCATAACAACGCTACTTGTCGTTGGGCGGAAAGAACAGGGAAACCTGAACGGGCAATTCACAAGTCGGCTTGCCGTCTTTCAAAAAGCAGTGCAAAGTCGTGCCGGTAGTGCACAAATTGCCAGCAACATCAATCCGATAGCGAAAACGAAAATGCAGATGCCCAATGCGTTCCAAAGTCGTTTCAATATTCACCACGTCCCCGTAATGCGTTGGGTTCCGATACCGGACGTTCAATTCCAGAACGGGACACACAAAGCCCTCCTTTTCGACATCCGCATAAGTCGAACCGATCTGCTTGAAAAAATCCGTCCGCGCCTTTTCAAACCAGACGGCATAAACCGAATGGTGCACGACGCCCATCTGGTCCGTTTCCGCATAGCGAACTTCGATTTGGCTGGTGGAACGATAGCGACAAATTTCCACATTTCCTCCCGATTAAAAGGCTTGTCGAACGTAGAAAGAAAGCCCGATATGGTCAAAATCAATCCACGAAACATCTGCGCGGGCAAAGAGGCGTTCATTCTTATTCAAGGCGAGAAGCGCCCCGGCTCCTACAGAACGATGCCATTCATTCCGCATGAGTTCGCTGAAATAGGCACCCGCCTTTCCGCTTTCCACAAACACGTGTCCGCCCAAAAGCCAGCCGAAATACTTTCGGATTTCCGATTGCAAAATCACCGCCTGGTTATCGCCAAAATACAGGCTTTCCACTCCGCGAAAACGCTTGATTCCATCGGAACCGGCAAGCATATCAAAGGGGACGTCCCCATTCGCCCGTTGCCACAGGAAACCAAAAGCCGCCGTCGTCCTAAACGGCAAAATCGTATAGGCCCGCATATCCAAAGTCATCTTGTCAAAGGAATAATCGCCCAGCTGATCGCTGAAAAAAATCTGTTTCCACTCGATTAAATAGCCGTGCTGCGTCCAATTCGTATTGTCCCGCGTATCCAAGCCTAACAGGTAGCCCACGCCATTGCGATTTCCCGAATGCGGATCCGGAAGCGGCATGGAGCTGCTCTTTTTAAAATCGATTTCCGAACTTTCGATATGCAATTCCAAGCCGTATTTCAAATAATCGGGAAGACCTAGCCGAGATTCTACCTTGGCTCCGAAATAGAGTTTCTTGCGATTGTAATTGGTAAACTCGTCAATGTCGGGAGAGTTTCCCCGCCCGAAATAGCTCGCGAACCAGTCCTGGTATTCCAAATCGAACCAGAGGCTTATTTTGTCGCGGCAGAAATAAAAATAGGGTTCTAGCGTAAACTGAAATTGCCCGCGGGAAGACCCATAAGCGGTTACGCCGATTTCCGGAACCTTTCCATCGATCTCGTCGGGCTTTAAAAAGAAAAGAATCATCGCGCCCAGCTGCATCCGGGTTTCTTCGGTGTAGCCAATAACAGGAACCGTCGAATAACGCTGGAATTTTTGCTGCCGACTGGTGTCCATAGAAATGGTGTCCTGCGAAAAAATTGCCACGTCCGCAGACGCCAACGACATCCAGAAAAAACAGAGAGCGATTATTTTTTTGAAAAACGGCATGCCGAGCGGGAAAATAGATAAATTTCGAGCCGTCGATTTTATAAAAATCGAAGAACGGGCAAAAAAGCAAAACGCTTTTCGCCCATCAAAATGAGCGACGAAAAAAACTTTCCAAAATTTGCAGCGGTTCGGCAATTCGAACAAACACCTACTCTTCCAAATAGGTGTAGCCGTAAAGACCTGAACGATAGATGTTCAAAAATTCCTTGCCTTCCTGAAGAGAGATTTTTCCTTCCTTGACGGAAGTAGAAACCCAGTTTTCCATGGTGCGAACCAACGCCTTGTCGCTAAAATTCACATAGTCCAAAACATCTTCAACGGATTCCCCGTCAATCATCTGGTCAAAGCGATAGCCGTCGCCATCGCAGACGACATGCACCGCATTCGTATCCCCAAAAAGATTGTGCAAATCGCCCAGAATTTCCTGGTAAGCGCCCACCAAATAAACCGCCAGATAATAAGGCTCTCCGGGTTTTAAATTGTGCACGGGAAGAGTTCGCGAGACCCCGTCGCCACTGACGAACATATCGATTTTCCCATCGGAATCGCAGGTGATATCCTGAAGAGTCGCATCGACTGTCGGAGCCTCGTTCAAACGCTGAATGGGCATAATCGGAAAAATCTGATCTATCGCCCAGCTGTCCGGTAAGCTCTGGAACAGCGAAAAATTGCAGAAGTATTTTCGGGCCAAAAGCCGCGGCAATTCGGCAAGTTCCATCGGAGAGTGGCGCAACTCCCGGGACAATTCGTGCACGCGCCGGGCGATGCTCCAAAAAAGACGTTCCGCCAGCGCTCGCGTTTTCAAATCCACCGCCCCGCCCACCCGGAAACCCGAAAGAATATCGTCGTTGATCTGCAAAGCGTCATGCCAGTTTTCCAGCAGGTTCCGAACGTTCAGATTTTTCAAAATGGCGTAAAGATCTTTTATGGAATCGGCGGCACCTTCGGGAATATCGTAATTGCCGTCTTCAAAAAATTCGGGTCCAGCGGTTTCCAGTACATTGAACACCAGAACGGAATGGTGCGCCGAAAGGGCACGCCCCGTTTCCGCAATCACATTCGGATGCGGCAACGAAAATTTTTCGCTGGATTCAAAAATGGAATAGACAATGTCGTTAGCGTATTCCTGAATGGAGTAATTTACGGAGCCTGTCGCCGCACTGCGGCTGCCATCATAATCGACACCAAGTCCCCCGCCGACATCCACAAATTCGACTCCCATTCCAAGCTGTTTCAGCTGCACATAAAATTCCGAAATTTCCCGCAAGCCGGATTTGATTTTTCGGATGTTCGTAATCTGGCTGCCGAGATGACAATGGATAAGCTTGACGCAGTCGCACATATTCTCTTGGCGAATCAAGTCCATCGCATTGAGAAGTTCCGAACTGCTCAGCCCAAACTTGCTGTTGTATCCGCCGGACTCCTCCCATTTCCCTTGACCGCTAGACGCCAGCTTAATGCGAAGCCCGATATTCGGCTTGACGCCGATGCGCCGGGAAATTTCAATAATCATCGGGAGTTCGGTTATTTTTTCCACAACGACGTAGATGTTCTTTCCCATCTTTTGCGCGAGCAACGCCAATTCGATAAAATCTTCGTCCTTATAGCCGTTGCATATAATCAGCGCATTCGGATTGTCCATATTCGCCAGAACCGCATGAAGTTCCGGTTTGGATCCCGCTTCCAGTCCGATGTTGAACTTTTTACCGTGGCGCACGACTTCTTCTAAAACCGCTCGCTGCTGATTCACCTTGATGGGAAACACATCGTAAAACGAGCCTTTGAATCCGTATTCCTGAATCGACTTGTTGAAGCACTCGTTGATTTTTTCAATGCGCATATCGAGAATGTCCGGGAAACGCAAAAGAATCGGAGCGGGCATATCCAAAAGATCCAATTCCTGAACCAACTTGAAAAGATCTATCGAAGGACCTTTCGTGCGAAGTGGACAAACCGTAGCGTGTCCCTCTTCGTTGATGTCGAAATAATTGATTCCCCATCCGCGGATATTATACAAATCGCGAGAATCGTCGATACGCCAAGTTTTCATTTCGTAAGAGCACCTCTTTGGTTATGAAATTGCAAGCAAAAATAGAAAAAGTAAAAACAATCCGAGTTATTTTTCTATTTTACGGCGAGAATTTTACTTTACGAGGTCTTATGTCCCAAGTTGCCGATTTTTTTGCCAATTACTGGTGGGTTCTTCTCATTTTGGTCGTCCTTGTCGTGATTTTCGCCGCCATTCGAGCCGTGCGCAGAGTCATCAAAGAAGGCGGTGGAGCTTTTGATTTGGAAACCATTAAAAAGAATACGGCTCCCAATCTGGAATTCGTGCTTCATGCCGGAAAAGCGATGCTTGCCGATGCCGACGTCGTCTGCGAAATCAAAAACGGGCGAGTCATTCCCAAGCGGGAAAATATCATGACATTCCGGAACGTTTACAAGATGAAATACAAGGCCGCCTCTTTCTACATCGCCAAAGAAAACAAGGTCGTTTACTTTTTCTGCAAAACGGAAGCGGGGCTTCAACGGCGCTTGACAAATCTGATGCTGGACAAGGACAAGAAAAACGCCCACTGGCCTTACAAAGACAAGGCGACCGCCGAACATTTGCGCTACCCCCGCTGATCTTAATTCATGGGTATCTCCACATTCCGCACGCTTCCTCTTTACGAAAGTGCCGAAGTTATTCGTTCCGAAATAGCCAAAGGGAAAAATCTCTTGCTAACCGCGCCGACCGGTTCAGGAAAATCCACTTTAATCCCCTGGCTTCTTGCCGATGGAAAAGAAAATTCAGAAGCGACAAAATCCAAAATCGTCGTTCTGGAGCCGAGACGTTTAGCAGCGACGAGTCTTTCCGGGTTCCTTGCCCAATTGACTGAAACGCCAGAAGGCACAACCGTCGGATACAAAATCCGTTTTGAAAGCAAACTCTCCGACAAGACAAAAATCCTCTACACGACCTACGGCAGTTTTTTGCAATCCGTCTTGCACCAGAACGAAAAATTCGACTGGATCGTCTTTGACGAATTTCACGAAAGGCGCGCGGAAATGGACCTACTACTCGCCTATTTTTTGGCATTGCAAAAAGCAAAGCCGGAACTAGCTCCGCGAATCGCCGTACTTTCCGCCGAATTGAACCGGAAAGAACTCGAAGAAATTCTCCAAGTGCCGTGCCTACAAGTCGGGCGACCGGGTTTTCCCGTACAAATTCTCCATCAGGAATCCCCCTTCGGCACACCGCTGGGAAAGAATGTGGAAAAAGCGTTGCGCACGCTGGAGCGGAACGGAGTCTGGAAAACGACACTCGTTTTTTTGCCGGGAAAAGGAGAAATTTCTTCCGTACATCGCCATTTGAACGAAGCGTTCGGATATGGAAAAGTTCCGATTCTGGAACTCTTCGGCGGCCAAAATAAAAACGAGGAACGCAAAATTTTTGTTCACTCGGACACCCCGAGAATCGTACTTTCGACCAACATCGCCGAAACGAGCCTGACCATTCCAAACGTTTCCGGCGTTATCGATTCCGGCTTGGAACGGGCGACCGAATTTTTGCCCACACAAAACAAAAACATTTTAAAACTCGGCAGAATCAGCCTGCAAAACGCCGTTCAACGTACGGGACGCGCGGGCCGTACACAGCAAGGCGTGTGCATCCGCCTGTGGAGCGAACGGGAAGAAAGCACTTTTCCCAAAGGCATCGTTCCCGAAATTCTCAAGAGCGATTTGAAGCCTATCCTTTTAAAAGTCGCCGCTCTAGCCAAGCATTCTTCTTGCCATTTTTCCGAGTTGCCGCTTCCGACAAAGCCCGAAAAAGTACTCGCCGAAAAAGCATTCGCCGAATTGCAGAACAACAGATTTATCGATGCCGACGGCAACATTTCCCCGCTGGGCGAAAAAGTTCTGGACATTCCCTTAAACGATTTGTCTCTCGCAAAAGCCTATTCCGAAGCGCAGAAGCTTTCTCCGCTCACCCTCGCGCTGTTCGCCGTTCTGGATTCCGAAGAGGTTTCGGCCAAAGAGCATTTTCCCCGCAACGCCATGGAGCTGGCGCAATCCTTGCTCGCCAAAGAAAACAGCCTTCCGCGTGAAATCCGACTGGCATTTAAACGGTTGCAAGAATACGCCCAGAGCAAAGACGCTCACCGCTTACAGCCCGATTCCCAAGACGATACCACTCAAATGCTCCTGAAAGCGTTTCCCGGGTCCCTCGCTATAAAAAGCGGCAACGCCTACAAAACGCCCAGCGACATTTTTCCTTTGCCGCCATCTCAAGTAGAAAATGCCGACGCTATTCTCGTCTTCCATCTTTTACGTACAAATTCTGCGCAAAAATCCGAAATGCGCGCGAGCCTTTACATTCCCGTGCCGTCCCGCTTTTTAGAAACCGAAAACGCCGAGTTGCGATATGAACTTTTATGGCGTTCTGGGCAAGAGCGTTATATCGGCGTTGAAATTCGCATTCGGAATGGAGTGGAAATTTCCCGCAAAGAAATCCAGCCGCAAGAAGCCGGTCCCGAGATTCTGAAAAAGCTCAAGGATTTGACGGCAAGCACTTGGATGGAAAGGCACAAAAGGGAAAACCTTTCTCACTTGTGGATGGACGATGAAAACAAGACGCTGCTCTGCAAAATGAAACTCGCCGCCGAAAATTTTCCGGAATTTGATTTGCCGAGTTGGAATGACGAAGATGTGGAAATCGTCACCGAAGATTTTTTCGACGGTATTTTTCTTATGCGGGATCTTTCCGCAGAACGCTTCCGCAAAAAAATGAAAGAATACTTTGGTGAAAACATGATGGGATGGCTTGAAAAAATGTTTCCCAATTCTCTGACTCTCCCCAATGGAAAGCGAGCGCATTACCATTATGCGGAAAATTCACCGGTCGAACTATCCGCCCGCATCGAGGACTTTCTTCCTTTTCGCGGAGAACACACGATTGCGCAAGGCAAAGTCAAAGTGCGCTACGACATTCTAGCTCCGAATTTTCGCACGGCGCAAAAAACCTGGGACCTCACCGGCTTTTGGCAAAACACCTACCCGCAATTGCGAAAAGAACTCCGGGGCCGCTACCCGAAGCATCCTTGGCCGGAAAACGTTCTTTAATAAGCCGGCGGCTTTTCCTCCTCAAAACGCCACGAGCAAATTCAGCCCGCCGCCCGCATTCGCCAAATCCACCGACGGCATAAGTATCCATTCCACAGAACTTTCGCGCTGCCGTTCCTTGTAACGCTTGAGGGCGTCGATGTATTCGTCACGGCGGTTCGCATGGCCTTTGCGTACGCTATACTCATAGATGTTAGAAATCAGGATAGGAAGGCCGACCAGATAAAACGGAATGGCGACGACGATAAATGTCGTTCCAAGAACACGATGAACGCTCTTGTTGGCGAAAGAGGCATTAAGTACGCCGATTCCTCCCCCCAAAAATCCAGTCCCAAGCCCAACATAAACGCTTCCGAAAACAATGCCGGTCACATTTGGACGGTAATCGGCATTCAAATTTTCTTCGGTAATTAAAGCATGGTAAATAGCCAAACTGTCATCTTTTACGACAGCCGAAAATTTTCTATTCGACGTCAATGGAAGCTCCCCATTCGCCAAAGAGATATCCTCCGCATAAGCGGTTCCCCAAAGCAAATTCAGCAGCAAAAAGAATAGCACTTTATTCCGCATCATTCATTCCTCAAAACGCCACGAGCAAATTCAGCCCACCGCCCGCATTCGCCAAATCCACCGACGGCACAAGCATCCATTCCACGGAACTTTCGCGCTGCCGTTCCTTGTAACGCTTGAGGGCATCGATGTATTCGTCTCGCCGATTCGCATGGCCTTTGCGAACAGCAAATTTATATGTATTGTATAGGAAAACGGGAAGGCCGACCAGATAAAAAGGAACGGAAGCTGCCGTAAATAAGCCGGCACCTACCGCCGACAGCCAATCGGCATCTGAAGCGGCATTTACTGCGACCACACTAAAAAATGTTCCGCCTCCCACCAAAAGCCCACCGATAACCATGCCTGCTACGTTTGGACCATAATGGGAATCATCATTTTCTTCGGCAATTAAATTGTTGTAAATTTGAACGCTGTCGCCATTCCATTCAATGGCAGTTTCCGCATTTTGTTCCAACGGACTTTCCGCCAAGAAAATCTTATTTTCCGCCGCACTAGCATGCCCCAAAAGTAAATTCAGCAACAGAAACAATAAGAAACATTGATATCGCATCATTTCAAAGTTTTCTCCAGTTGAAGAATTCCTCCGTGTTTGCTTTTTAATTTAAAAAACATCTTGATGGTTTTTGCAGAGATATTCGAGAAATCATCGCAGACATCTTTTAAATTTACCGTTCGGATACTTTTTTCGGAGAGTCTGGGACATTCAATGAAACCAGTAAAATTAGTTGGGGAGTAATCGTTATAGATTAAAAACAATGTCAATCCCTGAAAATTTTTATTAGAATTAATAGTCACATCCAATTTATCCACATCATTTTTTTCAATCCAAAAATACTGTTTCTCCGATTCCAGCAGCAACTTCAAATCAAGGGAGATATTGTCCTCAACCTCTCCAATGGACAACGTAAGTTCCTTTTCAGCTATTACCAAGTCCAGAGGCTTTTCCAATTTGTTCACATCGGCATCCAAAAGTGTGCTGTATTTTTGTTTCCACAGTTCTACCGCCCCATTTGTTTGCGAAAAGAAATTCTTTAATGACGAAACAATCGAAACATTTGTTACGTGATAGTGTTCCAAAATTTTATCAACAACTTCGCCTAAATTCATTACGATGACGTAGGCATCTTGCAGCTCCCGCAGCGAAACAGCTCCCTGAATCGGTATTTCACCACGAATCGCGCCACCAGCGATATCTGACAATTCCGACAGAAAATTCGGAGCGAGTATCAAATCATAGCCCAAAAACACATCGTCTTTTCCACGAATGTCAATTCCTATATTATTTACAGTCAAAACGATGGTTCCAATATTATCCACGTCAATTTCATGCGTTCCCGAAAAATAGGACATCAGTACGTTGTTTATCGCCGTTTCTCCGACCAAAGTTTGCATTTTGATCGGAAGAGAAATCCTTTCCGGTTTGAAATAATCCGCCCCGAAAAGAAAATGGGAACAAATCAAGAGTATGCACAAAATCCGTTTCACGTTCTACCTGCCCGCCACTTCAATTTTTTTGACAAAGCCCATATTATCCAACAGGAAAAGTCCCGCACCGTTATTCACATTCAGATACACGGAAAAACTACATCCCCCAGCGTCGGATTTCAACGCCTGTAGCGCATCCGGCGGCAACGTGAACCGCACATTGTTGAATTCCTCGCGAAACAAATGCGTCAAATCCACATTTCCCAGATACATAGAAATTCCGGAATCAGGACAACGAAGCCCCAGACCTAAATTCCCCACCCAATAATCGTTCGGCTGAGGATTCGGCACATAGACATCCAGAGAAATGACATCGGAAACATATTGCAATTCAGAAAGTAAAAAACGGCGGCTTTCTATTTCCGTATAACCGGACGCCATGATGCCTGTTGCGCCTAGACCTTGCATTTTGGGAGAATCCACAAAAAGAAGTTCCGTGCCGCTAGACGACCAGTCGTTGATATTATCGAAAGACATGAAATCCACGGCATACACATTCAATACGGGACTGGCCTCGATATGTTCCGTCCTACGAATTTTGATATCACCGCCAAATCGCAAATTGTCTATGCGGAAATCTTCCGCATTTTGATTAGCGTTTAATATAACAGAAATCGTCGCATTTGGATAATCGCCGGCAAAGGCAGAGTATATCGTCGGATTCAATGCAAAAGTAAGCGTATTCCACCCGGAATGCAGGCCTGTCAATGGCTTTTGCCCAATCCAGGCATTATAAAGTCCCGCAGCAGGGATGTTCACGCTCATTTGAACATCTCCCCACCAATAGGGGTTCGCTTGATTTTCCGGGATCCAGATATCCAGAAGGAGAGTGTCGGAGAACGCTCCCAACTCGTATGTATTAAATACAGGCGAAATAATCGGCATATAGCCCGCTCCATGTATTTTTAAGGAGTAGCCTACATCGCCATATTTTATATCTTTATCCAAAGAAAGATTCGCATTTTCGCCAGTCCAAAGATTTTGTTCATCGTCAAAAGTCATAAACCAGGGCAAGCTCTGAATTTTTATTTTGATGATTTCTCCCGCCCAAATCCCCTCACGAGATACCCTTACCAAAATGCTATCGCCCGACACGCCATAAGGAATTCGTACTTGAATCCTTTCGTTTTCAACAGCCCGGATTCCACCCGTTTTTTCACCAAATTTCACTTCTATAGCATTAATTGAATCTCCAAAATTTTTCCCGAAAATTTCAATGATTTGACCGGAGTAAACAATGGTACCCGAAATGCCTGAAATATGCGGAACAGAGGATTCGACAATTTCAATAGAAGCATCGAACGTAATATCCCAACCGTTGGATTGCGTTCTAAATTTGTAGATACCGTTTTCCATGTCATTCGGGATTTGCAAATAGACGCCTTTTTTTGACATCGCCAAAAATTGCAGCGGGCGATTTCCCAAATAAAAGCGAGAAGAAGAATCTACATTACGCATTGATACTTCAAAGCCGTCGCCCGGTTTGGCCTGAAAGACGGCGATGCCGTCCAGAACAGGTTTTTCACCTCGAACATGAACAAAGACCTGTTGGGAAAGTCCGTCAATCAAAACAGAACCCAAATTATATTCGCCAAGCGGAGTGTCTTCCGGAATGTAAAAAGTAGCGTTCCGGCTATCCACAGAAACAGGATTTATCGTTTTATTCAAAACAAGTGAAATGTTTTGCGCCTCTTTCAAATTTTTTCCCAAAATATTCAAATACTCACCAGGATGAACTTCATAAACATATGGAATAAATTGAGGAGCCATATCCGGGCATGACAACTCTTCCGATTCCCAATCCCAACCGTCATTCTTATTCAAGCCTCGAGTAAATTCATGCCGATATTCCGCATTGTACGGAAGCGCATAAATGCCACCGTAAACAACAGGAATTACCGACAAGGACTCCGGAGACCATCCGGCACCATCGCCCGAACCGTCATTATGCAAAGAGACTTTCTTTATCCCTTTTAAATCTTTAATGCCCGAAAGCAGAAAAACATCTTCATCGCCCTTTTCAAAATTGTCTTTATCGTCATTCAAATCAAAAGTTTCTACTACTCCGGAACAGCCCTCCAGCGTCAATGCAATATCGGCATCCGTTCCCGACGCACCGCCGCTTTTGGTCTTTATTCTTACATTATAGCCAAAATTATCATTCACATAACGCGTTGCGGAAATATCGCGAATGAAAAAAATCGGATCGGCATTTACCGGATAAAGGTAAAATTCATCGGAGGTTTGGACTGGATAATTCCAACGGTCCGTTGTATAATAAGCTCCTTGATTTTCCCCCTCGGCAAGCCATTGCCGGAACATAAACCCCTGGCCGTCCTTTAAGGAATGGTCTTTACTTTCAGGAAAGGAATAGTGGCTGTACATGACATCCTGCACGTACCAGCCAGGCCTACTTTCGTCATAAACATTATGCAACGTCAGGCTTTTCAAATTCGCCAATTTTTCGTTCGTGACAATTGAGTATGTGGAGGTGCTGCCTTTTTCAAAATCGTCGTGATCGTCTTTGTCCAACAAAAATGTCAGGCATTTGCCGTTTACATCGCAGGCATCCGCTAAAATATGCGAATCGGTCCCTGCCGTTTCAAACCGGGAACCGCTCCCTGTCGTTACAGTGAATGAATAAACTTGAGGATTGTCCGCTTGATGAAATGTAAAAGACGTAGGCCTATTGGAGCCGCCTATCCAACGGTGTATTGGAAACCAATAATGGAATGTGCTATTATTGGGTATCGTCATATCCACAGAAACAGAATCCACATACCAGCCGGGTTTGCTCCCCGAATTATCGCTGGTCAAGGACAATGACAAATTATCCACCAAGAGTGCGGAACTTTCCAAAAGCAAATGCGATATTTGACCTTTTTTAGTCCAGTCGTTTAATACACCGTCAATGCACCGTCTGCCACCGAAAGCGTCGTCTCCACACAAGGAAACGCTTATTTTAGATTCCGTCCCCGCATTCCCCACGTCATCTGCCGTATATACAGCAATATTATAAGCGACCGTTTCGCACGAGCCGTCACCGATAACAACGGCATCGCCAACCTTGATTTTAGCGACGGGGCAACCATAGGCGGAAATTTTATTATCCGCCACTTTCGTACCAGCATGTTGAATGCCTACAGGAGAAAGAAACTCCGGATAACTGACGGTCACATGATTTGTGATATCGATGCAGCTAAAAGCATCACTGAAATTTGCCTTAACTGCATCCAACTCTGCCTGCACCTGAGAGTTAATTATTTCATCTGCGTCAAAAATACCATCCACAACAAAATGATCAAATATAGCACCATAGCCATAAGAGATGTCGGATATATCAACATTAACGTCGGAAAAGCATACGTTCAAATGGACCTTTCCGTCCTCAGAAATTCCAAAATCTTTAAAAAATACATTAGCAGAAGCATCTATTCCGCTTGTTTTAACATGAGGATGCCAAGGTACGCCAAAATTTTTTTTCCTAGCATTTGCATCCAAAGTCCCATCCATACTAAACCCTAGATCATTATCGTTCAAATCCATTTTAAAATTGTAAAAATAATACTTATTCACACGTTTAATTTCCTTAACATTTTTCAACATGTCCGTTGTACCGAAATCATGATAGCCAGCATTTTCATAAACCGAAAGCAAATTTTGCAGGCTTTCCCCATCCATAGAGACTGAAACCATTCCCGCATCCGAATTGGGCGAAAATTCAGCCAAAGACAACGAAACTAAGCACAAGATTAAAACAATATTTTTTATTAAAAACATAAAATATAATATAATAAAACCAGTTTTTTTCGTCAACAAATTTTACTTATCCCTAAAAAAACATCTTCAATTATTTTACAATTTCTTTTTCAAAACGACACGAGCAAATTCAGCCCACCGCCCGCATTTGCCAAATCCACAGACGGCACGAGCATCCATTCCACGGAACTTTCACTCTGCCGTTCCTTGTAACGCTTGAGGGCGTCGATATATTCGTCACGCCGGTTCGCATGGCCTTTGCGCACGACAAATTTATACGTGTTGTATAAAAAAACAGGAAGACCAACTAGATAAAATGGAATAGAAATTGCAGAAAAGAAGCCTACAGAAACTGCCGATGCAAAATCATTTTTTGAAACGTCATTAATGGCCACACACAAAAAAAATGTTCCGCTTCCCACCAAAATCCCCCCGACAACCATGCCTGCTACATTGGGTCCATAATGAGAGTCATAATTTTCTTCGGCAATCAGATCGTAATAAATTGCTAAACTATCCACATTGTTTTTTCCTAAATGATCATTTTCTTGGGAAAAGCCAAATGAACAGGAAAGAAGCAAGAATAAAAGCATCCATTTTAGCACAGCATGCCCAAAAACTACGTCAATAATAATAAACTCAGCTTGTTTTGTGCGAAAAGCACACACCACATTTTGCAAAAATTCTCAAAAACCACACATGGCATTGCCGAGAAAAGCAACTTTACGCTTATTTTTCTCATCCTTGCCGCACACAAAGACTGCTCCTACATTCGCATGCCGCATTGATAACTTTGGCTTCCGCTTTTTGCGATGGCAAACGGCGTTTAGAGATCGCTATGACGAGTCGAGTTTGACTTTTCGCCATGACGCTCGGGAACCACTCTTTTCTTGAAAGATTCTTTGGTTCGCCAGATGTTCGTCCTAAAAAATTTCCCCAATCAGAACCACCCGTAAAACGGGTGGTTTGCTCTAAGCCTATAAGGCCAAGGTTCCCAAGCGGAGACTTAAGTCCCTGCTTGAACGTTCGTTCAAGTCTATCGCTGTTTGACACGTTGCCGCACATAAATGTGCGCTTGTATTACTTGCCACCCTTAAAAGGGTCTTCGTATTCCTTTGTTGTCAGTTTATCCATTGCAATGTCATGGGCCTCTTGCTCTGCGATATACTTTTTTATGGTAGCCTCGTTCAAGCCGACCGTACTGACATAGTAGCCTTCCGCCCAGAAATGGCGGTTGCCAAACTTGTATTTCAAATTTGCATGCTTATCAAATATCATCAGGCTGCTCTTGCCTTTCAATTTGAGACGCTGTATTTCGGCGGGATGCTCACCAGCATATGGATATGATCCACCATCAGGTGCCCCTCGATGATTTCCACTCCTTTGTAATTGCAGAGTTGTCGCAATATTTTACCAATACTTTCCTTGTATTGACCATATATCGCTTTTCTTCTATATTTCGGCGTGAAAACTATGTGGTATTTACACAACCACTTCGTATGACTCAGCGAGTCTCGTATATTGGCCTTTATACTATTCTCCAAATGTTGGCAATTGACTTGAACAATCACATTGTAACATTTGCGGGAATAGTTTTTGCTAAAAGCTTTTGTCTCCACCCGTAAAACGGGTGGTTTCTTGTGAAAATATTCCGCAAGGCTCCATATTTTCACCGGCTCACGAGCCGTAACAAAAAGCCCCGAACTTATTTCGTTCGGAGCTTGCTAAGCCCTAGGGAGTCAAGCCCGCATTAGAAATTATTCCATTTCAACAGCCGTCCATTCCCGCGGGGTAGCGTATTCGCTCTTCGTGTCAAAGTTATCGAATTCAAATCCGGACTCCTTCAGCTGGAGAATTTGCCCGCGTTCCATATAGCAATTCACTTGCTTCGCCGCTTGACAAGTGTCCACCGTCAAAACAAGATAGTCCCCGAAAACGCTCCAATCGCCGACGCGGCGAATCTTTGTCGTATTGTCATTCAATCCCGTTTTCCCCGCAATCACATAAGAGTTTTCTTTCATTTCCAGCGTCCATTTGAGAGAGTCGTTGCTTTCCGCTTCCCAAGCGTTCTGCGTTAAGAGCGCAGCATCCGGATACGACACTTTCATCGACGATACCGTATAAGTTTCAGAATTATCGGAGCTTTCAAAAGTATATTCGCCCGAACCGATTTTAAGAGCAAAATTACCCAATGTCAAAACCTTGCCGGCAGAATGGACCGGAGTCGTCAACAAATGCTGACGATGAATGTCGTAGTATCCCGCCTCAAATTGATTTTCATCCGAGTCGTCTCCAAAAAGACGTACATATTCACCGTTTTTATAAAAGCGATAGACCGATTCGCCGTCTCCGGAATTCCATTCCAGCGTTTTACCCACTAGGGAATCCGAACGGGAAAGATAGTCTTTATCGATTTTGCGCGTCGCCTTGCCCACTTCAAAATCATCTTCGCCATTGATGGAAACCATCAGCGACGAATCTTCTACAGAAAAGCGAAGAGAAATTCCCTTATCCAATTCTTTCAAGAAGCTATCGCCAGGCTGGAATCCTTTGGCAAAGACAAAACCATCGGCAGAAGAAAATTGAAGTTCTCCCGAAGAAATGCCGGCCTTTTTAGCAACCGTACCATAAGTGGTTTCCGAATTCGCCGTATCGACAATCCAAAGAGAATAGAATCCGTTTTTGCCCGCAGAAAGCCAGAGCTTTGCCCCGTAGCGTTCGCCTAAATCCATATTCGGCATTTCCTGCATCATTTCCCAAATAGGCCCCGCACTTTCGGAAGCCTGAGAAGATGACGATTCTTTCTCCGAAACCGAAGAAGACGAATCGATTTCCGAATTCGCGCTGCTTGAACTATCACTACTGCAAGCGGCGAACATCATCACCGAAGCCAAAGAGAAAACGGAAAAATTTTTCAAAATCATAAAAACCTCTTGATGCTAAATCTTTTCCTAATCTATTCTATTTGAAGAAAAATGGCAATTTTAAAACGGTGTTCCGGGTCTATAATCCAAATCTTTTTCGGATTCTGCAATATCCGGTGACGCATCGTAACGAAATCCGGCAAGAGCCTGCCGCGCAGAAACGCTGCCCGGAATCAAAATCTGCTTTAAGGTTGCCAGAACCCAACAGAGCCATAGCGGAACGCCGACAATTCTTTTTTGCATTCCCATTCGATGTAAAGAAATGCGCGCCATCTCTGCCATTGAAAGGACTTTGTTTCCTGCCAGCGCATACGTTTTTCCAATCGCCTTTTCCGCAGTTGCCGCCCGAACAATTCCCCAGACCAAATCCTCTGTGCGAACCGGACGCTTTAGGCATTTGCCGCCAGCGGGCAAAAAAACGAGGGGCGTTTTTTTCAAATACCGGCAAAAAAGCATATACTCTGCGGCGCCGTTCTTTTCAACAACCAAAGTCGGGCGCACAATCGTAAACGGAATCCCGCTATTTTTTACCAGACGTTCGCATTCCCATTTGCTTTTTCCATAATCCGTCAGAATCGGATATGTCACCGAAATACTGGAAACAAATAGCAGCCTTTTAACACCGGATTTTTGACAAGCGGCAAGAACATGGCGAGTGCCCTCCACATTGACTTTTTCAAAAACGGAACTTTGTTTCGCAAGGATTACCGCCGCAAGGTGACAAACCGTGTTCACATTTTGAAAAGCGGCACCAAGAGTTTCGGGCTTGGCGACATCCCCTTCAAAGACTTCGACTTCTTGCGGAAGAATCGACGCGTTATTTTGCCCCGGCAAAGTCAAAACCCGGACGGAAAATCCTTGTTGCAAAAACAGTCGGCACAATTTGCTTCCGACAACGCCTGCACCGCCCGTAATCAAGATGTCAGCCATATTCGCCTTTCCATTTTCGGAACACGTGTTTTAAAACCCGCAAACCGTAGGGAATTACCCGCAAGTGGGATTTTTCGCCCGCATAGCGCGTGGGAATAGGAACTTCGGCAATGCGAAAATGCCGCGAATCTGCAAGGGCAAGCAATTCAAAATCGATATCAAACGACGAACTCAATTTTTCCAAATTCACCGTTTTCAAAAAACTGATTTTGTACGCAATCAATCCGCTATGCCTATCCGTTAATTTGTTCGCAAATGCCAAATTTTCAATGAACGTTAAAAATTTCCCACCCCAGAATTTATAAAACGGCATTTTTCCCTGACGCGCATTGCCCAGCATCCGGGAGCCTTGGCAAATGACCTCATCCGAATTTTCCAAAACCCGAAGCATCTCGGGAATGGCACTCGACGCATATTGCCCGTCTCCATGTAGGCAAATCGCATATTTGACGTGAAGCAGTTCAGCCAGTTCCTTGGCGCGCGAAAGTCCGCATTGAACAACCGCCCCATAGCCTCTATTTTCTGCAAAAGATTTGATATGTACCGAAGTGCGAAATTCTTCCCGCGAAAATTTTTGAGCGATTTGAAGAGTAGCGTCACTACTCCCATCATCGATAATGCAGACTTCCGCAGTTCGGGAAAGTACCTGTGCAGGAATGGACTCCAAAAGTTCCGCCAGTTCTTTTTCCACATTGTAAGCGGGAATGAAAATAAAAAGATCACGACGGTATTCCATAAAACTCCGCAAACCATTTCAAGGATTCTTCCAGTGCCGAACGCAATGGTTTCCGTGCTTTAAATCCCAATAGACGTTCCGCTTTGACAACGGACGGAACGCGGCGCAAAGAATCTTCATATCCCTTGCCGTAATACTCTTCCCCAGACATTTCCCGCATCGCTGGCAAGGACTCTACCGAGCATCCTTTCATTTGTGCGTAAATTTCCCGCATCCATTCGGCGAGACCCCTTATCGACAATTCATTTTGCAAATTGCCGACATTAAAAGCCTGCGCATAAGCCGCTTCCGGATGATTCAAAAGGCAAAACATAAATTCAACCGCATCATCTATCGCCGTAAAAGAACGCCGAGCGACGCCGCCATTCACCAAAATCATCGGTTCATTTTTTAAAAGGGCACTAGAAAAATTCGCCAGTACACGCGGAATGCCTTCCCCATCGACACCGGGCATAAAATCCATCCACGGGCCGACAAAATTAAACGGACGAACAACAGACCAGCGCAAATTTGGCAATGCAGCAATGTACCGTTCCGAAAGCTGTTTGGCGACAGCATACGACCAGCGGGAAGCCCCGACAGCTCCTTGCACAAAATCGGACGCATCTTCATCTAAAGGCTTTGCCTGGGCAGAAGTCTTTCCATAAACTTCGGAAGTGGAAAAATAAATCAGCCAAGCGCCAGATTCCGCACAGGCTTTTGCAAGTGCCGCCGGATGCGTAAAATTGCTTTCGATTACCGCAAGCGATTCGCCCATATAGCGACTAGGCGTACAAATCGCCGCTAAATTGACGACAATATCGCACTGCGCCACTTTTTGAATGACCTCAGAGTCCGCGATGTCGTTTTCCAAGAAATCCACACGATCGATTTTCGCTTTCCGCAAATCGTCAATCCGATGGAAATCCAAATCCACAGCCAAAATACGATAGTCCGTTCGCGCAAGCAGCGCACGAATCCAGTGCGAGCCTATAAAACCGCCCGCACCGACCAAAGCGATGGAGTTCGACAATTTATTCCTTTACGACAATCTGGACGTCATTGCGAATTTTCGGGGCATTATAAGACTGAACCCGCAAAACGGCATTGTCCGAAGGCTGTACCACATCCGCATCCAGAAATGCCGAAACCGTCGTGCAAGATGTACCATCCGGAGCTTCCTCGCCGACAGAGCCACTGAAAAGATCCGTTCCCTTATCATTTTCGTCCACTTTGTAAATCACACGGAAGCCTCCCGCATTCACATAGTTGGCGACAAATTGAACCGTAATCGAATCGCCGATTTTCCATTCCGAATTGGACTCCGGCAAAAGGATTTTTACGCCCTCTTCTTTCAAGGTGCAGTCTGCGAGAGAGCTAGAAGAGCTCGGAGTTTCTTGGCTGCTGGACGAAGCGTCGTCATCAGAACTGGAGCTGGAACTGCCGCAAGCGACCAAAAGTCCGGCGGCAAAAAGAGAAGAAAGAGCCATTTTTTTCATGATATTCTCCTGTGTAATTAGAGGAAACTGGCTTTAATGCCAATCGCTAAAGTCCATTCTTGAAGGAAAGAATCCCAATCGGGCAAATTCCACTTGCGCATGGGACTTTCGTCGTATTCGTCATCGGGATCCGCCGCATTCGCCTTGTCGTGCAACGGGAGCGAGAACGCAACAAAAATCGGATAATCCGAGCGAGAAAATTCCAAACCGTAAACAAATGCCGCAGACCAAGCCTGATGATCGGGGTCCGGGCGAGGGTCATAAACGCCGACTTTTTCGGACGGAATCCAAGCGACTCCGAATGGAGTCGAAAAAGTAAGTCCAAAGGAATGCACAAAATTTTCCTGCCCGCGATAAGCGTAAGCGACGCTTGCCGAAATGCTCGACGGCGTAAATCCGCCCAAATCGTTTTCACCATACCATTTGAAATGATAATCAAAACGATCGTCGCCGTCCGTATCGTAATTTTTCCAGTAGGAATCGTTAAAAGCGTTTTCCCCGCTGAAGCTCACGTTGAACGGATGCGTATAGGTCAGGGAGTAAAGCCACATTCCATTTTCTGTGTCCCGGGTGTAATTCCAGCCCAAGGCCAGCGAATAAACGCCCGAACCTTTCTGAAATCCCGCCGGTAAAAATTCCTGCGAAGCATCCGTTCCGCGCTTGATGTCATACTGCCCCGTCGGAATCGTAAGAGCCAAAGAAATATTGGCCGCGCCTCCGCTTCCCACGATTTGAGAAACATCAAATGAAATGTCGCCGAAACCGCCAGTCGTCCGATCCACAGGAGCCTGGTTGGTGCGATATTGCACTTCTCCCCGATGAGACATAAACGGAAGCGTAACGCCTACCGAAGTGGACCAAGACGGTTTAAAAGAAAAGCGGGGTGTGAGCGTGAACGCCGAATAATTTTCTCCGACATTTTCCTTCGCAAAAATTTCCGCTTCCACAAGTCCGCCGTTTACCCCTTGCCCAATCCACTTGATACCATCCGAAGCTCCGCCGCCGCTGCCGCCGGCTCCACATCCGCCAATGGATTCCCAAGGAGTTGTCGGGGCTTGCGGAACGAGAAAAGCCATCGAAAGACCGAGAAACGCTGCAAAAATAACCGAGGTTTTCTTTTTCATTCTGGCGACCTCACGGGATATAAAGCAAATAACCGTTATTTGTACCGGAAGCGATAAAATGCCCATCCGGAGAACGACCGCCTATCAGCGGTATCGGCGCAATTTCACGTACGTCGCCATTCCAAGCCAAAGCGACATCATTCGGCGCGCCCGCCGTTACAGAAATTTCGCGCATGGACGTTCTGCCCAAAGAGCGATTCCAAGTGCTTTCGTTTGTTAAATCGCTTTTGTTCAAATATGAATTTCCGTCGACAAATTCCGTCCAGACCACAAAAAGTTTAGAACCGAATTGCCACCAATGCGGAAATACGGGATTGGAAAGCATGTCCGCCGTCCGCTCCATCTCTATCGGCGAGGACGATTCCGACAATTCCTGTATATACGAATTCCATGAATACGAGGAATTGAGTTTGTCGTACACGATAAAATTGCCGTCCGGAGAAATCAAGGGCGAGTCCAGCATATTGCCCGAAGCATTCGCCGGAGCCTTTAACTTTTTAGGCTTGGGAGATTTTGCATAATCTACATAGACAAGCGATCCTGCCGGATTTTTATAGACGAATTTAATTTGCGAAGTTCCAAAAAAATTGGCGACTTTATCGGTCGAATCCACCTTGGCCGAACGTTCCCCCAGCCAAAGATGCGGATTCGCCGCTTCATCCACGACGCTGTCCGAAAGAGTGATGAACGCTTTATCCGAAAGACGAATGGCGACGATTTTATACTCCACTTCATCGCAGCCCCGAGATCCTTTGGCATTGGAACCGGCCAAAGCCACAATATAATCCGAATCGGTACTCCATTCCGGATCCTGAAATTCGCATTCCGCACCAACGGAATCCAGCATGATAAACCACAGAACATTCCCCGCCGTATCCGAAATCGTCAGGCGGTCGTGTTCCCCGACTTTCGTCGTCGTAAAGCCCTCGGTTTCATTTACATTCAGCGTCCCCGAAAAATTCAGCCAGAGCATGGCTCCTGGATAACGCTCGGCATCCATCGTCACCGACGGATTGCAAATCTGCTTTCCTCCATTGACTTCATACACGGTGCCAAATTCTGAATCTGCCGCGATATTTCCCGAAGCCATTTTTCCTTCATATTGCTCCGGGCTATAGCACGACGCCAAAAAAACGAAAGCGAGTAATGCCAGTTTTTTCATTCGTTATTCCTGTTTTTTTGAACTTGAATCCATCCTGTCCGCGGGAAATTCTTTTTGGGATTCAGCAACTTCGGCTTTTGCCGCCGAATCCTGCAAAGCAATCGTTTCCTTGATGGACATCAGCTTTTCGGTCTTGACTTTCACACGAGGGACACTGACTTCTGGTGTTTTCCAAGGTTCCGGAGAGCGCACGGGTCTGCTTGTGGCGCTCAACGAATCCACGCCCAGCATTTCCCATTTGGCATTTAAATACGCCAACCATTCGCGAAGCCAACTCTTGCGTGCCTCCCGTTCAAAAATCCAGCCGTCCGCATTAAAGCGCCAGCTGTGCAAATCCGCCGTAATAAATACAGGGCTTCCGCCTGATAATTTATTGAAGAGGAACGCCGCCCGCCGAGTCGCCGGAGCCGAAGTCAGCAGCAAAACCGTATCCCGCACATTCTTTCTTTTAAACCAAGGCACCACGGAAACCGCTTCTTCGACTGTACTCGGATCGTCATGGCGAAAGACGTAAAGAATTCCCGGATCCATCCCGGCGACATTCTCCAAGTCTTCAGCATAAAAATCCGCATTGCTCTTGTCGCGAAAAACCCGGCGACCCAAGACCAGAATGGAATCCACTTTGCCATTCCGAACCAAATCCGCAGCAAAATCGGAGCGTTCCAAATCCCCGCCCTGCCCGTCTAAAATCACCGCCCATGTCACGTGTTCAAAAGAATCGTCTTTCACAAGCCAGTGGCCGCTGTAAGAAATCAGAACGTAAAAAAGAATCAGGCAAACAAGCAGAGAGACAGCAATTTTTATTCGGAACAAAGAACGCGCACGGCGTTTTTCTTTTCGCAAGTCGGAGATAGGCTTAAAAATTCGACTCATGGGCAATTCCTTTTCACAGAGGACGCGACATTAGAACGGCATTTTCACCATCCGAATAATATTCCCGACGTTCTCCGCATTTATCAAATCCCAAACTTTGATAAAATGCAATAGCCGCCCGATTTTTTTCACGGACTTCCAAATAAAAATTTCGTGCGCCCGCATCGGCAAGAGCTTCTTCGCCCTCGGCAAAAATTTCCGAAGCGATTCCCTTTCGGAGAAATTCGGGCGCAGTCGAAATCGCCAGAAGTTCCGCTTCGTCCGCCGCCAAAGCGAACAACGCATATCCCGCGACTTTCCACTCGCCCTGCGCATCCGGAGCTTCCGCCACAAATGCAAATGTATAGGTTTTCATCCAAAGATTTCGCAAAGCCTTTTCGTCCCAATTTTCAAAATGCGTTGCATTCTGGATTTCAAGAACCGCAGCAAAATCCTTTTCTTCCATTTCCCGAATAGTCATGGCAAAATCAGACATGAGCATTTACCCCCATCGCTCCCCGACGTTCATAATACGAAGGCTGAATATAATTGGCACTCAATAGAGCGCTCGGTTCCAATTCCGCAAAAAAACGGCAGAACGGAGCGATTTCATCACCTGCGGAAACAACGACTTCAGCTTTTGCCTCCCGGATATATTTTTGAAAAATTTCCTCTTCCGCCGAACGGCTGTCCACCACAAAATGCACCCGTTTCTCTTCGGCAAATTTCTGAACGGCATCTTCTACAGAGATAAACAGTTCAGCCTCTGAAGTGCCGACATAAAAAAATCCCGACCGGGCAAACAAAACGACAACGCAATCTTTTGCGCCCAAAGAACGCAGAGCGCGCAATGTCGAAACGCCGAACAGACTTCGCTTTTGGGAAAAGCAAAGCCCTTCGCAAAAGGCGATTCCCGTCCGCAAGCCGGTAAACGAGCCGGGACCGAGAGTCACCAGAACGCGCTTGATGTCGTCCAAAGTGAACGCCGCATTTTGCAGAATCCCGTCCAAAAAACGCCCGAGATTTTCACCTCGAGATTCCGGTTCAAACCGTTCGCAAAGCGGCTTGCCCGAATCGTAAATGCCGAGAGCGATTCCTTTGCGCGAAGTATCCAAGACAAGATCCAGATTCATTTTACCGACTGATTTTAAGGCTGGTGGCGATGATGTGATCGATGAGAGCCGAGTATCCGATGCCCACCGCAGCCGCTTCCGCAGGAAGAATGGAACTGGGCGTCATTCCCGGCAGCGTGTTCGTTTCCAAAGCCCACAAATTCCCTTCCGAATCAATGCGCACGTCCGTGCGGCTATACCCCGCGCCACCGATAGCCAAATGCGCTTTTTTGACCAGTTGCTGAATGCGTCGTGTCAATTCCTCGGGGAATTCCGCCGGAGTCACTTCCCGACATTCCCCATTATATTTGGCATCGTAATCAAAATATTCGCGAGTTGTCATCCGCATTTCCGTGGGCGGGAGCGGTTTTTCGAGGCCGTCCATATAACCGCAGCTCGCTTCACCGCCGGCAATAAATTTTTCACAAAGAAGCCGAGAGGACTGCTGGAAAAGCCGATTGACGATTTCGCCGGCTTCATCCATATTCTTGGCGATTCCCATCCCGATGCTCGACCCCCCGACAGGATCTTTAATGACCAGCGGAAAGCCCAAAGCATCGGCGGCATTGACCAGATCGTCGCCACAAAAACCGTCGCGGAAAAGAACCCGATAAGGCGGAGTTGCAATCCCCGCCGAAAGATATGCCGCTTTGCAAAGCACTTTGTCCATGGCAAGAGCGCTCGCCAAAAGGCCGCAACCCGTATAGGGAATTCCCCAGTTTTCCAGCAGAGCCTGGACATGCCCGTCTTCTCCCCATTTTCCGTGAAGTGCCAAAAAAGCAATATCCGCGCTGGGGAGTTCCGCAAGCGATGGATTTTTTTCAGAACGAGCGCTAGTTCCTTCCAAGCTGTAGAAATAATTTTCCGAGAAATTGTCTTTCTGGTAAGGGGAAAGTTCTCTGGAAGACCAAATCCAAGTTCCGTCCTTTTGAATCAAAACCGGATGAACGTTGTATTTTGTGGAATCCATCGCCCGAATCACTCCGGTGCCGCTGGTTACAGAAACATCATGTTCCGTAGAATAACCGCCCATCAAGACCAATACACGCAAACGCGACATACAAAAACCTTCTTGAAAATTTTCGTTTCAAAATGTAACAAAAAACAAGATGAAATTTTCTCGGTATTCCTAAGTATGCGCTCCTGTAAGCATTCCGCCACTTCTCTATTTCAAGTATTTCAGCGACAACGCCTTGAAATTCTTTTGCTATGTTTCTGCACATTCCATTTTCAGCGAAAAAGGTTTTTGCCATGATTCTCGATAATATGATTTCCACCGCAAAAAACATCGCCATTTTTGGACACGTTCGTCCCGACGGCGATTGCATCGGCTCCTGTCTCGGGCTGTACAATTACATTATTGAAAATTATCCCGAAATCGACGTGCAGGTTTTTGCAGAACCCTTTCCGGAAAGCTACCGCCTTTTGAACGGAGCAGACAAAATCCTTCCCCAATATGACGGGCGGGAAATAGATCTGGCTTTTTTGTTGGACACCTCTTCCTTAGATCGCTGCGGAGCTTGCGCCGCCGAAGCCCTCGTGCGCGCAAAACGGACGTGCAACATCGACCACCATATAAGCAATCCTCTCAATCTGTGCGACAAAAACATTGTGGAACACCAAGCGAGTTCCGCCAGCGAAGTTCTCTACACCCAAATGATTGCAGACAAAGTAAGCAAAAATACGGCAAATTGCATTTATCTGGGAATTGTACACGACACGGGAGCGTTCAAATTCAGTTCCACAGGAAAACGCACCATGAATATCGTAGGCGACCTGATTGGCAAAAACTGCGAATTTTCCCGCATCATCAACGAAACGTATTACACCCGAACCTATAAAGCCACTCGCATTACCGGTTTCGCCATGGAAAACAGCAAGCTCGCTTTGGAAGGGAAAGTCATCTACTCCTTCGTCACTCCCGAAGACCTGCAACATTTTGACGCAACCCCCATCGATCTGAGCTCCACCATAGACGTTTTACGGGAAGTCGGCGGAACAGAAGTCGCGTTTTTCATTTACCCGGCAAATGGGCAATACAAAATCAGTTTTCGTTCCAACTATATCGTCGATGTGAATAAAATTGCAGCGGCATTCGGCGGAGGCGGCCATCAAAAAGCAGCAGGCGCAAGCATTTCCGGAACACCCGAAAGCGTGATTCCCCAACTGCTCGAAATGATTCGGGAACAGCTGTGCTGACCGTCTTCAAGAATCGTTCTTTTTCTATTTTGCCCAAAGTTCAATCGAGGTTTTCCGTGTCAAACAAAAAAATCCTACTCATCAACTGGCGGGACATCAAAAACCCGGAAGCGGGCGGAGCAGAGCTCTATTTTCACGAAATTTTCAAGCGCCTGAACGGAAACGGATACGAGGTGACGGTTCTCGCCCACCGCGTCAAAGGCCTCCCCGACGAGGAAATCGTCGACGGTATGCGCACGGTCCGCATCGGAAACAAGTTCCTGTTCAACTATTCCGCGTTCCTCTATGCGCACAAACACCAAAAGGAATACGACCTCATCGTCGAGGACCTGAACAAAATTCCGTTTTTCACGCCGCTTTGCACAAAAACGAAACGGCTTCACATGGTGATGCACTTTTTCCGGAAATCCATTTTCCGCGAAACGGCGTTTCCGTTCGCCCTGTATGTCTACTTGATGGAACGCGCGGTCGCGCTTTTTTACAAGGGCGAAAATTTTCTCGCGATTTCCGAAAGCACCAAGGACGAAATCGACGACATGGGAATTCGCTATTCCCAAATGTCCATCGTGGAACCGGGCATCGACACGGAATACTTTCACCCGACAATGCCCAAGGCGAATCCGCCCGTCATCTCCTACATCGGACGGCTGATGAAATACAAAAACGCCCAGTTCGCCATCCGCGCGCTGCCGCGGCTCAAGGAACTCGTCCCGGGCATTTCCCTCGAAATCGCAGGAAGCGGCGACTACCGCGGGGAACTCGAAAAGCTCGCAAGCGAATTGGGGGTAAGCGAATCGGTCAGGTTCCTCGGACGAATCTCCGAGTCGGAAAAACGCGACCTGCTCAGCCGTTCCTCCCTCTTCATCAACCCGTCCTTCAAGGAAGGGTGGGGCATCAACAACATCGAAGCGAACCTCTGCGGAACGATTTCCATTTCGAACAACGTCGCCGGATTGAAGGATTCCGTCATCGACGGCGTCACCGGCATCCTATACGAAAACGACGACCCGGAAGGATTCTGCGAAAAGGCCGCGGAAATTCTGCATAACGGGGAACGCTTGCGAACGCTCGAGGAAAACGCGAGAAAACGCGCTCTCGGAATGAGCTGGGACGCGATGGCGGAAAAAATGCGCCACGTCATTGAGGGAATCAGTGATTAGCGGGCAGTGATCAGTGATTAGGAATTAGAAGTTAGGAGGTTGAATAGTGGAGTTGGAATTGCAAACGTTTGATGTTCGCTTTGCGACACTAACACCTAATCACCAACTACTAATCACTGATAACCGACAACCGGTCACTGACTACTGACCGCCGACAACCGCCCACCAGCTTCAAAATTCGAACAACTTGTCGGGAAAATCCTTGGAATGTCCCAATTTCAGGATTTCCGTGACCATGGTCGTTTCCACGCCTTGAACAGAGACTCGGACGGTCATTTTTTGGGGATTGTTCGCGGCGCCGTAGGCGAATTCGGTCACGACGGACTTTTCCGCATCGAACGTTTCCATTCTTTCGATGCGTTTTTTCCTCGGGTTGTAATAAAGCGTTCCCGCAGTGCCCCTTATGGAATAAAGATTTTCCGAGACGTATTCCGGTTCGGCCCATTCCCCGGAATCGAGCGGGTTGAAATCCGCGAACGCAGACGCGCCCAAGGATTTCCCGTCGTATGGGACAATCCGGGACTTGCGCGTGTCCAAGTCTATCGTTTTCATCCGATTGCCGTTGACTATCATTCTTTGACGGGACATGGGCATTTTGATTTCGGCAAAAACTTTGCCCGAACCTTTCCGGACAAGATGGACGCCGATGACCTGGGGCGCGGACATCGACGGGGAGGACACCGTCGTCCTGATTCCCAATTCGATGGAATCGGACGCCAGGACGTTTTTCCTTAAATCGGAGCGGACCTCCTCCAAAGTAAGGGCGCAGCCGAAGGAAACGGAGAGGAAAACGAGCGACAAAAAAATCCGCATTACAAATCCTTTATGCAGCGGAGGGTATGGTAAGAGTAAGAACTACCATAAGTGTTGTTGGGGGAATAATAATATTTTGTCGTAATTTCAACGCCGTTTGTACTCTTATCCGCCCAAAAATTAATGAGCATTATATCATAAGCACTAACCATGGTTCGAGTCCACCACCATATACTATTCCAATCGTTTAGCAAATCATTCCCCTTCGTCATTTGAATAAAACCCGTTTCCACTCCGTTAAAACCACATACATTTGTTCCTTGAAAATGTTCGTTATATGACTCGGAAAGAAGTACTTTTAAAGCCATGGAGATGCTTCCAACGGTCATCAGCAAAGTACTCCAATCCTCGGTTGAGGGGATCCTCCACCCCGCAGGGCAAACGGAATCCATAATATCACGGTTCGGAAGATTTATCCCCAAATTGTACCAACGCCCACACTCGGCGCATTCCTCCTCACGGATTCTCGAGTAATAGGTTTCATAATTCAAGTTTTGCGCCATCCATACCTGATCCCCGATGGTCGTGTATTTGTATTCCTGTCCGTCCCGTTCGTCGACGAACGTTCCCCGGTTCGGCATCCCGTAGGCGTTCATCCCCTCCACGGGGCAGACCGTTCCCGCATCAAAACCGTCGTCGCCGTCGGCATCGGTCGCGCAGGCGCACAAGGCGAAAAGGCTCAAGACAGACACCAAGCCAAAAATCGTTTTTATCTTCATTTCCATAATGGCTCCTATTTGAAAATTCTCCAGGACAAAATTTCATTCCCTCGCCGGAGTACAAGATAGCTGCCCGGCGCGAACGTGTGATTTGCCAGGGAAACGGAATGTACGCCCTCACCCCATATTCCGTTGAACAGGGAGACAAGGGGCATGCCCGCGGCATTCACGGTTTCCAGCGTATACGTTCCCCTTTCGGCGACATTCACGTAAACCGCGCCGTTCTCGACATCTATCAAGTTTTCGTAAACATCCTTCGTTTTGTATTCCTCGCCGAATTTCGGCTGGGGCGCGTGTCCCCACAACAAATTGCCGTTCAAATCCAAAACGATCGCCGAATCCGCCGCAACGAGTTCCGTACCATTCAATCCATAATGCGAAGGATCTTCTGACGCATCATATCCCGCCGTCCACCCGGAATTATGAATTTCGAAATTTACGCCGTTACCGAAATCCGATTTTTCGCCGGGGTTGAGGACAGTGGTCGAATAAAGGAACGATACATAATACAAGTTTCCACCCGCACCGATTTTTGTTCCCGACGCAAACGGACTGCTGTAGAAGTCGACGTCCTTATCTCCGTCATCGTCCCGGTAGTAATAGCGAACTTCAAAGCCGTCCAAAGGAGCTTCACCCGTATTTTCCACAAGCATTGTCACAAGGCTCGACAGATCGGAAGCCACCTTGGAATCCTTTGCGAGAATCTGGGCACTTTTTCGTTTTTGCTCCATAGGACCGTCCGCATCGTAACAGTTCCAATCATTCAAAAGGAATCCTTCGGAATCCAATAAGGCAATGCCGTTCGCATCCACAAAATCATGATTTGCCCCTTCCGAAAAACTCGGGTCGTCGCTCGCATCCCAAGGGAAATAGTAATCCGTACGATGCAGGCCTATTTGCGGACCATTGCCGTAATAGGGCGCACCGTAAGCGGGAATGGCCTCCGTCAAAAGAAGTTCCCTGTAATCTTTCAGTCGAGCATCATTTTCGATGTAATCGCCCAAATCGTAGCCCATCCGCGAGACATTTGCGTTCCTGAATGCGGAGACATTCGCCCCGAACGCGCTGTAAACGGGAACGTCGAACGTTCCCTCATCAAAAAAATTCAGACCGTAATTGGAAAGGTTCTTTGCGCTGGCGGCAAGTCCCGCAACGACGCAGTTCCTAGCGGAGCCTCCCGAAATGGAGCACTTGGTTGCATTCGCCAATATTTCCACGACCTCCGGCGAAAAGTTTTCGATGAATGCGGAATACAGTTCCGACTTGTATGTTTCGGGAATGAACCTGTCCAAAACGCGAAGGATTTTGAGGGCCGTTCCCGGCAAGTCGTCCATATTGATTTTCAACGACCTCAATTCGGAAAGCCCGTGAATGTAAGTTCCCAATTTGGAGTCGCTTAAAACGGTCGCCAACGCGCCGTATTTTTCGACAAGTTCCCCCGCGATTTTTCGGCACTCTTCCGTAAGGTTTCCCGTCAACAGCTCCTCGGCCATTTGGGAAATGTTTCCTTTCACTTCGTTTGCGTCGACACCGACGGCGGACAAAGCGTTCGTCAAGGAATCCGTCAAAACGCGTTTCAATCTTTCTTGCGAAATGTGATTTTTCGATTGTTCGACAAAATCCCCGAAAGTCCGCCGACCGTTTCCAATCGTCGGAAGTCCATAAGAATAGACGATGCCGTAGGATGGATTGTCAAACCCCGTTTGCAAGCCTGTGGCATTGAGCCACTGGACCGCCCCGATATCGTTTTTCACGTCCGCGCCCACCGAGGAAATAAGATTCCCATACTTTTTGTCGTCAAAGCTGGCGTCTTGAGCCAAATACCACAATGCATCGGAACCCGTCGAATATTTGTCAAAAAATCCGCATTCGAAAAAGATTCCGATATGTCGCCCGCATTTTGCGCCATTCCGAGAACGACGCTTTTCGCGATGGATATGACAATGTCCTGCAAGGCTCCCGACCCACCGAAGACATACGCGGAAAGGGCCAACGGGACTACGGCGGCAAGTGCTTTGGCATCGGGCTTTTTGAAAAAACGGTCTTTGGAGCCTTGAAACAGCGCCTGATCGGCAAAACCCGTCCCTTCATGGGGCGTGTCGAAAAACAGAACCTTGGAATAATCCCCGGCGTAGTCCTTTCCTTGGATGTATTCGCGGGCGACAAGACCGCTAACGCCTTCCGCCAGAACGACAAAGCGACTCGGCAAAATGTCCGGGCGGAATTTCTTCAAATCTTTCAAGTCGCATTTTCCCCCGCAATTTTCTTTCCAAACGGCGAGAAGTTTGTCAGAACTGTTTGCGAACCAATTTTCGATAGCTTTCGCATACGGGGAATTTTCCCCGTGATCCGCCAAAATTGCGGACAGGTCGGCGGCACTTCGGGACGACACGTCCAAGGGATATGCATAGACATACCCGGCATCGGGGGCGACTTGGGAGGAAATGTAGTCGAGAATCCCGGAACTTTTGTATGGGTCGGCAACGTTTGTCCAATCCGAAAGAAAAATGAAAACAATGTTCCGACTTGGCTCCACGAATCCGAAAACCCGAGAGACAAACAGGGCGACTACGCTCGCAAGGGCCAGGAATTTTTTCACGCTGCAATCCAGCATTCTCAATCTTTTATGCAGCGAACGGAATAAGCGGAATACAGACTGAGGCCATCTACCTTAAACGAATAAAACGAATAATAACCATCAAATTGCAGCGCAAAAAAATCATAACGAGAATTTCCTAAATCATCCTTTTTTATTTCATTGTCAATCCACCACCATCGGGCATACGCACTATCGTTTTGAGGAACACTCAAAGTCTTTGTCGGCAATGCGGAAAACCCGCACTCGTTCAGCCATTTTTGGTCATCGCCCGGATTCAGCATCTCCCATCCGAGGGGTGCTTTCAGCCGGAACCCCGCTTTACCCCTTCCACCCATCGCGTTAATCAGCACCTCCCAATCCTCGTCACTAGGCAAGCGCCAACCGGCAGGACACCCGTAATAAGCCGCCGTCCAGGTGTAAAGCCGCCCCTTTTCCTTGCAGTCATCGTCATACAGGCAACTTGTGGAGGCCCCCCTCAAGTCGCCCGACACGGGATCCGGAAGGCTTGTGTCCGGCATGGCGTAGTTCAGGTTCCGCGCCATCCATACCTGGTTCCCGATGGTCGTGTACTTGTATTCCTATCCGTCCCGTTCGTCGATGAACGTTCCCCGCCCGCTCTCCGGGCAAACCGCGCCCGCGTCAAAATTCGACGATGAATCCGGCAATCCGCAATTGGACGGCAACCCGCCATCCCAACAGATGTCCGACATGTCAAAGCCTTTGGCGCTCGTTCCACTATCGGAACAGGAAACAAGCACGGCGGCGCACAACAAGGCGCAAGCACGGAAAACGTTCGTTTTTTTCAAGCCAATCTCCGGGAAGAGGAACATATTCGGCGGGGAAAGATAGAAAAATTTGTTAGAGCCCGGCAAGCAGGGGATAGGGATTAGGGATTGGTTGCCAGTAGGCGGTTGCCGGTCGCCGGTTGTCGGAACTTAGAGCTTAGAATTTAGTTTTTAGAGTCCGCAAAACGAGCTTCAAATGTCCGCTCGCAGCTTCTAATTCCACGCACCACTCTCAATTACTAATTCCTAACCACTAATCCCTAATCCCTAATCACTAATTCCCACCTCCCAACTCCTAAATTCGGTTTGACGAACGGAGAATTTGCGCAAAAATGGCTTTGTTCGATTTGACGAAGCGGGAATTGGAGCAAAAAAGGCCTTGTTCATCGTTTGCATTTTTAAATGTTGCATAGTATTCTCCAATATGAATTTTAACAATCGGATTTGTTCAGCCCTAACGGTCTTCACCATTTCCTTATAGAATAACAACAACTTTTGCCGAAAACTAAACATAAATGCAAAAACAAGCCGGAACGCCATTAAATTAAAGGCTTCGCGACTTTCCTTTGTTGTCCTACGCTTTCCAATGTGATAGCTGGTTTTACACCCAATTTCCATTGTTTTCAAAAATAAAATGCTCACTTTAAAGACCACTTTTGCAAGAATTGGGAATATCCGCCGGATCTATCGTCACAATGGCGTAATGTTCCCTTATGTCCAGAACCTCGGAAACGACCCGGCAGACGCGTCTCCAGTCGTCGTCGGCTATAAGCCCGGAATCTTTCAGAAGGTCCATTACGGAAGTCAAGGCGTTGTCCAAATCCCTTTTCCTCTTGTCGCCGAACGAAATTCCGAC
>NZ_FUWU01000033.1 GCF_900167415.1 Fibrobacter intestinalis | reverse complement strand
CGGAACGACAAAGATCGTGATACCGGACGTCCCGAAGAAAAACGCGACTTACTACCAGAAGAAAAAGGCTCACAAGCTTTTTTGCAAGAGGGCTGGCATCGAGCCTATCAACGGCCACCTGAAAAGCGACCACCGTATGGGCAGAAATTTCTACAAGGGAATCTTTGGCGACATGCTCAATGCAAAGCTTGCTGCGGCGGCGTTCAACTTCAAGAGGGCCATGAGGCGCTTTTTTGCCCTGTTGGAATGGCTATACTGTTTTTGCCTTCTGTGGAACGGAATGAACAAAAAATGCGAACGTCCTTATCTTGCGTTCGCAAAGTGACTTTTTAAGGGCTGACTAACTAATAACTGACAACAAACAACTCCGAAGGGACCCTGCTAACTTGTTGATGCGCATTGGACTGCCCCCAAAGCCCGGTTTGGCTCCGTTACATTTGTCGTTTCACCCGTGAAATGGGCTGTGTAATGATTGCATTTGTCGTTTTACTCGTGAAACGGGCTGTGTAATGATAACATTCGTCGTTTCACTCGTGAAACGGGCTGTGTAATGATAACATTCGTTGTTTCACCCGTGAAAGGAGCCGTGTAATGGTAACGATTGCCTCCCCGCACGAAAAATGGATTGTGGCACGGCAATTTTTGCGTGCTTGAAGATGGCTTCGCCGATTTTCTCCTTGCCATGCTCTTCGGCAAGCGGTCCCTGCCTTTCGATAAATTCAGGAACCGCCGGTTAGTGTGTTTCGACGGGCTCAGCAACCGCCTGTCGAACTAGTCGAAGGGCTGGGACCGGTCGCTGAGCTTGTCGAAGCGTGATTTGTGATTGGTTGAAAGTAGGGAGCTAGGAAAAAGGGCTGTTTACCGTTTTACTTTAACGGATTTTCGGTAGAACCCTTGGCTTTTTAGGATAGAGCATTTTAGTCGTCAACAACACCTTTTGCTGGCGGAATATTTTATATTATCCGCTGAAAATAGAGAGTTTCTCTTATTCTCGATATGAAATCTCGACAATTTCAACCCAAGAGAATAAGACAGACGCTCACGTCTGTCGGCGTGCAAAGCCGGCAACGATTCGCTATGCAGGCTGCCGTTGTGCAGTCCGTTTTGGCATATCGGCCTTTATGGGGCGTGGGTTGTTTGGCCTTATTTGGGTTGGCAGTCGAGAGCCACATGTCGTAAGGTCATTCAACTCACCGCCTTTTTAATTTGGTGCGCGAGAAATGCCGGAGCAAGAGAAATTCCCACGAGTTGCTCTTGTTCTTGGCATGGAATCTCGACCATTTCAACCCAAAAGAATAAGAGGGTACTTCCGTCCGGACGCATGCGCGCCCCGTTTTGGCGTGGGCGTATTGTATGCCTAGGGCGTCGTGTATTCTCTTTTTGTGAAATCGCCGTAATCCAGTCCCCGAACGGGAGCGAAATGTTGCGCTTGACGTTCGGGAGAATGGAATGAAAAACATTGCGGCAGACACGCCAGTCCGGCAAATCTTTGACGTGTATCAAGGAGCCGTGCTCCCTAGACTCTTGAAAGACAAGACCACCGGCAAGAACATCTTGTGGGCGACAGACGAATACGACGCCATTTCCCCAAAAAGCGAAATCGAATTCAAGGAAATTACCGGCGGAAGCCTGATGCTTGTGCGCCCGAGAATCACTAAGGCACTCGACACCCAAAAGAATCGCACCAAAAAGCGCGCCGAAGTCTTTACGCCCTCTTGGGTTTGCAACCAGATGAACAACGCCCTAGATGACGATTACTTGGGTTACGCAGGCGCATTCAATGTGGAAGGGGAAAGAGCCTGGACAACTTCTCGTCCAAAAATTCGGTTTAACGAAGGAACGTCTTGGGAGAACTATATCGAACTCACCAAGCTCGAAATCACTTGCGGCGAAGCTCCTTTTGTCACCAGCCGTTACAATCCCACAGACGGGAATTTTATCGAAGTGGAAGACCGCATTGGATTCTTGGATCGCAAACTCCGCGTGGCAGCCGAAAATGCCGACGGCGACGAATATCGGAAATGGTCTATGCGTTCGTTGGAAAGTTCTTACGGTTACGAGTTTCAAGGCGACAACCTTTTGATTGCCCGCATCAATGTGTTTTTGACATGGGTGGAACATTGGGAAAAGAAGTTAGGCGAAAAGCCCGACAAGAAAACGGCCATGACCGCCGCCAACGTGATTGCGTGGAACTTTTGGCAGATGGACGGCCTTACAGGCAGGATTCCGCAAATTCAAGAAAAGGATTGCGGACAAATGAATTTCCTCGGATTCGAGACAGAAGGTGAAACAAGCGAAGTCACCACCGAAATATGCCGGATTTACGACTGGCGAAGAAAGCACAAATGTGTTTTTCAATCTCCGCCGGAATTTCAACTTTTTCAAAATAAGGGAGAGTGTATCATGAAAAAATTCTTTGCCGTGATAGGGAATCCACCGTATCAGGAAGAATCCGAAAAGAATGGAAGGCAGCCGCCTATTTATAATCATTTTATGGATGCAGTATTCAAGATTGCAGATTGTGTAGAGTTAATTACACCAGCCCGATTCCTCTTTAACGCTGGACAGACTCCTAAAGCATGGAATGAAAAAATTTTAAATGATGAGCATTTTAAAGTTCTTCATTACGAACCCGAAGCCTCAAAAATATTTCCAAACACTGATATAAAGGGAGGTGTTGCCATAACACTAAGGAATCAAGAAAAAATATTTGGGAAAATTGGGAAATTTGTTACTTCAGATATTATGCAAATCATAGTTGACAAAATAAATCCTTTATGTAACCACTATCTTGATGAAATTCATTTTAACCGTTCTAGTTATCGACTGACTAAAATACTCTATCAAAAACATCCCGAATTTAATAGAAGAGTGAAGGCCTCGGAAAAATTATCTATTGGCTCAAATATTTTTAAAAAATTCCCTGAAATCTTTTTCGATGAAGAATTTAAAAACAAATCAAATTCATATAGAAGAATCTTTGGATTGGACGAAACAAAAAGATGCTATAAATTTGTAAAAAAAGAATATATAGCGAATCATGAAAATTTGGATAAATGGAAAATTTTTGTTGCCAAATCAAATGGTGAAGGAAAATTTGGAGAAATACTTAGTGAATTAGAAATAGCTTCTCCAAATAGCGTAAGTACTCAAACATTTATAAGTTTTGGAAGATTTAATTCAAAAGCAGAATGTGAATCTTTAATAAAGTATTTAAAGACAAAATTTGTACGGGCATTACTTGGAATTTGTAAAGTTACTCCAGATAACGCTCGTAAAGAGGTTTGGAAATACGTCCCTCTTCAAGACTTCACTTCCAAATCCGACATCGACTGGTCCAAATCCGTTCACGAAATCGACTTGCAACTTTACAAAAAATACGGTCTATCTAAAGAAGAACGCGACTTTATTGAATCGCATGTCAAGGAGATGGTCTAATGCCCACTAACGTCACCCAAATCAAAACCATACGGCCCGTGAACCGCGCCATCTACGCCTACACCACTCCAAACGACGTAACCCACAACGGCTGGATAAAAATCGGCGATACCGAAGTCAATTTCGGCGAGAACCTGAAAACCGCCGTTGATGAACGCGTCAAGCAGCAAACCCACACCTCCAACACAAAAGCAAACATCGAGTGGTCTGGCAAAGCGGAATTCGAAGACGACTCCACGCCCTTTCGCGATCACGACTTCCACAAATACTTGACCAACAAGCAAAATATCGAGCGCAAGCCCAAAACCGAATGGTTCAGGACCGACGCAGCAACATCAAAAAATCACTTCCGCGACTTTAAGGAAAATCACGGAATCCTCACCGAGATGGATGGAGTCGAAATCTATGAACTCCGTGACGAGCAAGAAGAAGCCGCCAGAAAGACTGCCAATTATTTCGACAACCACAAGTTGATAAAAATCCTGAAAAAGGACAAGGCCCCCGAATTCCTATGGAACGCGAAGCCCCGTTTTGGAAAGACGCTCACGGCATACGATTTTTGCAGGCGCGTCGGCGCAAAAAATGTGCTTATCCTGACAAATCGCCCCGCCATTGCCGATAGCTGGTATAGCGATTATGCCCGTTTCGTCGGGACGGAAGGCGGCTACTATTTTGTAAGCCAAGTGGATGTTTTCAAGAAGAATCCACAAAAATACAAGCATGTTTTGACAAGGGATGAATTCACTCGTGCCATTAGCAAGAACAGGCTTGGCTGCATTGAATTTATCTCCTTGCAAGACCTTAAAGGTGCAAAGGCTTTTGGCGGCGATTACGAAAAACTCCGCGAAGTTTCTGAACTTGATTGGGATGTGCTGATTCTTGACGAGGCGCACGAGGGCGTAGAAACCGATAAAACGGATGTTGCCTTGGAACGCATCAAACGCCGTTTTACGCTGAACCTTTCGGGCACTCCGTTCAAGATGCTTGCTTCCGACAAGTTCCCCGAAGAGGCTATATTCAACTGGACATACGCAGACGAACAGGAGCGTAAAAAAGAATTTGCGGAAAAGGGGATAGAAAATCCTTACGAAGACTTGCCGAAGCTCAATCTGTTCACTTACCAGATGTCCGATATGATGGGAGCGAAGGCCGATGCTGGAACTCTCATTGATGACGAAGAAACGCAATATTACTTTGACTTGAACGAGTTCTTCAAGACGAATGCTTCAGGGTATTTTGAACATCTCGAAGATGTAAAGAAGTTCCTGCGTGCTCTTACGGAGCAGAAAAAGTATCCGTTCTCTACGGAAGAACTCAGGAACCAGCTCAAGCATACGTTCTGGTTGTTGAATCGTGTAGATTCTGCCATCGCCTTGAAAAAGCTTTTGACACAGCACCCTGTATTCAAGGAATATACGGTGGTCCTTGCTGTAGGTAATGGCGACGAGGAACTGGAAAACCAGAAGGCGATTACCGCTGTCCGCGAAGCAATCAAGAAAAACGAAAAGACTATTACCCTTTCGGTGGGGCAGCTTACGACGGGCGTCACCATTCCCGAATGGACCGCTGTTCTGATGCTTTGCTCCATGCGTTCTCCGGCGCTGTATATGCAGGCTGCATTCCGTGCTCAGAATCCGTGCCTTTTCTTGGATAAGGATGGCAAAACATATCGCAAAGATAATGCGTATGTGTTCGATTTTGATCCGGCACGCACGCTGACTATCGTGGAAACCATTGCCAATGACCAGTACAAGGATACTGCCGGTGGTGCAGGTGATAGCGAAAAGCGCAAGAAGCATGTTCTGGAACTCTTGAACTTCTTCCCTGTGGTAGGCGAAGACGACAATGGCGAAATGATAGAGCTGGATGCCGAAAAGGTGTTGACCATCCCGAGGCATATCCACGCTAAGGAAGTCGTGAATCATGGATTCATGAGCAATTTCCTTTTCCAGAATATCAGCGGAATTTTTGCTGCACCTTCGATTGTAAACGACATCCTCAAAAAGGTAAATCCTGTCACCAAGGCAGAAGCGGACAAGAATATTGTCACCCCGGAACAGGCGAATGAACTTCCTCTTGATGAAAATGGAAATGTCGATGTTCCCTCGGAACAGGTGGTCGGGACAGCCGCAGATAAGTTTGGTGATCCGGTTTTTGCCCAGCAATCTAATGATTACGAAAAAGACGTGAATAGGTTACTGCGAGACCACAAGCCTTCGGAAATAGAAAATGTCGTTAAGGAATTGACCACTGTTTACGATGTATCTGTAAAGAAAGTAGCCGAAGAAGCCAAGGTCAAGTTTGGCCAAGACATGACCAAATCTCAGTCCAAGGAATTTGAACGCAATCTGCAAAATTACGGACAAAAGAAAATCAGTTCTGCCGCCGCCGATTTCAAGATAGAAGCCGGTACAGCGGAACATAAGCGCGACGAGGCGTTGAAAAACTGCAATTCCAAGGCCGAAGAAAAGCAAATTCAGCAGTTATTCAAAAAGGAAATGGATGCTGCTGAGAAAAAATTCAAAGAAACCGTTTCGGATACATCGGACATTTGGAAAAAGGCGACAGAGGAAACCGTCAAGGCGGTCGAAGAAAGTAAAATCGAAAAGAAGAAAAACGCCATCGAAGAACGCGTCCGCGATCATCTGCGTGGCTTTGCCCGCACGATTCCTTCATTCCTAATGGCTTACGGAAATGCCGAAACCACTCTCGAAAATTTCGAACGAGACATTCCGGGCAACGTATTCCTTGAAGTCACAAGCATCACCGTTGACGAATTCAAGTTCCTTCGCGACGGCGGCGATTACACCGACGAAAATGACGGCAAGAAAAAGCATTACGCTGGCCATCTCTTTGAATCCGTCGTCTTCAACGATTCCGTCCAAGAATTTATGCGTAAACGTTCGGAGCTCGCGGATTACTTCAAGGAAAATTTCAAAGGCGATATTTTCGATTACATTCCGCCGCAAAAGACAAACCAGATATTCACCCCGAAAAAAGTCGTCAAGGAGATGGTGGATATGCTGGAAAAGGAAACGCCGGGGTGCTTCGACGACCCGACGCACACCTTTGCCGACCTGTATATGAAATCGGGACTTTATATCACCGAAATCATCAAACGGATTTATCGCTCCCAAAAGATGAAGGAACTCTTCCCCGACGACAAGAAAAGGCTAGAGTATATCGTCAAGAATCAAGTTTACGGGGCAGCTCCCACCGAAATCATTTACATGATTGCCATGCACTACATTCTAGGATTCAACAGAGAAATCGAAGGCAAGACCGCATCGGAAATCCAGGCGCTTTACCCGAATTTCAAGATGAAAGATACCGCCGAACTCGCCAAGGAAGGCAAGCTTGCCGAATGGGTTGAAAAAGCGTTTTAGAAGGAATGCGTCTGGACATCGTTCCCATTTTGAAAAAGAATTCCCCTTGCGAGAACAAGTTCTCTCTTTGAAAAAATGGATTGCGAATGTTTTGTGAAGGATTGTATGTAATTCTTTATTCTTTGACGGATAAAGCTTTGCGAAAAATGGATTTTCATTTGCCGAGTTTTTTATAAATTGGCATTATGGCTGTAGTTAAAAATCCATTTTCCAAAAATCAGTTGTGCTGCGTCGCATGGCTTCATTTCTTAAAGTGTTCAATACCGAATGTATTGACCGCTTTTCATTTCTGTTTCCCTTCGATTAGTTCGACAAACGGTTGGTGAGCTTGTCGAAGTATCCCCCAAAACCATTTTAGAAGAATCTTATGTTTGACAATTACCCTCTGATTCTCGCTCTATTGTTTTTTGTGGCGGTTATCTTTTTGCTGTTGCAAATCGTTTCTTTAAAAGACCGCTTGCAGCTGGTTCGCCAGATAGATCAGAAGACCAAAAGCCTTCTTGCCATTCTTTCCTTAAAAGACTTGCAATCGTTATCGGCATCGGCAGCGTTATTGCAGATTTTCGGCATTTCCGATGAAGAACTCAAAAAACATAACTTCAAGGAATTTATTCACCCGGACGATGCGAAACTATTAAATACAGTGATAACCAATTCTCTTGGCGACGAGAAAAAGTATGCGGGCAAAAGTCTTGAAAATTTACGGATTCGTTTGCGCGATGCGCGATATGGATGGCAATGGTATGAACTTTTTGGATTTTTCACTTCGTTTCGGGCTAAAGCGATTTTTTGTTGTTCGTTCTTTCCGATAAATGAACAAATTCGAATCCATGAAGAATTGATTGAACACAAAAGGTTGATGAATATCTTGCTGAATAATTCAAGGGCAATCGTCTGGAAAATGGATTGTCTGTCTCGGCGACTGACTCTCTTGACGCCTGTTTCCAAAGAACGCTTTGGCATTGACGATTTTCCCGCTGGTCCGATTATTTCTAATGTAGATGTGTTTACGCCGGAATCCCTTTCTAAAATCCGGCAGGAATTGAATGAACGGATTGCGAGTCTTGCCGATAGTGGAAAGGAATGCGATTCTCCGCAGAGGTCTGTGATTACGGTGCAAAATAAAGACGGCTCCAGGGTCGATTTGGAAATTTGCAGTACGTTGGAAAAGAACGATATCGGATTTTACACTTTGTATGGCGTAAGCCAGTTGCTATCGAAAAAATGAATTATCTGGAAAAGGCTTTTGAACAGGCATTGTTGGCGGTTGGCGTTTCGTTTCCGAATCCGGCAGTGGGCGCGGTTGTTGTAAAAGATGGAAAAATTGTTGGAGTGGGGCACACGCAAAGGATTCACGGCCCCCATGCCGAAGTGATGGCCTTGCGTGATGCGACCGAACGAGCGAATCAAGCGACTTTGTATGTAACGTTGGAACCCTGCTGTCATTTTGGCAGAACGCCGCCCTGCACGCAGGCGATTATCGCCGCAGGAATTCGGAAAGTTTTCTTTGCCCATCGAGATCCGAATCCGCAGGTCTTTGGAAAAAGCGAAAAAATTTTGGCTTCAGCGGGCATCGAATCGGTTTTTGTTTCTCCACCTGACGATTTTTTGCATTTTTATGATGCTTATGATTTTTTTGTCCGGAACCGCCGTCCGTTTGTCGAATTGAAAATCGCCGAGTCGGCTGACGGATTTATTGCCGCGGCGGATCGTTCGCCGGTTCGCATTTCGGGAATGGAAGCGAATGTCTGGACGGCGAAATGGCGAAGAACTGCGGAATGTATTTGCGTGGGCGGAGGAACGGTTCTTGCGGATAACCCGAAATTGACCGTTCGCGGAGTCGGCGGAAATCATCCCATTCGAATTGTTTTTGCCGGTTCTCGTTTACTTTCGCGGCATCTGCATCTTTGGGAAACTCCTTTTGCACGATTGCCGATGGTTTACAGCCGGATTCCCCAAACAGAATTGGACGGACTTGCAGAAGTTCGCCTTTTAGAGGGAAAAACTTTTGCTGAAAATTGGTCGAAAATGATGGACGACTTGAGTCAAATGGGCATTCATCGGCTAGCTGTGGAACCCGGGGCGACTTTGTGCCGTCAGATTTTGGCGAATAAAATGTGGAATCGCTTGTTTGTGTTACGCTCTACAAAGGAAATGTTCAATGGCCTTTCTTGGCGAAGCGGAGTAGAGCCGGAATTGCGACAAATCGCAAAACTGGGAACCGATTTTTTGCTGGCCGCTGACCGCGACGAAAATCAATAGACGACAAGAAAGGGCTTCGCCTTGTTTTTGTTTCCCGCTCGGAAGTAGTATAATCCGGGGGCGAGTTTTTCTCGCAGCGTTTCCGCTTCCAGGCAAAGCTGTTCTCCCGAATATCTGAATTGGCCGACGAGCTTTCCGGTTCTTGTCCGAATTTCTATAAACGTCTTATCTTGGGGAAGATGGGCAAAGCAGAGGGGCGTTTCGCCACGCCACGGATTCGGGTAATTTCGCATTGGCAGGGAATCGACGATGGGTTTTTGGCTTGTCTGTTCACGAAGTCTGGAAAGAATTAAAACGGCATTTTCCGATTTTTCTATTTGGGGCAGGATATTGGCCAGCGTTATTGTATCTAGAGAATAAAAGATGGGCGTTTGTGTCTTGCCGTATAAAGCGATGCTGGCTTTTCCTTGGAATGCGTCTAAATGTGGAATGGAATCCGTGGTGATGCGATAGTAAGCGATGGCTGGCGGAGTCAGTGAAACGCTTTCCGTGGATGGCGAAAGAATTTTCGGTTGAAAGGGCCAACGGAAAGCGTCGTCCGTAATGAGCTTTGTGGAATCGGAAAATAATGCCCGAGGTCCAGAAAAAAGAAGCCGTTCGGCAAAATCGTTGAAAGAGGAATCCGGATCGATTTCCCGATATTGCATTTCTTCGGCGAAAATTTCTTCAAAGGATGCGTCTGGATTTTTGGCAAAGCGTTCCCAAAAATGCTTTCCTATAGGATTGCCGTAGATACTTTCGTTATAAAGTTCCCACACGGCGAGGCCGTAGTCGCTGCTGAGTTCATGAAACGGTTTTCCTGTTGCATTGAAAAATAGCGGCAGCTGTGACCAGTAATCATTGACATCGGGAGCTCCGATTTCTTCTTGGGCGGTTGCGGAAGCTTCGTACCAGTAAGTGTCGCGCTTGTCCGTAGGTGGTAAGTAGATAAATTGAAGCGTGTGGTAAAATTCGTGAAAGGCTGTCGCCCGAATGAGTTTGCCGAAATGAACGGTATAGTCAATTCCGGTGACTTCGTTTTGCATCGGGTTGTCCGCTTTGTAAAAGGTACAGTAAGAATCGGTTTCGTTTTTTTGCGGGCTGTTGATTCCGGCAAAGAAAAAATCATTTTCAATGATAATTTCCGATTCGTCCGGTTCGCTGGAAGGCGAAAAGGTGACGGCGATACATTCTCCGCAAAAACCGCCGAATAGGCTGGCGTTATCGCGAATGGAATTGATGTCGGCGATTTCAATGGGGAAGCGATTGGGAGCGGGTTCTTTGCGGTAATGCCAAGTGATGGGGGCGGCTTTCGGTTTTTTATAGCCGAGTTCTTGTATGTAAAAATTCCAGGCTTTTTCCAGTGCCGTCGCCAGGGAATCTACAAAAGCTTTTTTCGTGGCGTGGATGCCTTCAATGACATAATAAATGTGAAAATGTTGGGTAATGCGTTCTTGGACATCGCTTGTATCGTAATAAAATTCCGCATCGCAGTTTGTTGTGGATGAGGTTATCCATTTGGCGGAAGGCGTTCCGGTGGAATGAATTTGTTGAGTACGATTTTGCCAAAGGCGTTCACGTCCGCAGATGGGACTGGCCGAAATGCTGGCGATGAATAGACACAAAATGGCAAAGGCGATAGCCGATTTTTTCGTCATGGCTTTCTCTTTTGCGCTTGATGCAGAATTTCACGGGCAAGTTTTTCGATTTTGGGGTCGTCTTCAATGGGGCTTTGCATTTGCGATTTTAGGCGAGAGTCAATAATCAGAGGACTTTGACAAGTCCAGTGCTTATGGCGAAATTGCTCCTGAAAACCATAGATGTCAGAGGCCGGGTTGCTGCGGGTAAATGTCACCCACATCCAGTTTTCCAAATTTTTTGCGGTAAAATGGGAGTCGTCGGCGATAGTTATCAGCGGATAATTGTTTCGGTATGGAAAATTTTCCAGCGTTTGTACGAATTCGGAAATTTTTGCTGCGGTCGTCGCTTGTATGGCGAGAACTCCGGGAAAGACCAACTTGGGGTTGGAAAATCCAAAGGGCAAATGCAATAAGGACAAATCCGATTCCGAATGGCCGAGCTGACGAATTTTTTGCCCGGCGGTAGCAAAGATGACTTTGGATCCATGATTCAGAGAGCGTCCGGAGTAATCCAGCGTGTCTATCGTTGTTTCTGTTTGAAAATGAATATCCCGATCAAAGTGAATTTGTTCTAAAACGTGCGTGAAATAATCGACGTATTTTGTCGTGCGTAAATCCGGAGCGTCTTCTCGGGCGGTGATGAAAACATATTTGGAAAGAGAAACTTGATTGAATCCGAGAAGGGCGTTGGCTTCTTTTAAAAGCTCCATCGGTTCTCGGTCTTTGACATAGGGGCGGTAGCGTTCTTTTCCGATGGCAAGCAGCAGAGGATGCACTCCAGCGGCATCCACGGCGTTTATTTCATCTACTCCCGGAACGGATTGCGGCACCATCGGTTTCACTATTTCTGCGATGAACTCTCCAAAAATGGAATCTTCCTGAGGCGGCCTGCCGACGGTTGTAAACGGATAGATGGCATTTTTTTTGCAAAAAACTTTTTTGACGTTCAGGTAGGGAAAATCGTGCCTGTCGGAATAGTAGCCCAGATGGTCGCCAAAAGGGCCTTCGGGTTTTAGCGTAGGAGCTAGCTCGCCTAAAATGCAAAAATCCGCATCGGAAGAAATCGTATAACCGTCCAGATGCGTATAGCGAAAACCGCGACCGTTTAAAAGACCGGCAAAAATCAGTTCGGAAAGATTCGCAGGCATTGGCATAATGGCGGCCAACGTCTGGGCGGGAGGTCCTCCTAGCCAAATGCTGACTTTCAGCGGTTCGCCTTTTTGAATTGCCGCTTCATGGTGCCTGGCAATGCCCCGTTCGATTTGGTAATGGAGACCGCATTCTTGATTTTGCACATACTGGTTGCCGGATGTTTGAATGCGATACATTCCGAGATTGGATTTTAGCAGCTGCCGTTCTTCGGGCTGTTGCGAAAAGACTTGCGGGAGAGTTAAAAAAGTGCCGCCGTCTTTGGCGTGCAGACGAATTTGCGGCAAGTCGCTGAGACGGGTTGTTTCTTGCAGAACCGGAGAAGCAAAACTTTTGACGGGAAGAACGAAGCATCCTATAGAGGGAAGCGAAAACCAGTTTTGGGGCCGTTTTAAAACTTCGACGGGATTGGCGTGAAAATCAATAGCCGTTTTTGTACGTTGGAGGGTTTTGCGAAATAGAAAATGGATGCGTTCACGACTGCCAAAGATATTTGCCGCAGCACGGAATGGGGAATTCTGAACGCGTTCAAAAAGGAGAGCGGGCAGGTTTTCTTGAGTGGCGATTTCTGCCATTTTGGGCATGATTAAATCGGGAGAAACCTCTTCGGAAATGCGCAAGAGCATCCCGTGCTTTTCTAAATCTAAAAGCGCGCTTTCTAAGGATTTGTAGGGCATGGCTCTCCGTCAGCCCGCAGACAATCCGGCATTGAATGCTTTGAAGCTTTCGGTCTTGCGGTGGGATTCGTAAGAGTCTTGGGCTTGGAGCAAATCGGCTCGATCTTTAAACGCGTAAAGCAGTCTGGCATTCCGCATGGCGACCGCCAATTCGGGAGCTTCTCCGCCAAAATAAATTTCGTCTGTCAATTCCAACAAGTCACCTGTTTTTTGTACGGAGTGCTTCACTTGAAAAAAGGAAAACGGGCCTTCCTGCAATTCCGCAGTCCAGTCGTTTTTTTGGACAGAAGTGATTTTCCCTTTCCAGTTCAAAATCCGGAAACCAGCGACAAGCCGATAAGAAACGCTCGTGCCAACGGCAAGTGGCGCATCCAGACGGAACAAAAGCGCAGGCGAATCGCCGACATTCAGAATCAATGGAAATACGTGAAGGAGTTTGTTCGCTTCATTGTCCTGAATTGAAAAACCGGAAGTTTGAATAATGTTTCCCATTATACCGATAAAGATAATAAAATTGCCCGCCGCCAGGCGAAGGCAAAGATCGCAAAATAGAGAATCCAGAAGAGAAAGTCCAAGGTTGTTCTTTTTTCTCCCCAGAGGAGACTTTTTTTCGACGGTAAAAAGCCGACGATGAGTCCTAATGCAAAACCATAAAAATGGGAAAGAATATCGGCGTTTTCGCCGATGCCCAGAAAAATGGCTAAGAGCGCGCTGGCGAAAAGCGGAGTGAAACGTCGCAGGACATTGCCCGTTTTCAAAGGCAGCAGGCGAAATTCAATGGTGCCGAGAGTACCGATTGCACAAAAGACAAAAGTGGAAAAACCGAGAGAACGAAAATCCTCTTGCACGGTGAGGGCGACAAAAAAATTGGCCACTGCGGATGCTACGGCGATGGGGAGAGCGATGCGGGCGAGAGGCAAGCGGAATGCCAGCAGGTTCAAAACAATATAGCCGGAAATCAGGTTGGAAGCCAGATGGTGTGCATTCCCGTGCAAAGTGAGAGCGGTAATGGGACGCCACCAATCTCCAGACAGAATTTTTTCTGCATCGGCGATTCCGGTGTGATACCAGCGGCTGCCATAGCGGGAAAATTGAAGAAGGGTCAGAACCGCAGGAAGGGAAAGAATGAGGAGCGGTGAAATTTTAAAGCGGAGCGCTAAAGGGGGATTTTCCGGTTGGGGAGGATTTTCTTGAATGTAAAGGGCGATTTGCTGGGATGCGGACTCTTGGTATTTACCCCATACGGAAAGTTTGTAAGGTCCCCGCTTATCCCGCAAAATTTGATGGGGAATCCTCTGGCTTGCTAGGACCAGACTGTATATCCGGATTTGTTTTAGGTTGCCGATGGCTATAGAACTCTCCGCTGGGACGACGTGCAGAATCTCGTCGATCTGTAGGCGCCTGAATCGAGTTCGCGTTCGCATAGCTTAATCGTCGCCGCTGAAATTCAAGTCCCGTCGGTAGGGAATAAATCCCGCATTTCGGATAAAGTCCTCGGCTTCGGCAATGCTGCGGATTCCTTGGGAAACCAAAACGTTTTCTTCTAGAACGATACTGTTGATATCGTCGGCTCCAGAAAGGAGTCCTAGTTCACCAATAGCTTTTCCCATTCCTAGAACGGAAACTTCAATGTGACGGATGTTGTCAAAGTAAAGTCGGCAAAGTCCAAGGACTTTTAGGTATTCCGCTGGAGATACATGGCGGATGGGGAATTTGTCCGTTTGCGGTTGAAATGTCCATGCGACAAAGCTTTTGATTCCGGAAGTTTCGTCTTGAAGGTTGCGTACCAGTTCCAGATGTTCAATAATATCTTGCGGCGATTCCTTGGATCCGATGACGATATTGGCACTGCCGGGAAGTCCATTTTTTTGACAGACCGCCAGCGTGTCTCGCCATTCTTTTGCTGTCAGTTTTTTCGGGCTGAGTTCCTTTCGGATTCTGTCGGAAAGGATTTCGGCTCCGGCTCCGGGAACGGACGAAAGTCCGGCATTTTTAAAAAGCCGAAGAAGTTCTTCTAGGGTTAATTGGTGCGCTTTGGCAATGTGTACCAGTTCAACGGGAGAAAAACCGCGAACGCTCATGCCGAGATCTTTTGAAAGCAGGGAAAGAATATCGGTGTAGTACTCCAGCGGCAGATCTTCATGGACTCCGCCTTGCAAAAAAATTTGGTCTGCGCCTAGGGTTTTGGCTTCCAGTGCTTTCTCCCGAATTTTTTCAAGGGAAAGCGTATAGGCACCTGCTTCGCCCGCTTTTCGGGAAAAAGCGCAAAAGTCGCAAAGGATGGAGCAGATATTGGTATAGTTGATGATCCGATAAACCGTATAGCCGACACGTTTTCCGGGGAGTCTGGCATTCCGAACGGCATTGGCGGCGTGGACGATTTCCGTCCAATCCGCATTCTGCAAAAGGAAAAGCGCTTCGTCGGGAGCGAGTCTCGATGTCGTCGCTTTATCCAGCAGAGCGGAAATGGAATTTTGCCTGTTCATCTTTTACATATTCCGCACGGGGAAAAGCCCTAGCAGGTTCAGAACGTCTTCCAGAACGATTTGCGTACATTTGACGAGGAAGAGCCTGGATTTTTCTTCCGGGCTTCCGAGGACGCGGTCGTCGTGAATGAATTTGTGTGCTGCGCCCGCGATGTCCAAGGAGTATTGCGCAAGCTCGCTCGGCTCGTCGGTTTCGCAGGCTTTGCGAATGCGGTCCGCTTTTTGGGCGAGCAGCTTGATCAGTTCGTAGGCGGCATCGTCTGTTAATTGTTCAAAATTCACGTCTTGTTGCTGAACGTCGTAGCCCGCTTTCCGCATAATGCTGCAAAGGCGAACGTGCGCATTTTGGACATAAGGTCCGGTCGCTCCGTCAAAACTCAAAGCGGAATCCCAATCGAATTTGACATCCATCATCCGGTGATTTTTCAAATCGTTGAAAGTCAGCGCGCTAATGCCAATTTGCTGGGCAATCAATTCCTTGTTTTCCAAATCCGGATTTTTTTGATCGATAAATTCCAAGATTTTCTTTTGTGCCGCTTCGATGACATCCCGGAGAAGGCTGGCTGTTCCTGTGCGGGTCTTTCCTTTTTCCCACTTGCCGTCGATCAGGTTTAGAATGACGCCGAACGGAATGTGGACGAGGGCGTCAGACCAGTCGTAACCCATCTTTTTGAGAACGAGCTTGATCTGCTTGAAGTGCAGGGATTGCCCGAGATCCACCACATAAAGGCATTTGTCGAAGTTGTATTCTTTTTTGCGGTAAATCGCGGCGGCGAGATCGCGGGTGGCATACAACGTACTGCCGTCGCTTTTGCGGATGAGGCAAGGGTTCAGCTTGTACTCGTCGAGTTTTACGACGTCCCTTTCCTCGCTGCGTTCCAGCAGGTTCTTTTCGCGGAGGGCGTCAATGACGGCGGGCATTTTGTCTTCGTAGAACGATTCTCCCGTATAGTGGTCAAAGTCCACGCCCATCATTTTGTAGATGCGCATCAATTCTTTGAGGGTCGCCGCGCGGAAGGCCAACCATAATTTCCGGTAAAATTCGTCGCCTTTTTCCAATTTGGAAAAGGCGTCCCGGGCGGCGTTTTCCAACTCGGGTTCCGTTTTAGCGGCTTTGGAAAAACTGGCGTACAGAACGTTGAGTTCTTTAACCGTCAGGGAATCCAGCGTGGCTTGGTCGGTTGGAAGTTTTTCCCGCAGATACATCACGATGAGTTTGCCAAAAGCGGTTCCCCAGTCCCCCAGGTGGTTGATGCGTTCTACCTTGTAGCCAAATGCCTTGTAAATGCGAGCAAGGCTGTTTCCTATCATCGTGGAACGCAGATGGTGAAAGGCGAGTTCCTTACCGATATTCGGCGAGCTGTAGTCGATGCAGACGACTTTTCCATTCGGGGCTGCGTGGCCGTATTCCAGTCCGCCTTGGGCAATGCTTTCCAAAATGGACTCGGCGAGGAATTTTCTGTCGATGAAAAAGTTCAAGTAGCCGGCGATGGCTTCTACTTTGGAAATTCCGGCGGGCAGCTGGATTTTGGCGGCCAGGTCTTCGGCGATTTGCTTGGGTGCTTTGTGCAGGGTCTTTGCCAGAGCAAAGCAGGGAAGGGAAAAGTTGCCGTGTTCCGTGTCGTTCGGAATCGTGATGAGTTTTTTGGCTTGATCCTGTTCAAACGCACCCGTTGCGGCGACGGCTTTGGCGATTTCTTCGTTAAATGAGGTCATCTTTAGCTTTGGCCTTTTTGGTTGTCTTCTGGATAAAGTTTTTTTCTTCGAGTTCAGTGATAGGAGCATCGCTGTAGAGTTTGTCCAAGGCGAGTTCGTCTCGTTTTCCTTCTTCAAAAAGTTGGACGATTAAATCGAACCCGGCGTCGAAAACCGCCCAGCGCATATTGATGCCGGGCTTGTACTCGGTGCGGTGCTGTAACTTTTGGTGTTTGAAATTTTTATCGAGTTCGGTCAGGATGGCTTGCATTTGGGCTTCGCTTTCGCAAGTCGCGAGCAGCATGAAGTCCGAGGTTTCCGAAATGCCGCGCAGATCGATGAGTTGCAACTTTTGCGCGCGCAATTCAAATAAAATTTTCGCCGCCGCTTGTACGGCTTCTGAATATGTTTTTTGGGATGAAACTTTTTTCGTTGTCTTTGCCGTCTTCTTGACGACTGTTTTCTTTTCGGCTTTCTTTACAGAGGCTTTTGCCGTCGTCTTTTTTTCAGTCGCTTTAGCCGCAGTTTTGGTAGCCGTTTTTTTTACAGTTGTTTTTTTGGTAACGGTTTTGGTTGCCGTTTTTTTTGCTGTTGTCATGGTGTTCCTGTTTGTGTGATTTTTTCAAAATCTTTTCCCACGAATACGGTTGCATCCACAAGTTTCTGCTTGTTTTTTAAAGGGATGACATTTGTCGTATGGAGGGCTTTGGCAAGGGCTTCGGCCCCTGCCCAGTGAGGATTTCGGATGGCGATGATGGTTTCTTCGTAATTCCAGAGGTTGTCGTTGCTCATTTCGATGACGTCGAAACCTTGTGAACGCAAATAGTCGCGCATTTTGACCGCAGCACCCGGGATGCCGCTGGAGTTCAGGACTTGTATGTCTCCCGGCGTTTCACGGATTTCAGGTACGATTTGAACCTCTTCCTTGCAAGAACAAAGAAGAAAGGTCAAATAAAAAACGGGGATGATTGCTTTGAAAATGCGCACGCTGTAAATATAGCGATTTAGAGCGGCTTGTTTTGGGCGTTTACTTTTACAATGGTCGGTTTCCATGTCTTTGCTTCTTCCGGAGTCAAAGAAACATACGAAACGATAATGACCAGATCGCCCTTTTGCACCATTCTGGCGGCAGCGCCATTTAAACAGATTGTGCCGGACTCGGCTTCCCCTTCGATGACATAGGTATCAAAACGAGCACCGTTATTGATGTCCAGAACGCCGACTTTTTCAAAGGGAAGAATTCCTGCAGCGTCCAGCAAAGCTTTATCGATAGTGATGGAACCTTCATAATTTAAATTCGCATCGGTTACAGTTGCGCGATGGATTTTACATTTCAGAAAATCGGTTTGCATTTTAGAAGCGTATTTGAAGAACGCCCGCGACTCCGCGATTCAAACTAGGACCGACTCCCATGCTAAAGCGGTCGGCGTCGGGGTTGTTTGCCCACTGGGTATTGAAGAAGGCATCGGCAAAGGACCAAATATGAGCTCCAAGGACGGGAATCAACCAGTAAACCCAGGTATTGTCATATTCGTCGCTATTGACCGCAAAATAAGTCAGACCTGCTACGCCGACCACCCAAAGAGCATCCATCCAGATTGCTTTTACCGTTTCGTCGTGTTTCCACTGGTAAAGGGAAGGAACGAGAGCGGAAAGGTAGGCGATGTTTTGTTCTCCCGAATGATTGCGATAAGTACGGTCAATGTCGGAATCTTCCAAACCTTTGGCGCGGGAACTCAGCCAATCTTCTTCGGATACGCCGAGGCGTTTCCAAGGCTCTTGCAGATATTCTGACGGGCGAATGCCCAGTTCGGTCAATTGAGTCAGTTTGTCGCGGCTGACGCCGTTTTCTTTGGCCTGCTGGAATTCCCACTGGGTCAGTCCGGCGCTTTCGTAGTCAAAGCCCGCCCATTCGCTGTCCGAGGAATTTGCGGAACCCGCGGAATAGGAATCCTCTACAGCTTCTTCTGTCGTGTCATCGGCTGCATAGTTGTCAAAATCGTCTTGCGCAAACGAAACGGAAACCGCGAAAAGAAAAGCACAGAAGATTTTGAATGTCGTTTTCATTGAACCTCAGCAGTTCGATATAGTGCCGGGGGAGGGAATCGAACCCTCACAGAGTTGCCTCTACTGGATTTTGAGTCCAGCGCGTCTACCAATTTCACCACCCCGGCTAGGGGCAAAGACAAATATAGAACTCTTTTTCAAATTTTGAATAGGAAAAATAAAGATTATGGTTTTTTTACGGGTTGATATTCCAAATGTTGGGGCAAAAGAACCTTTTCGCCGTATTCGACGGCCTGTTCTCGGGTTTCAAATTTTCCGGTCTGCACCAGAAAGAGCGTCCGGTCGTCAAAATGGGATTCTTCGATGCGTGCTTCGATTTTTTTGGACTGTAGCGAATTGACGAGCATTTCCGCATTGGAGCGGATGCCGAATGCGCCCAGTTGAAGCGACCAAAACTTGCTGGACTTTTCGTTGGTGGGCAAAGGAACGCTTTCTGAAGATGAAAGCGCAAAAGCGCTTGCCGAGGACAAAACGCTGGAATCGGGAGAGAAACTGGATGATGATGCCGCTCCGATCGTTTCGGAACTAGAAGATTCGGCAATCGGCAGAATGGAAGAGCTTGAACCGGCACCGCTGGAACTAGATGTTTCGGCGGGATTCGTTTTTCTTTTTTCAATTTCTGCGCACAAATTCAGAACAGAATCGTTTGGAGCCGCTTTGTAAAGGCTTTGGCAAACTTGGTAAATGACGGGAATCTGATGGGGCTGCGCTTTAGCGAAAGCGGTTTTGAGGCTTTTCTGGGAAAGGTCGCTGCGTTTTAAATACAATTCAAACTGGGCGCGCGTCATGTATAAATCCGAGATGACCGGAAGGGTGTCGGGAGTCGCGAAAATCAGGCTGTCCAGGCGTTTTTTCGCAATGGAAAAATCTTTGGAGTTGCCGATTTGCGAACGGGCGAGCACTCCCCATAAAGCGCATTCGGAACGCTTGGAGGCGTCGAGGGCAGGACATACGGATTCAAACGATTCGGCGGCGCTTTTCCAGTTTCCAGAAACGTAGGCTTTTTGGGCGTTTTCCAATGTTGCCGCTAAAATCGTTTCGGTGGCAAGAAAAAAAAGAATGAGAGTACGAAAAGATTTCATGGTGCTTCCTGTTTCTAGACGACGGTTCCTCGCAAAGTCCAACCGCGGATGTCGTCGATGTGGCATTGGACGTAATCGCCGGGCTTGACATTTTCCGAGGCGAAAACCACTTTTTTGAAACTGCCCGTTTTGCCAACCCATTCGTTGGGATTCTTGGAAGACGGCCCTTCGACAAGGATTTCTTCGGTCCGTCCGATCATTTGCTGATTGCGTTTCAATGTAATTGCGTTCTGCAGCTCCACGAGTCGCGCGAGCCGTTCCTGTTTTTGCTCTTCGGTTAAGCTTTCCGCTTCTTTGGCACTGTCGGTTCCTTCGCGGGGACTGTAGATGAACATGAATGCGGCGTCGAACTGGGCCTCTTGAAATGCGTCGAGAGTCGCTTTAAAATCTTCTTCGGTTTCTCCGACAAATCCTGCAATGACATCCGTTGTCAGTCCGTACAAGGGATTGTTCCCTCGGAATTTTTCAAGGATTCGCATAAATTCATCAACGGTGTAACGGCGTCGCATTTTTTGGAGCATTGTGTCGCTGCCGCTTTGGATGGGAATGTGGGCGTGCGGGCAGATTTGCGGAACGCTTTGCAGAACGTCGATGAGCTTTTCGGTGTAAAAGCGTGGATGCGGACTCATAAAGCGGATGCGGCGAATTCCTTGGATTTCGGAAATTTTGATAAGCAAATCGGCAAAATCCATTCCGTTTTCCCGGTAGGCGTTTACGGTTTGCCCTAGCAAGCAGATTTCGGAAATGCCGTTATCCCGGGCGGCTTCCACCTCGCGAATGACATCGCTTGCTGCACGGTATTTTTCTCGCCCGCGGACGAAGGGGACTATGCAGTAGCTGCACCGGAAATTGCATCCGCGCTGGATGGTCACATAAGAAGAAAATGGGTGGGACAATTTGGCGTATTCGCCCAGATAGTTTTCGGAATATTCAAAACCGGTAACGACCCGCCGAAGGAGTGTCTTTTTATTCACCGCCAGAGGACGCGGAAACAGGAGAGCCGGAATTTGATTGTACTTGTCCGGGCCAATTACATAATCGACGCAATCCACTTGTTCCATTAGCCGGACTCCCAAATGTTCCGCCATACAGCCGGTCACGATGAATTTTATCCAGGGACGGCGTTTTTTATAGAATTTCATTTTTGAAATTCGGGCTTTGGCGCTCTCTTCCGCTTTTTCGCGAACGGAACAGGTATTGAAAAAGAACAATTCGGCTTCTTCGGGATCTTCGGTCGGAACGCATCCGTTTTTTTCGAGCAAAGACGCGATGAGGGCCGAGTCGTACTCGTTCATTTGACAACCGTAAGTATCTATTAGGTAGTGGGTCGGCATATTTCAGAATTTTAAATTTTTGAGGTCGGCAAAATGAGGAATGGAATACGTCGGTTCTACGGGGGCGAAACTTTCGCGCTTGCCAAAACCGTTTTCGATGAATACGCTGTCAATGCCGGCGTTTCGGGCACCAAGAATATCGGGGGCGTCGTCGCCGACCATTACGGCGTCTTGGGGAGCGGTGCGGGTAAGCTGTAAAATTTTTAAAAACGGCTCTGCAGAAGGTTTTCGCGCGGTTTCTTCGTCGCCAAATGCACAGGCTTCAAAGCAGGAATCGATGTCGAATAATTTGAGCAGTTCTTTTCCGGGAATGTGAGGCTTGTTTGTCACCAGCGCTTTTTTCGCGGGAAAGTTCTTTAGAAAATCGATAACTCCGGGATAGGGTTCCGTGTGTTCTCGGCAATGCTGGGCGTAAAATTCGGAATAGCACTTGTGCACAGCGTCAAGGGGAACTTGCGCGCCTTCCAAAGAACGCTCGATCAGTTTTAAAGAGCCGTTGCCGATGTAGCTTTTGATTTTTTCGGTGGAAAGTTTTTTCAGTCCGAATGCAGAGAGCGCGTAATTCACCGCAGCGCTTAAATCGCCGAGAGTATTGAACAGAGTTCCGTCCATATCAAAAATGTACAGCAATTTCTTTTTCATCGTTGCAAATTTAGCAATTCCCCGGAGAACATTTTTTATCTTGATTTTTATGGAACGACAATTTATTCTTTGCTACCATGACTTCTCGGTAAAAAATGCGGGCCAGGCCGCGCAACAAATCCGATGGATTGCTCAAATGGCAAAGAATCCGATAACGGTGGCGGTAATTCCCGATGTGGATGGAGCGTCCGCTGCGGAAGTGGATTTTTTTAAGCGGGAAATAGAAAAACTTTCTGCGGAAAATTTTGAATTGCTTTTGCACGGGGCCAGTCATTTGGCAAAGGATGATGGGGAAAGAACGTTTTGGGGGCGTCGGGCAATGCAGCTGACGCAAGGCGAAGCGGAATTTGCCGGCTTGGGCGAAGAAGATTCCTTACAGCTTTTGTCGCGTGCGATAGATTTTTGGAATTCGCTGGGGTTTCAATGCCCACGGGGATTTGTGCCTCCAACATGGTATGGCAATGCTTATTTGCGAAAGCAGGTTCTGGCGCAATTTGATTTTTTTGAAGACCGCTTCTTCATTTATGCAAAAGGACGAAAATTTTTTTCGCCTGCGCTTAGTTTTGCGGGTTTGCCTCGTCTTTCGCTTCAAGTGGCGCAAAGAGGTTCTTGTTTTGTTTTGCAAAATTTTTCCGGTGTCCCCCGGCTGGTTTTTCATCCTGTAGATTTTGAAACGCTAGGGGAAAAACGCATTTTGAATTTAATCCGTTTTGCTGGCGTTAAGCGTGAGCAGGTTTATTATCGTTCGCAGCTTTGAAATTTTTTTGCAAATAAAAAACGGCGGTTCTTTTTGAACCGCCGTTTTCGCTTGAATCTATGTTAAGCTTTTTGAGAGCGTTTCGCTTTGATTTGTGCGACCTTTCCTTTTGCCTTACTGAAAATGGCATTCGGCAGCCAGAAGAATGTGGGCACTAGATACATCGTAAGAATTGCCGAAATAATCAAACCGCCGACACTTGCCACGCCCATCGGTTGAGTGGATGTCGCAATATCGCCGCCGATGGCCAAAGCAAGCGGCATTTGGGCAATAACGGAAGCCGCTGAAGCCAACATAATCGCTTGGAATTTTTCTTTTCCTGCGGTGATAATTGCGGAGCGACGTCCCATTTTTCCAGAGCGTAGGTTGGCGTTTGCGGAGTCCAGCAATAGAATGGCGTTGTTCACCACCACGCCGATCAGCATAACGATGGCCATAAATGCAATCATAGAAAGCGGGAATCCCGTCAAAACCAGAGCGAGAACGACACCGATAGCACCCATCGGGATTGTGGTCAGAATGACAAACGGCTGTGCGAAGGATTCTAGCAGTGCGACCAGAAGGATGTAGGTCAAGAGGATAGCCATGATGATGGCGACGGTAAATTCCTGCACCATGTCATTTTGCATATCCGCGTTGCCGCCGAATGAGAATTCGATGTCTTGCGGAATACCTTCCCAATCTTTAGACGCTTTCATCACCTCGCTCATAATTTGTCCGGATGTATATCCTGGCAACAGGTTCATGCTGATTTCCACTTGACGCTTTTTATATTGGCGCATAATTTGTGTTGGAGCTTGCGAGTTTTCCGTATCGAAGAGCGTCGTCATCGGCACGTAGCCTTTGGAGGTGAGAATCGGCAAGTCCAAAAGTTTTTGACGGGAATCGCGGTCGCTTTCTTGCAGACGCAGATAGATGTCGTATTCTTCGCCGTCTTCCGTATATTGGCTGACTTCCAAACCGCTCACATAAATGTATGCGGCCAAAGAAGCTGATTGCATTGCCATTCCATAATCCGCCAGTGCCGAGCGATTCGGGATAAAGGCGATTTCGGATTTTCCCGCTTCATAGGAAGATTTTACTTCCGTAACGCCTTTGATGGATTTAACATATTCCGTCGCAATTTCGGACGCTTTCACTACGGAATCGCCATTCAGTCCGCGAACCTGGAATGTTACGTCACCGGATTGGTTACCGCCCATTTCCGTTGCCGAAGAACTCTTGATGGCGATATACAAATCGGGAATGTCCGCAAGAACTCCGCGCAGGGAGTCAATGATGTCGTCCGTATTTCGAATACGGCCTTCTTCCTTGTCGATGAGGGTAAGACGCATTGTCGCCTGGTTCACGCTGGTCATGCCGGATTCGCCGCCGACGGTCGCGGAATAGCGTTCGAGTTCGGGAATACCCTGAATGCGGCTTTCGATAACTCGAGTAATGCTGTCCATCGTTTCCACATTGGTGCCAGAGGGCATTTCCAAGGTGATTTTGATGACGCCTTCATCGCTTTTGGGCATAAGTTCTACTGACATGAACTTTGTGACCAGCAGGAATGTTCCGTAAATTAAACCGATCAGAACAAAGGTCTGGAATATCACGCCGGGAATGGAAAGGGCGAAGGATAGGGTTTTCAGATAGATTTTGCGCAATTTGTCGATGATGAGCGGGAAGATGCTGAAAGCCCGGGTGATAATCGAAGGCTTTTCTTCCACAATTGTGCCGTCGGCGTTTTTCTTCTTTCCTTTAAAGAGATAAGCGGCCATCAAAGGCGTCAGGGTAAAGGTCAAGAGGAGCGAAACGACCGTCGCAAAAACCATCGTTAAACCGTAGTTCCTAAAGAACGAACCGGCAATGGATTTCATAAAGGCAATCGGCACAAACACGCAAACATTGGTCAGAGTCGAAGCCATGATAGCGACCATGATTTCGCTGGTGCCCTTATAGGCAGCTTCTTTGGGATCAAGCCCTTGTTCAAGTTTTGTAGCGATATTTTCCAGAACGACGATGGAGTTGGTCACAAGCAGACCCACCGCACTCGAAAGTGCCATCAACGTCATCAAGTTGATCGAGAAGCCCGCGAAATACATCAGCGTAAACGCACCGACAACCGAAATCGGCATGGTCACAGCAGCAATGAACATCGTGGAGAACTTGCCGAGGAAGAGTAGCAAAATCACGGCTGTGAGGACAATAGCAATCATGATATTGTTAATCACGTTGTCAAGCGATTCCTGTACTTTTTCCGCTTGGTTGTACACGAGTGTCAGCTTATAACCATCGGGAAGAGAGGCGTTGATTTGATCTACTTTGCGCAGCACGTTGTTCGCTACAGCCACGACGCTTGCGTCGCTTCTCTTTTTAACATCGAATCCGATGGAGTTTTCGCCGTTATAGCGGGAGTAAGAGGTGATATCTTCGATGGTGTCTTTGACCGTTGCAATATCTCCCAATTTGATGACACCCGTCGAGGTGGGAATGTCCATCTGGCGGATTTCTTCTAGGCTGGTGAATTTACCTGTGGTTCTAGAACCGGTGTTCTTTCGGACGCCACGAATATCGCCTGCCGGATAATTCAAGTTTGCCGCTTGCAAGATGCCCATGACGGTTGTCGGATCCACATTGCGGGAAAGCATGTCGTCTTTGCGGAGTTCTACAGCGATTTGCCGGATTGTTCCTCCGAAAAGATCCACGCTAGCCACGCCCGAAGTCGCCGTCAGGAGCGGTTTGATTTCGTCTTCTGCTTTTTGTCGCAGTTCCGTTGAAGAAACCGGACCTGTAAAAGCGAAGTTCATAATGGCACTGGCGTTAATGTCCACTTTGGAAATAATCGGCTCTTCCACGGCATCCGGGAAATCCGCCGAAGCCTGGCTGATTTTATCGCGCACGTCGGCAGCCGCTACGTCCACGTCCACGCCCATTTCGAACATAATGACGAAAATGGCATAATGTTCTCGGCCATAGGCTTTGACGTAGTCGATACCGTCGATGAGTTCCACTTCGTCTTCAATCGGTTTGATGACGGTGGATTCCAATTCTTCTGGGCTGGCTCCTGTATATCGGACCATTGCCGTTACTACCGGCACTTCAAAGTCCGGCAACATGTTGACAGGCATCATTGAATAGGTATAAATACCGAACACAACGACGGTCAAAATGACCATCAACATGGTAATAGGTTTATAGATACTTGCCTTAATCATGCAAAATTCTCCAATCGCCGCTTATTCCAGAATAAGCACTTTATCGCCGTCGTTCATTTTGGAAACGCCTTCGGTAATCACCTTATCGTTCAGTTCAATGCCCGAAAGTATCTGCGTAAAATCATTGCCGACAATTCCTAAACGGACAATTTTCCGCTTGGCTTTTCCGTTTTCATCTACAATCCAGGCGAAGTTTACGCCGTCTTTATAGACTACAGCATCGTTCGGAATGCTGACACCCTTCACGTCGCGTGCATGGATTTTGGCTTTGAGATACATGCCGGGCAAGAGCTTGCGGCCTTTGTTCGGGAATGTGATTTCCACCGGGAAGAATCGCGTCTTGGTGTCGGCGGCGAGCGGAATCATGCTGACGCGACCCTTCAGCGTTTCTCCGTTTAAGTTGATGGTTGCTTCGGCCCCTTTCTTGAAAAGTCCGATGTCCTGAGTGGTGACGTTGAGTTTCAAAATCACTTGATCCAGCTTGGCAATGGTGAACAGTGCCGATCCAACGCTGGGAACCTCACCGACTTTGAAGCGTACATCTGTCACAGTTCCTGCTGCCGGAGCCAAAACGAGAGTGGCGCGGCGAGCTTGTTCCAGCTGCATCTTGGCAATGCTCAGTTGCGTTTCCGTGTTGTCGATATCCTGTTGGGAAATTCCACCTTTGGCTTGCACTTCTTTCATGCGTTCCAGGGATTTTTCCATCAGTTTTACTTGGGCTTCGGCCTGTTGATAGCTGGAGTTGTCGCCCGTAAAGACGTATTCGGCAAGAACCTGATCTTTTTGAACGCTAGATCCTACTTGCACGTTGATTTTGGCAATCGGGTCCGACATTTTGGCAATGGCGTCGGTCTGGTTGGAGCCTTCGACAGTGCCGTTGAACTCTCTAAAATCGGCGAGGGTTTCATTTGCTGCTGTGACAATGCGAACCGGTTTGCCTTTTTGCGCCTGGATTTCTTCAATGGTCGGTGCTGCCTGCTTGGCTTCTTCCTTTTCTCCGCAGGCGGCGAGGAGCATGGCGAGTGCGGTTGTGGCAATCCATTTTTTATTGACAATCTGCTTCATAGAATACTCTCCTAATATTCTCCGGTGGCTTTGAGCATGGCGTTGTAAGCCTTGTTCCAATCAACGATCGCGGAAAGATAATCCAAACGAGCGTTTTTGAGACTCATGTTTGCGTCCAAAAAGTTTAGCTGAGTTTCGCGGCCAGCTTTGTATGCCGCTTCGGTCATATCCAGATTTTTTTGTGCGAGATCGACGCGACGCTGCTGGATTTCAATCTGGTTTTGGGCGTCTTCCAGCGTATTCTTTGCCGATTCCATTTCCAGCTGAATCCCGCGTTCCGCGGATTCCTTTTGAATTTGCGTTTTGCGCAGATCCGTTTTCGCTTGGACGACGGCTTCTCGGGTTTGCATGCCGTTAAAGAGGTTCATCGAAAAATTCAAATAAATCTTTTTTGAAATGTTTTTATCCCAGTCGGGTGCGGACCATTTGAAAAAGTCGTTCTGCCCATCCTGATAGGTGATAGACCCCCCGAGAACAAGGGTCGGCTTGTATCCGCCTTGTTCAATATCGATATTTTCTTCGTACATTTTGGCACTTTCGTCCAACTGCGCCAATTCCCGGCGCCGTTGCCGCACATTGCTCATCACGGTGTCCGGTGCGGCAAATCCGTTTTTCGGGTCGCGCAAATCACCCTGAAATTCCGCTTCGGCATCCCAAGGAAGTCCCATCGTGTTCAGCAGGGCGTTGCGAGCGACGACGCGGTTCTTTTGCGTTTTTTGCAGGTTCGTACGAAGTTCGTCCATGGAAATCTGGACCCGGATCAGATCCAGTTCGGTGGCGAGTCCGCTTTGGACGGCTTGCGTGACGTAATCCAAGTTTTCTTGGAGCTGATCGATGGTCGATTGCAAAATGACGATGGCCGAATCCAGATAGATGAGTTCGTCAAAAGCGACTTCGACATTGTAGCGCACGTCTTGTTTCGCAGTTTCCAAGTTAAGCTCGTTTACTCGCTTGTAAGCTTTAGCGATTCGGGTTCCTGCCGAAACTTTTCCCTGTGCATAGAGGACTTGCGTCGCTGTAATGCCGATTTGGGTTCCCCAACGGTATCCACCCATAGCCGCAAGCGCATAGGAGTAATTATCGAGAATGCCGGCTAGCAATTTTTCATTTTTTGTAGCGGCATCGTCAAGCATATTGCTGATGGCGGAATTTTTTTCCACATCGTCTAGGCCGAATGTGCGCGCATAAGTGGCGCTCAAATCGACTGTGGGAAGGGCGTTGCCGTATGCCGCCGTTACTTGGGATTCTGCTGATTCTAAATTCTGCACGGCGGTTTTAATGTCGGGAGAATTTTCCAAAGCAATCCGGACAGCATCGTCACGCGTATAAGCCGACTTTGCAAACACGGGCATGGCTATGACCGCGCTTGAAAGGATTAGTAATTTTACGGTTCGATTCATTCGTTTTTCTTTGCTTTTGAGGTTTTATTAAGGCGGTGTTAAATTAGAAAAACTTTAGTTACAAAAAAGGGCGAAATTTCCCTATTTACCGCACGGAATGATGAGGCGCACAAAATAAAGATGAATGGAAAATGTTATTGTTGAATTTATTTTTAGTAAATGATTGAAAGGACTCTTCCTGCGTGTTTCTTTTGCAAAGAAAGGAAGAGTCGTGTTTTTATTGCAAAGATTTGTCGCTGTCTTTTGAAGCGGCTGTCCAGAGGTCGGGTTCAAACTCTTTTTTGTCGATCCTTTTCTCCAGAAACTTTCCACGAAGACAGAGCAAATAACCGAGAACCAGCGACGCCAATACCGCAAGTCCAAGGGCTAACGAATAAGGCAATCCAAAGCCGACTGGAGCTCCTTTCAGGTTTTCGGGGCTGACCCAGAAAATGTAAGCGCAGACGATAAACGTCATGAACATACAGGGAATGAGGGCTATCCAAAAATTCCGCTTTTTCGCCCGCAGGTAAACGACTGTTACGCACAAGCTGCAAACCGCCATGACTTGATTCGACCAGCTGAAGTAATTCCACAGGATGTTGAAGCCGTCCTTGTTCAGGTTGCTCCAGAAAATAAGAATGGCGCAAATGGCAAAGAGCGGCACGGTGAGAAACAACCGTTTTTTCATGCTGGTTTGATCGATGTTGCAAAGTTCGGCGATAATCAGGCGAAGGCTGCGCAGACTGGTGTCTCCGCTGGTAATGGCGAGGATGACGACGCCCACGACAACCAGAATCGAAATGGGTGCAACAGGAATGACGGTGGAAACTAGCTCGCTCAAGATACGGACACCGGAAGCCCCCGTTAAAAGTTCGGGCATTTTATTGTAGATGAACATTCCGCCGGCAGCCCAAATCATGCCGATAAGGCCTTCGATAATCATCATCCCGTAAAAAGTCTGGCGTCCCGTGCGTTCGGATTTTTCGGTTCTGGCGACAATGGGGCTTTGGGTGCTGTGAAATCCGCTGATAATGCCGCAGGCGATAGTGACAAAAAGCATGGGAATAATTGGCTGGTTCGCGGGATGTTTGTGGAAGTTGCTCGCCAAATCGCTTAAGTTGAATTCTTCCAGAGTATTGATTTCCGGAGCGATGCCGATAAGGATTCCGATGCTCGCCAAAATGAGCAGCCCTCCGAAAATCGGATAAATGCGCCCGATAATTTTGCCGATGGGGAAAAACGTACTTGCAAAATAATAAGCAAAAATAATTCCTACCGCAATCCAGAAAATGACCGGCGACGGATTGCCCTCTCCGACAATAATCGGGGTGTTGATAAGGCCTGCTGGCGTATTGGTAAAAACGGCTCCGACAAAAATCAGTGCCACGGAAATCAGAATCATTACCAGTTTGGAAGGTCCCTTTCGCAAAAATTTCCGGGCAAGAGAAGGAACGTTCACGCCGTCGTTTCTCATACTGATCATTCCCGAAAAATAATCGTGTACGGCACCGCCAAAGACGTTTCCAATGGGGAGTAGAATAAAAACAATCGCCCCGAATTTAATGCCAAGGATAACGCCGATGACAGGACCGATTCCGGCGATGTTCAATAGCTGAATCAGCATATTTTTCCAGTGGGGAAGAACCATGCGGTCAACGCCGTCGGGATGTTTTGTGGCGGGAGTCTGTCTGTCGTCTGGCCGGAATACGCGTTCTACGAATTTCCCGTAAGTAAAATAGCCCCCGATCAAGATGGCGATGCCGATAAGGAATGTAATCATTTTATTTGCCTTGAAAATTTTAACGCTTGGGAAAAAGTTTTCCGAGAAGCGCGCAAAATCTAGAAAATTTGGAGCGAAGCTTGAAAAATGGAATCGAGTCTGGCGATAGAAAAGATTTTCATGGATAAAACTTCGTGATGATAACGCTTTCCTTTTAAAATTACTGCTAAAACGAGCATTATTTGTGACGTTGTCTGTGGACAATGTATAAATCAAAAAATCGGCAATTTGTTTTCCGCTGGGCTTATTTTTTTTCAAGGTGTTTTAGGAGTGTCTTATGCAAAAACTTTCTTGCTTGGTTGTTGTATTATTTTCCCTTTTTTCCTTGGCGAATGCGGCTCGGCAAATGGAGCGCTTGGATCGCGGGCTTATCGCCGTCAAGACGAATGATGGCGTCTTTTTGAGCTGGAGAATGTTTGGCACGGATGCGGAATCAATCGCCTTTAACTTGTATAGGGATGGAAAAAAGGTCAATGCGCAGCCTATTACAAATTCGACAAATTTTGTGGATGCTGCCGGAGCGTTAACTTCTCGGTATGAAGTTCGAGCGGTGGAAGGCGGCGTTGAAAAAGAAGCGGACAAATCGGTGAATGTATGGGAAAGTCAAAAATGGACGATTCCTTTGGATAGGCCTGCGGGCGGGAGCAATGCGAGCGGAAGTTATACCTATTCGCCAAATGACATTGCGGTCGGCGATTTGGACGGAGACGGGGAATACGAGCTGGTTCTCAAATGGGATCCGAGCAATTCCAAGGACAATTCGCAAAAAGGATATATGGGAAATGTGATTGTCGATGCCTATAAATTGGACGGAACAAAACTTTGGAGAATCGATTTGGGCAAAAATATCCGGGCGGGAGCGCATTATACGCAAATTCTTGTCGGCGATTATGACTTGGATGGATTTGCCGAAGTCGCGATGAAAACGGCTCCCGGGACAAAGGACGGTTCCGGAAAATATCTTTCTAAAGGTCCGGCGGCAAATGACGACGATGGCGCGGATTATCGAAACAGCAGCGGTTATGTTTTGAGCGGAAATGAATATCTGACGGTTTTCAATGGCAAAACCGGAGTCGAAATGGCGACTGTCCTTTACAATCCGGCGCGTGGCACGGTGAAAAGCTGGGGCGATAGTTACGGAAATCGAGTGGATCGATTTTTGGCGACGAACGCTTATTTGGACGGCGTAAAGCCCAGTATGGTTTTTCAGCGCGGCTATTATACGCGAATGGCGATTACGGCTTATGATTGGGACGGTACAACCCTTTCGCAACGTTGGTATTACAATGCGGCGACGTCCGGGCAAGAATGCTATGGCCAGGGAAATCACAACATCTCTGCGGGCGATGTGGATGGAGACGGCTTTGATGAAATTATTGAAGGCAGCTGTGCAGTCGATCACGATGGAAAATTCATGTATCGTACGGGGCTTGGCCATGGAGATGCCATCCACTTGGGCGATTTGGATCCCGACAACGAAGGCCTTGAAGTCTGGCAGGTTCACGAAGATAAACCGTATGGCTATGAACTGCACGATGCGCGCACGGGAAAATTGCTCTGGCGCGAAACGAGTTCCGGAGATAACGGTCGCGGTGTTGCCGCCGATGTGGATTCGACTTCGAGAGGATATGAAATGTGGAGTGCTGCGAATTGGAACACCTATTCGGCGAAAGGAAAAATTTTGGCATCGTCCAGACCGGCTTACAATTTCCGCGTGTATTGGGATGGCGATTTGCTGGATGAACTTTTGGATGGGGTGACGATCAGCAAATGGAATAGCAGCACTTCAAAAAGCGAAACTCTGATGAAGCTGGACGGCAGCTCTTGCAATTCGACCAAAGCGACGCCGAATCTTTCTGCGGATATTTTGGGCGACTGGCGAGAAGAAATCATTACGCATGATGATTCGCATTTGTTCCTGTACACGACGACGATATTGACGGATCACCGGGTTTACACGCTTATGCACGATCCGATTTATCGTTTAGGAATTTCGTGGCAGAATACCGCATACAACCAGCCGCCGCATTTGGGATTTTGGCTGGGTTCGGGGAGCATCCCCAAGCCGGATATAGAACTTGTCGGGGAAATCCTTCCGCCATCCATTGCCAAGAATGGAGCGGGTTCCTCTCGCCAGACAATTGTTTTGGGCGATTTGATTGTCCCATTTGCTTATGCCTATTCGCATTGCTCTGGAGCGGAAGCCGCGGGATTTCCCAAAGGGATCGTTACGCAATTGGAAGGTGGGAAAATTCATATTTCGGGAACTCCGCAAGAAGTTGGAACATTCCCTTTTACGGTTAAAACTCTTGGCGGTGAAGGCGAAGCGGCGACGTTGTCTGGCGTGCTGACAGTTCTTCCGCAGCTGGAATGGGTGAAGTCGGGAAAAATCCTTTCTTATGTGAATGCGGCGTTTCCCGAAGAAGGCTCAGGAGAATATGAAGAAACGAATGCGGGCTGGATAGACAGCGGCTATTTCAATTTCACAAACAGCAAAGAAAATTTTGGCGTGTGGAAGATATTTTCTCCCGAAGAAAAAGAGGCTGTTTTAACGATTCGTTTTGCAAATGGTGGAACGGTAGAACGACCAATGCTTTTAACGTGGAACGATTCTGTCATGGGGAAAGTGGCATTCCCTGCTACGGGTTGGACGGCTTATGATTCCGTGGCCATTTCGGTTCCGATTCGTCAAGGTGCGAACACGATGAGGCTGGCATCGATGACGGAGGATGGCGGCCCCAATGTGGATGAATTCGGCTTTGATGTGGCGGGAATTCGGCAGTGGAATGCGGCGGATTCCTCTCTAATTCCCGAATCCTTCAATAGAATTGCCGATAAAATGATTCCTGTTTCGCTTTCTGTGTCCAGAAATGGCATCGCTTACACTCTTTCGGATGCACAAGAAGCTTCTCTTTCTGTTTTTGATATTCACGGGAAAATAAGATTCGTTCAAAAAGTTCAAGGATGCGGAATGATTTCTGACAAGTGGAATGTGCTCCCGGCGGGACGTTACGTCGTGACTTTGCGAAAGAATGGGGTTCTGATTTCTAAAATGGCGGTGAAGAGATAAAATTCCGGACGTTTTTAAAAATGAATTTTTAGAGGTTGCTTTGCCTTCATTCCTAACCTCTTTTCGTTTTTGCAAACTTTGAAATCCTAGATCTTGTTCGACGATGGATGTAGGGCGAAAAACTTTGCCTTTCGCTTCGATGAAGAAAAAGGCAAAGTTCAAAAATGGGAGTCCGCATCACTTATGGCGTCACCTTCTGTTTAGTTATTGGAACTATGCAAGAGTTGAAAATCATTATGAATAGGATTAGTAAAGAGCAATGGAAAAACTTAATCATCATCAAAAAGGGATTCATTAGAAATATGAACGTAAACTGAATCCCATTTTGTTTCAACTGTGATTTTAAGAACTTTTCCATTATCTAGGTAGGCCTTTGCATTAGGATAAAAACCACTACGAACGGGCTTTCCTAATTCAACCGCTTTGCATTCTGCTGTTTCCATATCCATCGCTTTGAAGAATTCACCAAAATTTTCCTTCAAAAGGTCTGTCACCAAATTACAGGCGGCTTTTTCGTTATATGAACAGGAACAGAAAAAGCAGGCAAGACAAATAAACAAAAAGTATTTTGATATACGAATAAACATAACTATTCTCCTTATTTTAAATTGAGACATTTTTTGAATTCAGCCACATCTTTCGTGGGTCTGTTTGTATCGCCATGGAAACTTTTAATGGTAAATTTTTCTGTGAGTTTCTTGACGTTTAAAAGATTTCGGTTGGCTTTTTTGCATTGCGAGATCAGCAAGGTTTCGCAAAGATCGATTTCGTCAGAACAATCTTTTCGGTGTTCTATGGAAACAAAATAGACTTTTAGTCCTGTTTTGGATGCCCCAGCTAAGAATTCATTGAGCATGGCTTTTTTGGCTGTTGCAAAACATTCAGATTTGAATTTTCTATTTGTTCTGCCCACATAGATGGGTTTTGAACCGCGAGTTACTGCATTGACAAAAACATAACACCCTTTTTTATCGGCGTATTTTGAAAAATTTTTATCCCTCCAAAGATTCGCTCCGACATCGCCAAGTTGTTGGATGGTAATTTTTCCTCCCTTAATTTTCGTGGGTTCTGTTGGAACATCAAATGGACCATGGATAGTAAAATTTACTGACATAAGAATTTTCCTTTAGCCTTGCTTTGTGGCCTGATCTTGAATAAAAGCGAAGATTTTTTCGCCTAATTCTTGCATTTTGCCAGATTGATTTCTGACTATGGGTTCGTCCCAATCGAACGCTAAAGCATTTTTGGTAATTTTTCCGTCTTTCCATGCTTTGAAGAAATAGCTTCGCTGTTTTTTGCCGTCAGAAGTTGTGTTTGTATCAACTTTAACATTCAGTAAAAGGGAATAAGTTTTTGACATTAGTTGTTCTCCTCGGAATCGGCGATGCAGCGGACGGCGAGTTTATAAACGCCTTTCCGAAGCTGAGTATCGGTCCAAAGCTCACGCTTTCTGCTGTTGCGAATAGCGTATTCCCAATCTGCTGTCCACAGCAGATTTCCATAAAGATCTTTATAGTTTGTGCTTTGTACATCAAAATATCCTCGTGTGAAAAGAAATGCGCTACTATCCTCCGTCTTAAGTTCTGGTACTTTTTCTTTTTTTAATTGATTGAGTAATTGGGCAGCTTCCGATTTTGATGGTAGATGCCATCCTTCTGGGCAAATCTTTTTGGCTTCAAAATAAGGATAGTAACGTCCTTTAGAACATTCGCTTTCATCGTCTAAATAACAGACGCTATTGGGGGACTCAATGGCCAAGTTTTTCGCCATCCAAAGTTGTTTTCCTATGCGAACTGCTTCGTAGCCCTTGACGGTAAGTTTAGGGGAACGTTCGGGCTTCCCCTGTATGCAATGAACGAGGAAGGCGTCATATTTGGATTGTTTGGAGTGCTCCTTTCCGTTTCCTACATAGGCGGCTAACATAAAATCGGACTGTTCTGTAGAAGTCCAAGTCTCTTTAAATACGGAATCGTTGCTTGCGGCTTGGAGTTTTTTTAATTCTTCTAAATTAGGCAAATGCCAACCATCGGGACAAGCCTCAATTGCGGAATTCCATTTATATACAGATCCACCACCGAACATCACACCACACGCTTTTTCCGCATATCGCAATGGTTCCGCCATCCATACCTGCTCCCCAATTTTGATGGTCTTGTATTCTTGCCCGTCCCGAGGGTCTGTAAAAGAACCTCCGCTGCAAGCGGTAAAAGTGGTCGTTAAAATGGCAAAGGTCGCCGTCATCAGAAGGGTGTTTGTTTTCATCGGTTACTCCGTTTGTTGAAAAATGCGGAGTCCGTCTTCCCCTTAAGTGCTTGCGTTTCGCGCTTAAAAAAAAGAAAAAGTGCGGAATCGTCAGCACTTATTGACCTGCGGCAACGACCAAGAAGCCTTCCATCCGATAAGTACAAACGACCCACACCATAGGGTGTGAGTGTCTGTCTTATTCTCGGATGGTTGAAAGTTTGGTCGTTTTTCAGGTCCAGAATAAGAGCGAACTCTAAAAAAATTTCATTCTAAATAGTCAGCCCTTAAAAAGTCACTTTGCGAATGCAAGATAAGGACGTTCGCATTTTTTGTTCATTCCGTTCCACAGAAGGCAAAAACAGTATAGCCATTCCAACAGGGCAAAAAAGCGCCTCATGGCCCTCTTGAAGTTGAACGCTGCTGCTGCAAGCTTTGCGTTGAGTATGTCGCCAAAGATTCCCTTGTAGAAATTTCTGCCCATACGGTGGTCGCTTTTCAGGTGGCCGTTGATAGGCTCGATGCCAGCCCTCTTGCAAAA
>NZ_FUWU01000034.1 GCF_900167415.1 Fibrobacter intestinalis | reverse complement strand
CCTTGCAATATTTTCACAGGGTAGAAATCAATTTTCCCCAATAGTTATGCGGGTTGGACGAGATTTTAAGGGAGGACTAGTTATTAGAGGCCCTTCGGCTAGTTCGACAAGCGGTTGGTGCCCTTCGATAAACTCAGGGACCGCTTGCCGAAGCACTATTGACAAATCTAAACTTCCCTCGCACCTTAGGAGATGCAAAAGGCGAATCTCCTATCGGACATCATAAAAAAGTCCCGCCATTTTTGAATTCATATAGTCTGCATCCCGGTGCATTCCAAAGGACGCCCCCAAACCATTCCAGCGGAATGCGATTCCTACTCCCACTTTAGGACCGGGAAAAAGAACTTCCCCCTGCAATTCCAAAGCCCCCAAGCGCATTTCCTGCAATAAAACGACTCCAAAGCCGTCCCAGCTGCGATACCTTAATGAAAGACCACTTCGAAAATACCGACTTTCTTTCCAAAAAAAATCCGTTCCAAAAACATTCCATTCGGTTTCGCGCAGAAACAATCCCCATGTTCCCCATTCTACATGAGCCGACAATTTTACGAACGCACCCACTCTGCCAGAAAGCTCCCACCAGGATTCCTGTCCAGGGACAATCTGAACGTCCGCATTGCCGCCAAAGCCCAAAGAGAATCTCCCCACCGCAAACGCACCTTCCAAATCGAAATCTTCGCTGCGATATATCGAATCCAAAAAAGAAGAAGCAAATACGGCTTTGAACCGATAAGCCTCCGTTCCCCATTCCGCGGCAAAGCCAAAAACCTCATAGTCCAAATTTTCCATCGGTTCCGTCCACAAAAGTCCCAGCCGAAAACCGTTTTGCATCCTCGCCGGATTTCTCGCAGAATCCCATCTGCCGGGTGCCCAAGGTTCTGGAATGCGAACTTCCGCAAAAACGGCGGAAATGAAAAGAGCCAAAATCCATACTTTGCGCATCATCAAGGCCTCAGAATAATGCCGATGCGTTTTTCAAAACGCCCCGATGAAATACGCAAAAAATTCGCTCCCGGAAAACCTTTTTGCAATAAGGGAACTTCTCGCCATCCATTTCCCGATTCATCAGCCGGCCATTCCTTTTTCCAAAGAAGGTCGCCCTTTCCCGAAATCAACTCGACCGTTACGGGGACTTCACTCTGGACACTGACCATCAGCGGATTGTCGCGATTCTTTTTGGAAAAAATGCGAGCATTCCAATTCACCTGAAACGGCAGAGAAGTATCTGCGGAAAAACTCCCCGGGGTCTGAAATCCGGGACTATCTTCCTTTCGACCCGATGCCACCGAAAAACCAGCCGGGCATTGCGCTTTAATGCGAACGGACTTTCCCCAAAAAACCGAATCGATTTTGGAATCGCCATAGCACAAAAACAGACTGTCCGCAGCATTTTTCAAATAGCCAAAATTCACAAAGAGAATTTCCACTTCTTCATTACCGACATAGTTCCGCATCGCCGCCGTGTCTTTCGTCAGCACAACGCTTTCGTGCTTGCGAATAGAGGAGCCCGCCGGAAACGTCGTTTTCTCTTTGCACAAATTCCATTGAGAAAGCGAAATTTCCCGAACCCCGCCGTTATAAATTTCAAACCATTCAGGAATTCCCTCATCCGGACAGGGATGCACTTCCGTCAATCGAACCGGCAGCGAACCGGCATCCGCAAAAAGGGAATCCAAACCGTCATTTCCGGGAACATCATCCTCTGGCCACTGCACTTGCAAATGGAATGCTTCTGCATGAAGGGGCACTTCAAAAAACTGCGGACGATCCCGCCAAAGCGAGCCATTCCACGATTCATCCGCCAAAGAAAAAAGCGAAGAAAAATGGGCAGAAATAAAAGCGGAATCGCATCCCGAAAGTTTCCATTTGCCACTCCACCCCTTTGAGGAATAAGTCAAATTTTCTATTTCCAAGCGGCAATCTTGAATGCCTTTTTCAAAAGCGTTGGGAATTCCCGGAGTTGGGCTCGCATATTCCCAGGCGTCAAAAGCTTCGCCATTCCGCACAAAAGATTTTCCCGCCTTGGGCACAGGCAGCTTCGCTGAATCCGCACAAGTCCCCGCCCAAAGCGACCAAACCGATTCCCGAGAATTGGGCAACGCCGCACCAGTCAGCTTATCGCAAAGCAGGCCTTTTGTCTGCGGGCAAAGTGACGTATCCCGAATAAGGAGAATCCGTTTCACCGAATCGGAAAGAACTCCATTCCAGATTTTTTGTTGTTCATTCAAAATGGAAAGCGAATCCTGCGAAAGCGAATAGGGCAAACGGATTTCGATAAATTCCCCACGGGAATCCTCTACCGTCTGCGGATCGGGAAGTATTTCAGCAAAATAAGGACACGCTTCCAAAGCGGCAAAAGCCGCCAAAGCAAGCAAATTCATGAATAAAATTTACGGGGTTACTGAACCGCGTATTCTCCAGGAAGAATATAGCGAAGCGGGTTTTCTGCCTTGGCATTGTACCAAACCTCGTAATGCAAATGAGGTCCGGCGGAAAGGCCTGTGTTACCCATATACCCTAACAATTGATAACGCTTGACAAACTGGCCCTGCTTTACCGAGCTGGACTGCATGTGCGCATATTTCGTCACAAAACCGTTGCCATGGTCCACAACGACATAATTGCCAAAAGATTCGCTAAATCGGGAAATCGTCACTACGCCGTCTGCGGTGGCAAAAATCGGCGTCCACTTGCTGTTCGAAATATCAACACCGTTGTGCATGCGTCCAACGCCCGTAATCGGGTGAATCCGGCTGCCAAAAGCGGAAGCATAGCGTCCCGTCGTTGGGGAAATCGAAGGCACGTGCTTCCAATGGGCATACTGCTGCCCCACGAAACTCGCCACTTCGCGACAACTGCGTTCATTTTCAAAAGCCTTTGCGCGGAATTGCTCCGTTCTTTCCTTTAAATAAATCGAATAGTCCAAAATCGGATTTGCTGAACGCTTTAAACGAACATCTACAGGTTCAGGTCCTCCGATAGCCATTTCTCGAGCAGATCGATCCGTCGGATTCAAGCCGAACTTGTAATGCAGAAGATCTTCATTTTCAAAACGGGCTTCCATTTCCGCATTGAGAAAATCCAAGCGGCTCCGTTCCCCATCCAGCTTTTCAAGCAGAGATTCCCGAGAATCGATAAAATGGCCTTTCAGAAAATCATAAGAGAAGAGGATGCCGAATTGCAAGACAAGCAGGGCAATGCCCAAACAAACGATTCCCTTTCCAATGCGGGACACTCGGCCCAAAAATTCGGGCAAGCGCACAAAACGCGTCTTGGACGAACCTTCTAGATGAAAGGAAACCTTACAAAAATTCATACGGAGTGCAATTTAGTAAAAAATTTCACCTTATAAAAGCAACCAGCCCAACAGAAATCCAATCAACGCCCCGCCGACAAACGACCCCACTGCGCCGGCCATCTCCATCGAACGGTCGCGCTTTGCATTTTGCTTGTCCAGCTGCGAATTGACGACGATTTTGAGAGCCTGCTGGCATTTCGCGTAATTGGCAGAAAGGATGGAATCCGAAGGGCATTTTTCTGCGGGAGAGAGCGACACCGCCAAGAGCGAATCGGGAGGAGTGCTCAAAGCAGCACTATCCGCAACATGGGAATCCGACAGAAATGAAGAATTTTCCGCAGAATCGGCGACCACAAAATTGGAATTGGTTTCGGCAAAAAGAGATATCGCCAAGTAAAAAAAGACAAAGAGAAACTTTCGCATACCCGTAAAATAGAAATTCATACGGCAATCGTTTCAAAACGCTCTTGCCAATCATTCAAAATTTTCGCCAGTAGAGCGATTCTAAAAAGCGAGCGGAAACGATTCCCCTTTCTTCCTCCAAAATTTTAGAGGGTCAAAACTTATCCTGCAAAATGCGCCCCAATAAATTCATTGAGCAAACTTTCCCCTTTGCTGCTTTTGTTAAATTTTTCGTATGTCTGTCGATCGTTCAAAAGCCGCTCAGCGCGCCACCTGGATTGGATTTTTCGTCAATATCTTTCTGACCATCGGAAAACTTATCGCCGGATTTTTAGGGAACTCCGCCGCCATGATTGCTGACGGCATCCACTCGCTTTCCGATTTTGTAACCGATCTTATCGTCATCATCTTTATTCGCATTTCCAGCCACGAGAGAGATGAAAACCACCCTTATGGCCATGGAAAATTTGAAACGCTGGCATCTGTTCTCATCAGCGTCGCCCTCGCAGCCGTTGCAGTCGGCATTTTCGTAAACGGCATTCAAAAAATTTACGCGGCATTCCAAGAGGAAATTCCCGAAGTGCCCGCTCCAATCGCACTAATTGCTGCAGTCGTTTCCATCGCCGCCAAAGAAATACTTTATCACTATACAGTTCATGTCGGAAAATCCATCGAATGTTCTGCAGTGATAGCAAACGCATGGCATCACCGTTCCGATGCGCTTTCCAGTATTGGCACTCTGATAGGAGTCGGCGGAGCATTTCTCCTGGGCGGAAAATTTGCCGTTCTCGATCCGATTGCCGCCGTCGTTGTCAGCTTCTTTATTGCCCGAGTCGCCTTCCAAATCGGATTTCCAAGCATCCAGGAACTTTTAGAAGCGTCGCTTCCCCCTTCCGTTGAAAAAGAAATCGCCGACATCATTCGTCATACAGACAAAGTCCGTTTCTTTCACAATCTGCAAACCCGTAAGATCGGAAACTCTTGCGCCATCGACGTCCACATCAAACTCGACCGCGACATTTCTCTAGTCGAAGCTCACGATGTTGCTACAGAAATCGAACAGAACCTGCGGAAAAAATTCGGACAAAATACGCAAATCAACATTCACATGGAACCGGTTTCGGAGAAAGGAAATGCTTAAAATTTTTACTGTAGCCCTCATGTTCGCCCTACTCGCCGCCTGCGACGACATTCGCCAGGAAAACTATCCAAGCGGGAAAATTCGCATTCAAACACAATATGTAAACGACAAAAAGAATGGGCAACAAATCGAATTTTATGAATCTGGAGCCAAAAAATCCGAAAAAACTTTTGTTGATGGCAAAGAACAAGGAATAGCGACGGAATACTATGAATCCGGAACAGTCAAAGCAAACGTTCCCTATGAAAAAGGAGCCGTTCAAGGAACAGCGACCCGTTATCACGAAAACGGGAAAATCCAGTCCGTTACTTTATACGAAAAGGGAATGGTAATTGCGTTCCCCGAAACCTACGATTCCAGCGGAGAACCCGAAATTCAAGGAGTTTACAACGATCCACGAGACGGACAACGTTATGAATGGGTGCGAATCGGCGAAGCCGTATGGCTTGCAGAAAATGCCAAATACGCTCCGGTTCAAGGCTCTCTTTGCATCCAATGCAACGTTTGGGGACGGCTTTATAATTTAGAAAGCGCTAAAAACGCTTGCCCGACAAGTTTCCGCATTCCCCGAATTGCCGACTGGAAAAAACTGGCAGAAACCGTTGGGAAGAATCCGGCAAGAAAACTGAAAGCGTCCTTTGGCTGGAACGACGACGGAGACGGCTCGGACGAATTTAGTTTTGCCGTTCGCGCCAGCGGCGTTCTCTTCAATCCGGTGGATGTTCCCAAAAACAAGCGAAATTTTCAAGAAGCAGGAGACAAAGCATTTTTCTGGACGGAAGAAGGCTCCGTAGCCGTATTTCAAAAGAACTCGTCAGAAATCCGCTTTGAAAAATTCAACCCGAAATTTGGAGCCAGTTTACGCTGCGTGAAATAGTGCCTGAATTTTTTCTTTCAAAAGATTTTCTATCTTGGGCGCCGTGGCTCCAGAACTTCGATCTTCAAAACTGAACAGCATTGGGACAGCAAGCATTCCCCGCTTGATTCTTGCGTTTTCCGTTCCCGCAATCGTCAGCATGATTGTGGAATCCCTATACAATGTCGTCGATCGCTACTTTGTTGCCGCCGGAGTCGGATACTTGGGAATCGCAGGAATCACTCTTTGTTTTCCTATCAATTTATTCATCATGGCGCTTTCCATGATTATCGGCGTCGGCGGGAACACCCTTTTTGCCATTCGTCTTGGACAAAAAAAATACACGCAAGCCGCCCTGATTTTAAACAATTCATTCTTTCTTTTAATCATCATGGCTTTAATTTCGCTCATTCTCGGCGAAATTTTTATGGAGCCGCTTTTAAAAGCTTTTGGAGCTAGCGCAGAAACTCTTCCATACGCTGCAACTTATATGCGCATCATCCTGTTCGGAGCCGTTTTTCAAACGGTTACGCCGGGTATGAACCACTTTATCCGCTCCTTGGGACACCCCAAAACCGCCATGTTCCGCAATATGCTGGGAGCAGGTCTCAATACATTTTTCGACTGGCTTTTCATTTTTCAATTTCACTGGGGAATTGAAGGAGCGGCGTGGGCGACCGTACTTTCGCAAGCTATCACGACGATTTTCGTCATGGCCTTCTTCTTTAAAAAATCCACACCGATAAAAATTTCCCCGCGCCTTATGAAACTTCGCTTCCCTTATGTGCGGCGCATTTACATTATGGGACTTCCTCCCAGCATCATGCAAATCAGCAATAGCCTGATGAACGTCATTCTGAATAAAAGCCTTGTCCATTACGGAAATAATTCTTCTTATGGAGGCGACCTTGCCGTTTCCGCATTCGGCATTGCAAACAGTATCGCCATGCTGATGGTCATGCCCGTGATTGGTTTTGTTCAAGGCGGGCAGCCCCTTATCGGGTACAATTTTGGAGCAAAGCTCTTCCATCGAGTAAAGAAAACGCTAAAAGTCATGCTCTCCATCGGAATAGCCTGGATGATTTTATGCTGGATTCTCGTGCAATTCCAAGCGGAATGGCTTGTGGGATTCTTTTCCGCCAATAATGCGCAGCTTAACGAATTGTCCAGCATTGCACTGCGGACTTTCCTCTTTGCCATGCCGATGATCGCTTGCGGAATGATATGCGGCAACTATTTTCAGGGAACCGGACAACCGGGCAAAGCGATGATTTTGAATATGTGCCGACAGCTGATCATCCTCATTCCGTTTTTGCTGATTATACCGCTTTTCCTCGGACTTCGCGGCGTTTTTGTCGCGGCTCCCATTTCCGATACAATTTCCGCGATTCTTGCCGCCATCTTGCTTAAAATCGATTTGAAAAAGTTGAACGATAAAAAATAAAATTTTCGCTTTATCTATGAAATATGCCTATATTGAAATTACCGAGCGATGCAATTTCCAATGTCCATTTTGTCCTAGCACCCAAATCACAGATCCTCGCGTGGAAATGTCCGAAGAGTTGTTTACAAATGTATTACAAAATTTGCAGGGAAATGTGCAGGAAATTTTCTTTCATGTTTTAGGTGAACCCTTGTTGCATCCCAAATTTGCCCGTTTTCTGCAAATCGCACAAGACTTTCGATTTCCTGTGAATCTGACGACCAATGGTTCCCTTATTGTTCAAAACGAGCAAACGCTTTTGCAAAATTCCCCCATTCGTCAAATCAATTTTTCCACGCACGCCTACGCCTATCTTTCCGAAAATTATCGAGAAAAAATTTTACAACAAACCATTTTGTTCGCAGATAAATTAACACACATTCATCCTGAAATTTACGTCAATTTTCGCCTTTGGAATGATCAGGCCGACGCCGAATCCAACGAGTGGAATCACATGGTTTTGCAAAAGCTGCAATCCTATTTTGGGACAAATCTGAACCTTTCCGATTTTTCCGTACGACATAAAAGTACGCCCATCACAGGCCGCATCTATCTTCACCGGGATTCCCGCTTTGAATGGCCAGACGGAAAAGCCGAAGACAGCGAAAAAGGAACCTGCCACGGCATTCTGGATCAATGTGCGATTCTTTCTGACGGTCGAGTTGTCCCCTGCTGCCTGGATTATAAAGGTCATATCGTTCTCGGAAAAATTCCAGAAAATTCTTTTAATGACATTTTCCAGTCCCCAAAGGCCTCGCAGATGAAAAACGGATTTATTCAGCACAAATTAATAGAGCCGTTTTGTCGTCGATGCGCTTTCGCTAAAAGGTTTTCCAAATGACCGGCAACACAAAAGAAGTCAAGAGCAACCAGACGGAAATCCATCGCGATTTAAAAGAACTCGTTTTGCGTTATCTGCAAAACGAATATCGCCGACCGATCGCCGAACATACAATAGACGCTTTTCACAAAGCAGCTCTCTTTATTTCGGCATTTAAAACTCCCGTCGTACTCGATTCCGGCTGCGGCACAGGACTTTCAACCATCGCTTTGGCAAAGCAATTTCCAGAAAATCCCGTACTCGGCATTGACAAATCCGAAATCCGATTGGCAAAAGCACACAACCGCTCCGAAAATGGCATTTCCATTCCAGACAATGTTTTTTACGTTCGCGCGGAACTCCTGGATTTTTGGCGGCTCGTCCTGAACGCCAAATGGAACGTCCAATTTCACGCCTTGTTTTATCCCAATCCGTGGCCGAAACAATCCGAACTCCGTTACCGTTTTCACGCCCATCCGATATTCCCAACGCTGATTCAAATTTCCCCGCATACGGAACTGCGCACGAATTGGAAAATTTACGCCGACGAATTTCGCTTTGCTTTAGAAACTACCTGCAAACAAAAGAAATGGCAAGCGCACATCCACGAAGAAAATTTTCTTCCAAATGCACCCATTTCCGCCTTTGAAAAAAAATTCATAGAAAGCGGCCACACCCTTTGGCGTGTGACGTTTGATAGAATTATCGGGCACTAAACGCTTTTCTGTTTTTTATCCGTCGGCAGAAAAAACGTCGCAATCCATGTACAAAGCGCACCGCCTACCAGCATTGCCGAAGCGCTCACGGCAATATCTCCCAATCCGACAATCGGGCTCGTTACCGCCCCCATCAAAAATCCCGCGGCTCCCAAAGACGCCGAAGCGGTCCCCGCATTTTTCCGTTCCGCATTCATCGCTAAAGCGGTTGCCGGTGGCTGCATAAACCCGAACATAAAAGTCATTCCCATAAAGCACACTTGCAAAAACGGAAGCGGAACCTGCATCAAAAGACAGATTGCTACAGCTATCGAAAACAGAAACATTCCGAGACCCGCAATTTTGATAGCGAACCGACCATCTTTCATTTTCCCCGATACGGCGCAGCCCACCGCCGTACAAATAGAAACAAGGGCGAAGCACAAGCTAAATCCCATCGGCGAAAGTCCATACAATTTTTGGAAAATAAAAGGGGACGATGCGATATAGCTAAACAGCACAATCATCGAAGCCGAACAAATCGCAAAATAGCGTACAAATTCACCATTTTTGAAAACCATCGCATAAAGCCCGAAATTGGCAAAAACCGATTTTTGGCTCCGACGTCGCACGGAAAGGGATTCCTGAAATTTTCCCGACATCAGCAGCAATACAACTCCGTAAAGCAAAAGTACCGCAAAAGTTCCCTTCCAACTCATATAATGCAGCAAAAGACCACCGAGCACAGGAGCCGCAATCGGAGCAACCCCGTTTACCGCGCTCACCATCGCCAAAAATTTTGTAAGAACTGCTCCCCGATAAGAATCCGCAGCAACAGAACGCGCGATAACGATTCCCCCAGAAGCAGCAAGTCCTTGCAGCAAACGGCAAAGGTTAAACAAGGCGATATTCGGAGAAATTATACAGGCCAGCGTTCCCACAACAAATAAGGCCAGACAAAATAAAAGCAAGCGTTTCCGTCCATATTTGTCGCTTAAAGGCCCTACAAACAGCTGCCCAACGCTCAATCCCAGCATACTCATCGTCAAACTCAACTGAGACGCCGAAGGAGTCGCTTTAAAATAATCCGCCAAATTCGGGAGAGCCGGAAGATAAAGATCTGTAACAAAAGGCCCAAAGGCCGAAAGCATCCCTAAAAGGAGCATGAGGAAAGTGTACTTAGCCTTTCCACTCATCATTTTTCCTATAAAAGCAACAGGCGTTTTTCACCTCACAAAGGCAACGCATTGCTTTCGACGGACAATTTAATTAACCGTGCGAATACCGTCAAGAATTTTCAGATTAAAATAGACGCCATTTTTTCAACGCAAAATTTTTGATAAAATCATGTGCATAAAAAATCCCCGCCACCAAAACGGCAGCAGGGATTTTAAAGGATTTCCGTTAGGAATGCGTCGCGCTGCGACACTCGCCTAATTATGCCTTGTTCAGACGATCCTGAATCATGTCGATGATGTCGGACAGTTCCTTCGGAAGGTGCTTACCAAACTTCGGATAGTGATTTTCCTTCACGTCGGCAAGTTCCTTCTTCCAGCCTTCCACATCCACCTTGGTGATTTCCGGCAAGGTTTCCTTGTAGTAGTCGGCGAGACCATCGGTATTGATGGCTCCTTCCTTCGGCATATAACCGATAGGAGTTTCAACGGCATTGTCCACGCCATTGCAACGGTCGAAAATCCAGGCGAGAACGCGAGAGTTGTCACCGTAACCCGGCCACATGAAGCCGCCCGGAAGCTTTTCGTTGTTGGCATCCTTGCGGAACCAGTTCACGTAGAAAATCTTCGGGAGTTTGTCTTCAGAGGACTTCTTGCCCACTTCAATCCAGTGCTTGAAGTAGTCGCCCATGTTGTATCCGCAGAACGGGAGAATAGCGAACGGGTCGCGACGGATCTTACCCACCTGAGAAGCGTCGATGGTGGAAGCAGCGGTGATTTCGGACCCCACGATGGAGCCCAGGAACACGCCGTGGTTCCAGCTGAGCGACTGGTGAACCAGAGGAATGGTGGACGGACGACGACCGCCGAAGAGGATGGCAGAAATAGGAACGCCAGCAGGATCTTCCCATTCCTTGGCAATGCAGGGGCACTGATAAGCCGGAGCGGTAAAGCGGGCATTGGGGTGAGCCATTTCTTCGCCCTTGGGAGCCTTGTCCTTCGGGAGAGCGTCACGAGTATTGCCCTTCCAGTCAACCAGCTTGCCCTTAGCCGGGTAGCCGATGCCTTCCCACCACACGTCGCCGTCTTCAGTGAGGGCGCAGTTGGTGTAAATGGTGTTCTTTTCTGCAGAAATAAGAGCGTTCTTGTTGGATTCCGCAGAGGTGCCCGGAGCAACGCCGAAGAAGCCGGCTTCCGGGTTAATGGCATAAAGACGTCCGTCCTTGCCAAACTTCATCCAAGCGATGTCGTCACCGATGGTTTCGACCTTCCAACCCGGGATAGTCGGGATGAGCATGGCGAGGTTGGTCTTACCGCAAGCAGAGGGGAATGCACCCGTCACATACTTGACTTCGCCCTTCGGATTGGTGAGCTTAAGGATGAGCATGTGTTCAGCCAGCCAGCCTTCGTCGCGAGCGAGAACGGTGGCAATACGGAGAGCAAAGCACTTCTTGCCGAGGAGGGCGTTTCCGCCGTAGCCCGAACCATAGGACCAAATGAGGCGTTCTTCCGGGAACTGGGAAATATACTTGTGTTCCACGTCGGCGCAGGGCCAAATACCGCCATCGGTTTCGCCGTTGTTGAGGGGCTTACCCACAGAGTGGAGGCAGGGAACGAATTCCGCATTCTGGTCGGCATTGAAAATGTCCAGCACCTTCTTGCCGGCGCGGGTCATGATGTCCATATTGAGCACCACGTATTCGGAATCGGTCAATTCGATACCGTTCTTGGAAATCGGAGAGCCAAGGGGACCCATGCAGAAAGGAATCACATACATGGTACGACCGTGCATACAACCCTTGTAAAGGTCGGACATGGTCTTCTTGAGTTCAACCGGGTCAATCCAGTGGTTGGTCGGACCGGCATCGTCTTCCTTCACGGAAGAGATGAACGTGCGGGATTCCACACGGGCCACGTCGGACGGGAGAGAACGGAACAGGAAGCAGTTTTCCTTCTTGGCGAGCTTGGTAGCAAGACCGGCATCGACGCACTTCTGCATCAGGCGGTCGTATTCTTCCTTGGAACCATCGACAACAACAACGTCGTCCGGTTCGCACATTTTAATGCATTCTTCAACCCACGCTTTGATCTTGGCGTGCTTGATGTCATTGAGAGTGAGACTCATAGAGTAACTCCTATTTGTTTACGTTAAGTTTCGAAAAAGTTCGAACGGCTAGAAAATAGCAAAAATTTGAAGTGCAAAAGCCTATCTTTTTGGATTCAAAAACGTTTTTGCCCCTCAAAAAAAGATAAAAAGCCCAAAATTTCTTCAAAAGTTCAAATGCGAAGCCCGAGTTCAGCAAAACCGGCCCACAAACTTTCATCAAAACCGGCAGCGACATTCACAACGCCAGTGCGCAACTCAAGATGCCTCGCCACCAAGACTCCAAGCCCGAGACGCGACGTCGCGACCCAGGGCAAATCCAACTTCGTGCGGACATCGTTGTATTCCGGATGCGAAAATTCGTAAAAACTCAGCGAATAGCCGAGAGAATAACGCCCTAAGTAAACCGCAGCAGAGACTCCGAACCCGAGCTGAAGCGAAATGTCATCGACCTCATCCAAGGATACGTCTTCCGAAAAGTGGCAATTTGAACCGCCATCGCAATAACACGAATACCGCTTGATTCCGTATCGGCTTTCGATTCCTGCAAAACGCATAAAAACAAAAGTTCCCGCTTCAAAATGTTCATAGTTCACTCCCAGTTCAAAGGAGTGAAACAGCCCTGCATCATAGCCGACCGCCGCATTTAAGAAAAACGTGCGGAACTTTTTTGTCAAATCGAACATCCCATAAAAAAGATCGCGCTCTACGCGGTAAGAGACATCCACATTTTTCGCTTCTTCCAGAATTTGCATCCTTTGCGAAGCCGAGCATTTTCCAACATCTCCACAAACCGTCGGAGCCGCCTTGTTTTCGACTTTCCTGTGCCCCATGCTTCCGGTCTCGCCTTTTGAAAAGCCTCCACGAAGACGAAACATCAACGAATCGCGCTTTAAAAATGACCCGGCCCCGCGAACATCCGGAGCCGACGCCACGGAAAGTTCGTTCGTTGAAAGGAATTGCACGGAACCTTCGGCAAGCGCACAAGCGGAAAAAGCCTGAATCCCGGTCAAAAGAAAAACAATGCAAAAAAATTTCTTCATTCGTTTACCCCAAATGCGAGAAGAAATTTAGCATAAATTTCGAATTTTCTTTACAAAAGCCAATTTTAAAGCGGAACACTATTCTTTTTCTGTAAAAATTTGCGAACTTTTGAATAAATTTTCATAGATTAAGCACAGAAGATTCAATCCATTCTTTTTTGAAGGTTTTTATGAACTGGTCCTATCGGGAAAACAATAAAAACACCCTTTGCATGATTATGGCCGGGGGTCAAGGCAGCCGTCTGCAACCTCTCACGCGTGACCGCGCTAAGCCTGCGGTGCATTTTGGCGGAACTTATCGCATCATCGACTTCGTCCTCAACAATTTCATCAACTCGGGAATTTTCAAAATCAAAGTCCTGACGCAATTTAAAAGCGATTCCCTAAACAAACATATCTCCGCAGCGTGGAATTTGAATGCTAGCCTAGACCAATACGTGGATCTGGTTCCTGCACAGATGCGCACCGGCAGTGAATGGTACCGGGGAACCGCAGACGCCATTTTTCAGAACATCAACCTGATTACGGACGAACGCCCCGACATCGTCGCCATTTTCGGCGGCGACCATATTTACAAGATGGACGTCAATCAGATGATCGACTTTCACCTTTCCCGCGCGGCACTCTTGACCATTGCAGCCATTCCCGTTCCCGTCGAAGAGGCCAGCGAATTTGGCATTATCGAAGTGGATCAGGACAACCGCATGATAGGCTTTGAAGAAAAACCGAAGCAGCCCAAGCAAATGCCCGGTCGTCCCGGCTGGTGCCTCGCCAGCATGGGCAATTACGTTTTCACCAGCAAATTCCTTGTACGGGAACTACTCAAACATTCCAGCAACGGCGCAACGGACTTTGGCAAGGACATCATCCCCGCCCTGTATCCGAATTATCCCGTCTATGTTTACGATTTCAACACCAACATCGTACGAGGCGAACGGGCGGAAACCAAAGGCTACTGGCGGGACGTGGGAACTTTGGATGCGTTCTTTGAAGCGAACATGGATATTTGCGCAGAGAATCCGCCTTTCGACCTGTACAACAATTACTGGCCAATCCGCACATTTAATTGGAACCAACCACCAGCCCGTTTCTTCAGCGCGGGCGATTCCGAACATCCGGGAGCGGCTATCGATTCCGTCGTTTCCGCAGGCTGCGTCATCGGTGGCGGACGCGTTATCAAAAGCGTGCTTTCCCCAGCGGTTTCCATCCAAAAAGACGCCCTTGTCGAAGAGTCCATTCTCTTTCCCGATGTGACAATCGGTCCCGGAGCCAAAGTCCGCAGAGCGATTATCGAAAAAGGATTGCATATTCCTGCCGGTTTTGAAATCGGCTACAACCTGGAACGGGATAGAAAAATGTTCCATGTAACCCCTTCGGGCATTGTCGTGCTGGCCAAAGACACCGTCATCAAGGCGTAAATGTTTTCATTCTCCTTGGAAAAGCCCGCATTTCGGTGCGGGCTTTTTTGCAAATGGAATTTCCAAAGTCTTCTTCATACAAAAAACCAAGCCATCCGAAGACGGCCTGGTTTTTCAGGAACCAACCAAGGAGAAAACTATTCTACTCGGATAATCTTTACCCAATTTCCCTGCTTCACAAGATATGTTCCCATATTTTGGAAGCGAGAGCGCAAAGCATTATCCAAAGAAGAGCCCTCCATACCCCAAACTTTCCCCAAGAGTCGTCCCTGCATATCGAAAACGAAGAATGTTCCCGAAACCGGTTTCCATTTCAACGGAGCAGCCATTCCGGTTTGGCCATCCGCAGTGAATGTCAAATTATCCAAATTGGTATTGTCCGTATCAAAAGTGACACGCAAAATGTGTTCGCCTTTTTTCAAATACATCTTCGTCGAAGCCGTTTGGTAGGTATTCCAATCCTCCGTTGCCGAAAAGTCAATCTTTCCCGTCGCCTCCCCGATGGACAAAGAAATCGATCCGTCCCCAGAACCGTTTGAAACCAGGGCTTCTACCGTATATTCCGCATCGGCTTCCACATCCACTGTGTATTCCAACCATTCCCCTTGAGCCGTATAGCCAATCGCATACCCGCTTCCCGTTCCCACCACATCGGCAAAATAATCTTCGCCGCGGTACTCCGTCATCACGCCTTCTTCAAGAGTTTCGCTGTTATCGCTATATGAAACGCCGTTATTGCCTTCGTCAAAATTTTCCGCTTCTATAGTTCCCGGAATTTTGGCTTTGACTCCGTTAAATGGACGCCGTTCAATTTCCGCAGTCGAATCCTCCGGAATCACAACCGAACCCGTCCCATTATCCGTCATGTTGAAATAGGTGTAGTCCACCGTTCCCGAAGCATTGCCCCCCGCTTCGTTCATGAGCATTACCTCGGTCACCTTGCCAAATTTCAATGTCGCCGAGCCGCCGCCCTTTGAACCCTTCAGCTGTGCCGTCTGCCCGGTAAAAAGCTCGTCCCATTTTTTAAAATGCGCAGAAATGTCGATATGCCCGCATTGCCGCGGTGTTTTCCGAATGCTGAAAATCTGCACGAAAGTGGAAGTGCCCGATTTGGAAGGTTCCTGCTGGCGCAAATAGGCGTGGATCGTGTAAGTAGCTCCATCCACCGTGATTTCCCCAAACTTTTCTCCAACATAATTTTCACTCGGTTTGCTATACCAATCGTCCACAATATAATACTCCACCTGCGGATTGACTGTCCACCCATAAACGCCTATATAGCCATAAGATGCAGAACCGCTTTTCGTGTAACGATAATCTACCGTATATTGCTTTGTCGTATGATCCACACCCGGGCCATTATCTCCATAACGAAAACCGACGCGCGCCAAATAATCGCTGCTTCCGCTCCAATTTGCCTTAAAAGTCCCGTTGTCGTAATAGGTCATGGAGTTGTTGCCGCCCTGATACCACTGTTCAAATCCCCAGGCCGTTCCGCTGATGGAACCCGTTTGATTTCCCGAAACCATATGGGCACTCCCGACATGCCCCATTTCATCTTTGCAAGCGTCTATCGCAAATGCGCCCGAAAAGCAAAAGCCCCAAGCGAACAAAAAAACGCGCTGCGCTATCTTACCAAATGGGTTGAGCATACATCTCCTTTATCGCCGAACTCAATGCGATTGACTTCAAACTTACCTATTCCTGTCCATATACCAAGCTTTGTTTCCTTTTTTTTATTGTAAAGTTTTACAACAAATCGAGTTCTCCAAGCAAAAATTTCGCAAAATGTTGTTTTTGACAAAAGCTGACAAAAAGCGATGTTATATTATAAAAGGAAAAGGAACAAGGCCTAAAAATGAATTTTTCATGAGCTTTCCCGAGATTCTCGGGGGAGGGGAAGCAGGGCGCACGGGAATATCCCGTGCGCTTTTCCATTTTTCATCAAATAACGCAACAGTGCCCGACTTTATTTTCCAAGATAAAATTTTTTCCATTTAGCGATTCATTTTGCGAAATCTAAAAATCGCTTTGGTAATGCTTCGACAAGCTCAGCAAGCGTGGTTCGACGAGTCCACCAACCTACGGTCCCTGAGCCTTGGTTAGTGAGCCTGCCGAACTAGTCGAAGGGCACCAACCCACGCTCCCTGAGTTTATTGATAAACGCCAGACGGCTGCTGAACCATTCGAAGCAGACTAACAACTGACAACTAGCTCTCTACAAAATCAAATAAAGCACAAAGACGTAGTTCGCAAGAAAATAGACATCTCCCCTACGGCGATTTGAAAGGCCTCTGTTTTTTCACAACCAGCCCGCCCCGAATTTTATCGTGGACAAACGATTATTATTAAATTTTTGGAAATTATCGAGGTAACAATGGCAGAAGAAAATCCCGAGCCCAACAAGCCCGAACCGGAAGAGTTCAAATTCAGCGGGAAAGCTAAACTTTTGGCGACAACCGGCGTGATTTGCGCCATGGGTGGATACATTTGCGGCGACAAAATCGATGAAAACGACAAGCTGAATCTAACGGAAAGACCCTACGAAATGGCAGAGCAGTTGTTGCAAGAGGCAGCTCAAAAACAAGAAGAATGGTTGGAAATCAAAAAGAACTACCAAACAACCCTCCATCAGAAAAATCTTCAAATCGATTCCCTGGAGCGTTACATCTATCGACTTGAACCTTACGTCAAAGCCTATGAAGAACAAAAACAAGAAGTTCAAAAAATAGACGAGGAGCGGCAGGATTTTGTCCAAAAATACAACCAAATTTTAACCGACTATCAAAATGAAGAAAACGAAGTTCGCATCCGGGACAATCAAATCGACAGCCTAGAAACTCTAAATAAAAATTATGTCAAAGCAATCCAAGACCTGAACGACGAATACAAAGACCGCGCCCCCATCGAAAACGAATTTCAGGCAATCCACAACTGCGTCAACGCTCACGGCGAAACCATGTACTCCTACAAATTCAACGGGCAGGTCAAGTGCTGCATCAAGCACCTCAAAAAACTGCAAAAGCAATATCCCAACAACGATTTGACAAACATCCGAATCTCTTGCAATGACTAAAAAAAGCGACACCAAACCGACGAAATCCATTTCAAAAAAACAGCCAAAACATCCTCTTGTGCAAAAAATCGACGTTCTTCTAAAAAAGCAGGGGAAAAAGTTCAGCAGCGCCGTCCGAGACTTTCACGGTCACTGCGTTGACAAAAAAATACACGACGCCGAAGAAGGAACCAAAGACGAAAAAAGCTGGTTGTCAAATTTTAAAAAATACCGTTCCCGAATTTCGGAAAAATCCCAAGACTGCCCATACCGAATGTTGCAAGAACTTTTGCACTACCTCGAAGGAAACATCCCCATCGCACCCCAGCCCTTGCTGAATCTGGTCGAAAACGACCCCATCTGCGAAGCCATGAAAAAAGCATCCAAGAAAATCTATCAAGAAATCCAAGATTCGGACGACGAAAATTTTTGATTCACCCTTGTCCCCAAATGTCCCCACCACAGAATCTACCTTATAAACGTTGAGAAAAGGTCCTCAACTAATTCATAGGAGATTCTTTATGAAACCCATCGACAATCACGCCAACCAGCTGAACGCCAACAAAGGCACCTCCGGCGAAAACGCGCAGCATAAAGCCGCTCGCGACAACCACGCAAACCAACTCAATCCCAACAACTCACTCTACCAAGGAGACAAGAAATAACTTGGGCGTTTCCTGCCTACGGCAGGCCGCTCCCTGGCGTTATCGCCGCACCAAAAGTGTGGCGTCCGTTCAGCCTCGCCTATGCAATCATAAGCGAGTCCGAACCCATCCGGGCTGCGGTCGCTAACGCATTCGTCCCACGCCCCAAATGGCGCAGCCTGTCCATTCAAAACCGAAATCGGCAATTTCCCTTACGCATGAATCGCTCAGGTTGCGCTTTTTCACATTTTTTTTGCCCAAAGATTGACATTTTTATTTAATACGGCTAAATTTAAATTACATAGCGAGAAATCGCGACATTAGTTTTTGAGCTTTTGCTTCTTATTCTCAAACCGAAATCGGCAAAATTTCCACGCAGAGAATAGGATGGCGAACGCTCACGTCCCTTTCGGGGCGTGGGTCGTTGTTGCTTGTTTGTGCGTAAAGGTTTTGCCGAACCTCGGTTTGCAAGCAAGCGAAGAACGAACACCACGCCTTTTCTGTTTTTAAAAGGCCGGTTCAAAGTTCTCCAAAACCTATGTGTTGCACCAAGGAACTCTATGAAAAAACTGGCTTTTTTAGTCATGCCTCTTCTTATTTGGGGTTGCAGCGACAACATCACCAATCAAAACTTGAGCGAAGAGCAGTTGAATTCTCTTTTGGACAGTTTGAAAATTGCCGCCTACGACTCCATCTATCCAGAAGTTTACAGCGATTTGGATTCTTCCAAGCAGGCTTTTTTGGACAGTCTGAAAACAGCCGCTTACGACTCCATTTACCCGGAACTTTATGACAGCATTTACAACGACATTTATACCCAGAGCACCATCCATTCCCTGTCCGCATCCGTCTATATAATCAAAGAAGATATCTATACCGCTTTCGCCAACCAGTATCCGCTGATGTACAAAAATTCTGAATATCCCATTTCCGTAGATATCAAAAACAATTGTTCTTCATCTTCTTGGATAGATGTGTCTTCTCTTACGCAAGATTATTCATCCTATGCTCTTTCGTCCTCTTGCTCTGCCAAAAAAGTGGTTGTGAAAACATGGGTCGATGGATTCAGCGACACTACCAGCGTTACCCAAACAGTAAGCAATTCCTCTTCAACTCGATTTTCCCCAACCATTCATTTTTTGCCGGAAAAATATCTATCCCTCACCGCTCCTGTTCAAACCCATTTTCAAATCCGCGCCTACGCTCTCGAAAACGACAGAGAAATCCTGTTCTTTTCCTCCTCCGACCCCACTACAATTCATCCGGTACAAATCAACGGCGCAGAATACACCATCGTTGAAAATAGAAACTGGTGGTGGGGCGTCTGGGTTACCCCTGGCATGGATTCCTTGCAAAATATTCTAGACGAACTTTCTAAAAAATTGCCAGACGGAACTGTAAAAGTTTACCAAAAATATTCTGACGACAAAAGCATCGCCCAAAGTTCCTCACGCATCGTAAAAGCTGTTTTTGAAGTCCTTCAAGCGCGAGGCATCAATTACATACAAAATGAAAGCGCAGGTTCTAACGGGCAAAAAATCAAATATCCCATAGAAGTTTTGCGTACACGAGGCGGTTTGTGCATTGAAACAACCGTTCTTTTCGCATCCATTTTAGAAGCTTTGGGAATGCAGACATTCATCGTATCTGTTCCCGGACACGCCTTTGTCGGATGGCGCACGGAAAAAGATTCCAATACTCTTGATTTTGTAGAAACGACCCTTATCGACCATGAAACCAGTACTTACAAATACGCCAACAATTCCGCAATCGAACGCTACAACGAAGAAGTCGATGCGGGAACTTTTGAATCCGGCGAATCGGAGTTAATCGATATCGAAAAAGTTCGTAAATACGGAATTATGCCCAACGATATCCCATAAGGAGAATTACAATGAAAAAATGGACATTTATTCTATTCGGTTTATGTTCGATCCTTTTAACAAGCTGCGCTGTTACCACACACTATTCCCTCAAAGAAAACTGGATCGACGACAACGATTTGCAATACGCCCTGCAACATCCGAGTCTAAATGATTGGTATCCCAAAATGGGCGACCCCGTTGTCATCGAATATTCAAATGATACCATTTATTTTATCTACAATTATCACCCGACTTTATTCGCTTCCGTTAAAGACGGAAAAGTTTACAAGCCCACCAATAAAGATAAAGTAGAGGGTGCTTGGGGAACGCGAAATGAGCCCATCGGATTCCTCGTCCAAAACAATAAACTCGTCGGCATTCAGAGAATGGGGGAATATCAAACCGTCCAAGATAATCAACAAGCCGAGAAAAGAGAGCGTTCATGGATTCCGCTGATTGTAGGCGGAGTTGTTGCCGTAGCACTTCTCATTAGCATTGGAAGCATTTTCTAAAAGAGAGTTCTATGAAATACATGATCTTATTTTTTGCCCTTTGTACATCGCTTTTTGCCAACGACATGTGCAAATCCCTTTGCCCTTCCTGCTCGGCAAATTCTACCGATCCGACTTGTACTCGCGTGGATTCACTCTGCCACTGCAGCGACTTGCTGAACAAGCAATCACAAATGGAAACGGCAAAAGCCCTAAAGAAAGAACTCGCGATTTCTAGAATTTTAACCGCCTTCGAAAAGGGTTGCCACGAAGAGTTCTGCACTTTCCTTTTCATATTCGAAGGCGACTCCCTTTCTAAAATCAAAAAAACCAAAACGACTCTTACAGAAAAAGAACTTCAGGCTTTCCGTGTTTCCACCGATTCCCTTTCCGCAAAAGCCGACGAACCGCTTTTGACTTTAAGCGACGAATGCCAAAATTTTTGCGCTATTTGCCCAGAGGAAAAATCCGGAGACAGCACTTGCGCACGCATTGAAAACATCTGCGGCTGCAACGTCTTTGCCGAACAGCAGGCAAAACTCGCCGTCCAAGCAGAAGCCGACAGTATTCAAAAAATCCAAGCCTTTTTGCACAATCATGAAAATCGAAATGCTTCTGCAGCTTCCATTTACTCTTACCACGCCCAAAACGCGGCGGAAAATTTTTCGGTCACTCTGCGCAAAAGCGACTATCGAATTGTAGAGATTCGAAAAAGAGAAGAGCTGTCGCCCGCACAAAATGAAGCCATCATTACCTTCCAAAAAGACTCCAGCGGATTTAGCGACAGCCTCAAATTAGTAACGCCCTCTAATGCAAACGACTCGGTAAAAACTCCATCGAAATCATGGCGCGTATTTTATCCGGGCATTTCCCTTTACGGAGGCCCTATCTCGGAAACGGGACGTGGCGGTTACGATTGGAGTACCAGTATGGGCCTTACCGCAGGCCTTGGCGCCTTTATGCGCCTCTATTTTTACAAATATGGTTCCTTTCAATTCGGCGCAAATATCGTTTACCAATACGAGCAAAACGACATCGTCAACGTGGACTATTACGACTTCTATTATGGCCACTATCGAGATTTTAGTGCCGGGATTAATTCCCATCACATCACCGCCGAAATTCCACTCGAACTTCGAATCGGATTCCCCACCTGGCAATGGCTCAGCCCCTTTTTCAGCTACAACTTCAACATCCGAAAACCTCTTTGCCTCATCAGCGAACATTATGTCGAAGTCGATTATAATAGGAAATCGTACGACTGGGAACCAAACGGGTTCGAATCCGGCGATTTCGACTTTATGGGATTCTTCGGAATCGGCGCAGAAATTTTTCGACATGTTTCCATTGAGTTTCAATGGCTGATGCACTCCATCAGCACTTACTCCGAAGACACCACGGAACCTTACGATTCGGACGACACCTATAGACTCAAACTCGACTTCGCTTTTTAAAGGAAAACGAATATGAAAAAACGGCAGACAATTTTTTCAAAAGCTTTCGTACTAACTATGGTGATTTTTCTTTTCACCAGTTGCTCCGATGAAAACGCCTTCTCATCTATAAACGATGATTTCGAGGATTTCGCCGGGGAAGCAAGCAACGATACCGAAGAAAAAGGCAAATGCAAGCTTGGAACATCCTCTTATTCGGATTCCTGGTGCTGTGAAAATTACGGCTATCAATGTTCCTATTCTTCCAGCTCCAGCTACCAGAGCGAATCGGAAAAATGCAGACTCGGAACATCCTCCTATTCCGACTCCTGGTGCTGCACGAATTACGGCTACCAATGTTCCTATTCTTCCAGCTCCAGCTACCAGAGTAAAAACTATCTGGATGAACCGAAAAATATGACATTTGTCCTAACATATCTTAAAACCGGCACAGACTGGGACGGAACAAATACAAAAGGTGATCCCGTAATCTCCTTTACCATTCATGCAATATCTACTTACGGCGACACCCTGAAAACCATTTCCACCGGAAAATTATTGGACAAATCAGATATTATTGAATGGAGCGGCTTGTCCGGCTATGACGCGATTGTCCCCGCCTATACCGAAAAACTTAGCGTCTGTCCCAAAGTCATTGACAGAGACCTTTTGGACAACGACGATTATAGTTCGGGATACTGTTACAACGTTTATAATATCGGCAATTTAAGCGACAACTCATATCAATATCAATCGGACTACAAGAATGAAGATTGCGAATTGGAGTGGTATTGGTATTTGTATTGAGGGGGGGGGGCGCCTTCTTCCCCCAAAATAAATCTTTCCTCACACATACAAAAAGGAGATACCTTATGAAAACAATTCTCACCATCCTAATTTCTCTAAGCATAGCCTCTTCCATAAGTTACGCTTTTTTGGGAAGTTGTCAGGACAAAAGATTCAGCCGACAGATGGAATACAAACTGATGCAAGAATGCATGAGCAGTTCCTATTATTCCAGCTATTCCCAACAAGTTTCCAAATTGAACGCCTGCGCCTGCTATGTAGCAAGCCTTGCCTGCGAGTATGACGGAAAGGACAAAAAACTGAACAAGGCCGCAGAAAAAGGCAAACTCAAAAACGATGAAAAAGAATACAACAAATGTCTTGAAGACGCAAAAGATTAAAGCATGTCCGCACCAGATATTCTAGAAAAAATCGACGAATATATTGGCCACTGCAAAACAGAAATTTTGCGGCGCAAAAATAAACAAAACAAAAATAATCGAGTAACCAAAGAAGTCGCAGAACCACACTGCGACCCTTTTAAGGATTTTTACCAAAAGCGATTCGGCTTCGCCCCCTGCTTCAAGAAAATTTATGGCGACAAATACGTCGAATCCTACAAGGCGTCTCGGAAACGTTTGCAAAAGGGAAAAGGGACTCGCGGCGATTTTTTAAAAATAGAAAAGTTCTATGATGACCTGAAAAAGCACTTTCCCATTGCAGACAATTTATTTGAAAATCCAAGACTACCCGGAAACTTAAGCGCAGAAAATCCCAAGACACAGACGGTTGAATATTATTTGCATCCCAACTTGCAAAAACTAATGCGTGAAAAATCAAAGGAACTGGACAAAGTATTAGGAATTTCCAAAGAAAAATAGCGGGAACAAAATAACTTCTCAGGAACTTTGCAAAAACAAATTCTCATCGGCTACGAATAAGATAGCACAAAATACGACCTAGGACTGGAAAAGGAAAAATCAAGAACGTCTATAATCTATTCCTGTTTTTTTGCAAAAGGAAACAAGCTTTTTCAAATTATCAAGATTGCGGTAGGCGCAAGAACTAGGGCATATATCAAAACGATTGATTGGCAAAAAGACTCCAGAATCATCAATGTGTACTACAATTTGGAAATGCCAAAGCTTCCGTCTAAGGGAAACAATAGATTCAACGAATACAAAATCTATTATCGGGTACAGCGATGCAGATTCCTTAATTCCTGCCGAAGTCAAAGCGGGAGACAAGGCAACACCTTCTTTGAACAACTTGATTTCCAAAGAATGCTATAAGGACATCCATTACGGCATCAAGCTTTGCAATGGGAACATCGATTTCAACAAAAAATTTTACACATTCCCCTACTTCTGTGCGTTCTTATTAAAGCGTTTTATTCTGGAAACAAAAATTTTACCGCACGTCAACCTCTAAAAATTGCTTTGGCGAAGAAGTTGTGACTCTTGGTCAATAGACTGCTAGCGCGATGCGTTGCAGGTGATTTTTCAAGATGAATTTTTAAAGCTGTCCGCCATAAATTTCTCTCTTGCGCTGCGAAAAATCGAAACCCTTTTCCGGTGTTCAAAACTTGTCCCTTTTTGTCCCCTAAGAAGATCCTAGTTTTTCTTTTGTAAACGAAAAGACGTTTACGCTAAACTGAAGCACATTGTGGTTCTTTTTAGTTCAAAGTAAAAAACTTATCTGCATTGGCAGGTACCACACAAAATAAAAGGATTTCGCATGAAAAACTTTTCAACCTCATTGAGTATCCGTCGCTGCTCCTGCTGCGGAAAAAACGGCAAATTGAAAAAACTATATCCCGATTACACGACGGCAATGGAAAACGCCTATTACGCCAAGGAAACACGCAAAGCCATTTTGCACGTTTATAAATGTCCCGAAGGACTAGGCTACCATCTCACCAGCAACCAATACCAATACTGAGGAAAATCATGAGCCAAATAAAAGATTACGTCAAAATGATTGAAGGTGAAATTGCTTTAAAACTAGCGGGATACCAGACTAACTTTGTAGAAGCCCGCCAAATCGAATCCAGTGAAAAAGAAAATCGGTACCAACTTCTACCGTCCCCAAAAACACGCACTCATTTTGAAGACATTGTTGCAACATTTCGCAAAAACTTTAAAAATGGTCTAGGCTGTTACCAGATTCCAGAAAATGAAGTTCCGCATACAAAACTCTTAGATGAAAATTTTCGAAAAATTCTGAATTTTCGGGAAATAAAGGATAAAAAAAGCAAGGAAAAATCCTTTGTTGTGGTTTTGGATAAAAAAATTAATCCGAAAAACCTTCTTTGTATAGCACCAAACATAACGCAGCAAATTTTTGAATTGATTGCTCTAGAAGAAATCCAAAATCAGAATTTGATCTACGATTCTAATATCCGCCACCAAATAGAGAATTACAAAAAAGAAAACTTTATTGACGCTTTTCCATTTTTTAAATCCCTTTTCGGACAAGAAAAAATATCTCTTCAGGAATTTGAAAAAACGATACTGAAAGACAAGGACTATTATTTCTTAAACGATATAAATCGAAAAGGAACGGAAGAACAAAGAGACTTTATAAACAAAGCCCTTTCAACACCAGACATCGCCATTCTGAACGGGCCTCCAGGATCTGGAAAAACAACAAGTATCGTAGAACTCATTTACCAATTATTACTCCGTCAAAAAAGAATTCTACTAGTAGCTTCCACCAATGTGGCCGTTGATAATATTCTAGAAAAAATCTACCCAAATCTTCAAAATTTTTCCGCCAAACGTTACGGTGATTCCGATAATGAGCGCATTAGCTTTATCGGGAAAAATTTCCTTTCTGGAAAAAACTTTGCCTCTCTGGAAAGTAAGTCTTGGAAAGAACGGTTGAAGAATCCGCAAAATCCCGCACAAGAGAAATTATGTTCAATCATTGATCCAAAACTTTATGAAAAGAATAAAACTTTATACGAAATTTTGGAAGATAGTGCTCCGATTGTCGCCGGAACAACTTTTGGCGCAGCAATTCCAGAAATCAAAAAACTTTTTCGCACAAGCGAATTTTCCATAGAGCAGCCCTTCGATTATTTGATTATTGACGAAGCCTCCAAAACTACAATTCAAGAATTTCTTGTTCCCGCTATTCTATGTAAACATTGGATTATCATCGGGGATATCAAACAATTGCCGCCTTATGTAGAGGATTGCGATTTATCTTATAATCTGCAAATGCTTTATCCAGAAGACGCTAAAGAAAAAAAAGAATTTACCGTCGCCTCCGACACACTTTTAGTTTCTAAAACTTTTGGTAATAATCAAATTTGCATTCTTGTAGAAAAAGAGTCCGATTACGATTCTTTCCTCTACAAAAAATACGCTAAAGAAAACAACATTCTTGTTGCCGATGCAGACAATCCGGAAGATTTCGAAATTCTCCCTTATGCAGCCATTATTCTAGGCTCCATCAAATCATTCCATTCAATTCATTTCCAGATTTCTCCAAGAGTTACAACAGTTCGTCCAGCTTGCGACATAAAAACCGGAAGAATTCTTCATGAAGAAGAATTGCAAGAATGGTTTCATCTCGCACGATACAACCGCGAAAAAATTTTGAAACGTTTTGGTGAAAACTATCCGCGTGAATGGCACGATGAAATGAGCTGGCGAATGATTCGGCTTTTTGAGGAACGGGACAATATCACCAACATCCATAATGACATCCGTGTTTCTCTGAAGAAAGAGATCGAAAATCTTTTTCCCCAAAACAAGAATAAAAATTCTAGCCAAAACCTTGAAAAATTCAGACAAATTTATTTGCCATCCTGTATGGAGCTTTTTCTACGCGGTTTCGGTGAAAATCGAGATACGGCTCTTTTTCGAGGCATTCCTCAAGAATTTTTGAAATCAAGAATGACAACGCTTTCTTACCAGCATCGTTCCCATCCAGAAATTGCGCAAATTGCTTCCGAAGAATTTTACGAAAGCAAAGCAATGAAATCCGAACATATGCGAGGAAAGCGCGAATGGAATTATACGCGATACGGAAAGCAGCACAACTTTTTTGCCGACATTAAAGGGAAATGTAATTTTCGAAACTGCAATCAAAAAGAAATCGATTGGATTTCCAAGGAATTGCGAGCATTTAAAAACTTCGCCCAAAAATCGGGCGGGAAGTATTCCGTAGCCGTTCTTTCCTTTTATAAAGAGCAAGCCGAAAAACTGAAGCAAGAATGCAAAAAAATTTTCGACGGAAAAAATAACAACGTCCACTATGAAGCCGGATCGGTAGATTCCTTCCAAGGGCACGAAGCAGATATTGTTTTTTTAAGTTACAGCAACAGTCATCCGACCTGCTTTCTAGAAGCACCGAACCGATTAAATGTAGCCATAACACGCGCTAAGTATATGATGATCCATGTCGGTAATTGGAAAGCAATGAGCAAATCCCAAGGCGCACTCGGACGCATCGCCCAAAAGCTAGCCGCCGTGCGGAAATCTTTTTAATTCATCCATTTCAAAGGAAAAGCATATGAAAATCGACATTCAAAAAGACATCCAATTCATCATCGTCAAAGGCGAAATCCGCCGCATGACAGACAACCCATGGATTTCTCCGTTCCTTCAGTACATTGGGAAAAATCCAAAAGTTTGTCAGGAAACGCTTTGTCGAGATTTATTCGGCGATAACGGAAAAGCTCGTATTGCCGCTATAAAAAACATCCTTTTTTTCTTTTTAAATAATGGATTGCTTACGAGAAAAAACGATGAATACACATTGACTTCGGAAGGCAAGAATGCCTCCGAGATCGGTAAAATTTGGCAAGGCTACAAAGGTTGCTTCTTAGCAACAGTACTTCCCATTGAAGACACTTATTTGCTTTTGCACCTTCAAGATGTCCCCGATAACTGGTATGACAACGGAAAACAGGAAATGGAATATTTCGATGCGGAAAACATGACCGAATTTTGCGCAACATCTTTCATTTCCAATTCTCCAGAATTAAAAATTGACAAATTGGAACAGGAATACCGCCCAACATTCATTTCAAATACGACTTTTGACGCCACATTATCAAACGATCGTCTAAAAATTCTTATTTCCCTAAAAAACATCAAAGGAAATGAGGAATCCTTTGAAATTCGTTTCAGATTGACGAGCTACTTGGCGCAAAACCTGCGCGAAAAATACGATGATGATTATGATGAAGATGACGATAATGAATACACTTACAATTAAACCAGAAAGGAGGTAATAACGATGCCACAACCAACAAACAATCCAAACGGCGCAGGATTCCCATCCAAAACGGGCAATCCAAGCGGCGGCGGACGTGGAAATAATTCTCCGCGGAAATAAAGTCGTGTTCCCGCCTTTGGCGGGAACATTTTTCCATAAACAATGACATTTCAGAATTTTAAATATTTTTTAAGACATCTCTTCGTCTTATTTAATCGAGGATATGAATAATGACCGACAACAAATTTAAAAATCGAATCGATAACATTCTGCACAAAATTCACTCGATGAAAAAGTCCTTGAAAGATCAGTTCGTAAAAATCAAGCATTTGGAAAAAGAACTACATTCTCTATCTACAACAAACAAAGACCTTGAAACTAAAATTTCAGCTCTCCAACACCAATTAAATTCCAAGCAAGAAATACATAAAAACAGCACAAAGACAATTTCTATCCCAATTCTTTTAGAAGAATACTTTGAAAATGAAACTTTATTGAACTTGCTTATGGCGGCAAAAGAATACATCAAAAATCATGAGGGCGAAAAATCCGCCTGCAAAAAATCCCGCCCGATAGATGTTCTAAAAACCCTAACTCAAAAATACACGTCAGAAATTCAAAAATACGAAAAGCACCGCGATTCCATTTTGACAGCCGCCAACAAAGACGATTGGAAAAACACAAAGGACGCTTTGCAGTTTTTTCAGCTAGAACGGAAACAGGCCCAAAACAATCATTACCAAATACAGTTTAGTCGAAACGAAAATTACAGAACTACAGAAGCGTCAACGCGCAGCGATAAAAAAGGAGCAAAAAACGAAGCCAGCGACTTGAAACACGTTTTCTTTATCTAACTAAAGGCTCCGACAAGGGAGCCTTCGCTTATTTCATTTCTCCGGCAAATTCAAAGCCCGCTTTTTCAATCGCCGATTTTAAAACCGCCTCGTCGATTTTTCCTTTTACTGCCACGCTTTTTTTCGAAAGATCGACTGCGACACTTTCTACTCCATCCAAATTTTTCAAAGCGTTTTCCACACTCATTTTACAATGATTGCAACGCATTCCCTCCACTCGATAAAATTTGACCATTTGCATTTCGCAGTCGCAACCTTTCTGCGAGCGATGGCAACAATCGCCATGTTTCATAAATTTTCCACGCCATTTTGAAAAAATCATCAACGCCAACAGCAAAACGGCTCCGATATAATTGACGAGTCCCAAATGATGTCCCGAAAATTCTGCAGATCCCTGCGGAATCATATTTTCCAAAAACAAATCCATAAAGAACGTATCGACAATAAAGCCAAACGCCATAGCGCCAAAAGCAATCGAAACCAAATAGGCAACCAATGCCCGTCTCCCAAAATTTTTTCCCACGACAAGCATACTCGCAATACTTGTGGCCGGCCCAGCCATTAAAAGCACAAGAGCCGCTCCCGGCGTGATTCCCTTAGCCACAAGCGCCAAAGCCAAAGGAATAGAACCCGTTGCGCAAGTGTACATCGGCATGGCCAGCAGAAGCACGGCAAGCATGCAAAGCAAAGAATGCTCTCGCAAGACAAGGAAAAAATCATTCGGGACAAAGGCGGCAATCAGCGCACCCAGAACAAGGCCGATACACAGCCACTTGCTCACATTTCCGACCATTTCCACAAAACCGTATTTCGCGGTTTCTGCCATTTTTTTCGCAAAAGTTTTTGTTTTTTCCGTTTTACATTCCTGCGCTTGGGCCAGAGCAATAGGGATTTCTTTTTCTTTTCGAGTGGCAAAATTCGTCAATACGCCGCCGAAAATCGCTGTAGCAAATGCCGCTATCGGGCGCAACAAGGCAAAAGGCCCGCCCAGCAAAGAATATGTCGCTAAAATGGAATCCAGTCCCGTAGCCGGCGTTGAAATCAAAAAGCTGACACTCGCCCCCTTGCTTGCGCCCTCGCGCCGAAGCACTATCGCCGTAGGAATGACACCGCAGCTGCAAATCGGAAGAGGCACGCCAAATAAAGCCGCCCACACGACCGATTTTAAATTCGGCTTCGCTATTTTAGGAATGTAGAGCCGATTAGGAATCCAGACGTGAATGATTCCCGCTAGCAAAAAGCCCAACAACAAAAAGGGTGCCATCTCTGCAAACAACACGCCTAGTTGCGGCAAAAACTTTTCAAAAATCACTTCCTGCACAAACATTTTACTCTCCTTTCTTGTGCAAAATATGAGCCAATCCCGTATTGAAAATCAATCCGATATGTTCATCGTCAAGGGAATAGAATATTTTTCGCCCTTCCCGACGAGGTTTCACCAAATTTGCCGTGCGCAAAATCCGAAGCTGATGGCTTACCACGGACTGTTCCAAATTCAATTGTTCCGCAATTTCACAGACCGATTCTTCTTTGCCCAAAAGAATCTGGATGATGCGGATTCGAGTCGTATCGCCAAAAAATTTGAAAAATTCCGAGAGCTCAAAAAGGACATCCATCGAAATTTCCGAGCTTTTCTCTATATATGAACACTTATTCATATTTTCATATTTAGAAAATCTCCATTTTTTGTCAAGGGCATTTCCCCATTTTAAAATTTCTATTCCGAAAAAAAACACGAAACCCCTGCACAATGTGCAGGGGTTTACAAGGGTGGGTAATCGGACTCGAACCGACGACAACCAGAATCACAATCTGGGACTCTAACCAATCTGAGCTACACCCACCATTAGTGAGCGCCTCAAATATAGCAAAGCTTCCGAAAATTCAAAGGGTTTTCCCCGAATTATTCTTCACTTTGATTCTTGCGACGCATCAAACGGATAAAATTAGCCCGTTTAAAATCATTGCGGTGTTCGTTGCAGAACCTCGGATAGATAAATTGCTTCGGAAACACCTTGATTTCAAATAAATTGCCACAGCCTTCCAGACAGCAGCGGAACTTGAGATCCAAAATATCGGTATAATTATGACGAAAAACAATGTTCTTCGCATCGATATTTTCCACGTCTTTTTTCTGCTTTTGACGATTTTTGATATCCCGATGCTTTTCGCAATACTTGGCAATGGGATGTCCCCAAAATTCCGCTCCGCAACCAGGCTCTTGACAAATCTTGAGCTTAACGCGTTTCTTTTTCTTGTACTTCGGTAACTGCATAGCGCTGTAAATTTACTAAAAATCTGTTTGTTTTTCAATTTTTTTCCTTTTTCCGGCATGTGGAACGTCTTATTTCGTAGAATTTCATCTTGGAGAGGCTTTATGCAAAAAACAGGAAAATATTTTTGGACGTTCATCGCCATCTTAGCCGTCTTCACCGGCTGTAGCCAAGCGGATATTTCGGCAGAAACCGCCGATTGCGGAATGGGTTCGATTGATTTTTTAGATGTGGGGCAAGGACTTGCCATACTTTTTTCGGCGGAAAATGAAAACTGGAATGCGCTTTATGACACCGGAAACGACTCAAACGGTTTCGGGGACACCCTCAAAAACCGACACATTGAACACTTGAACTGGGTGCTCGTCAGCCACTGGCACAGAGACCATGCCGGCGGGCTTTTGGAATGGACTGCCGACTGGAAAATCGATACGCTGTTCTACGGAAGCGATACGGGCGGAAGCTGGCTTCGGGATAGCGTTTTTAAACTGGCGAAAAAATTCGGGACCCCAGTCGTTCCTGTAATCCGAGGAAGCAAATTGCCTTGCGCCGGATGGGATTGCAAAATTTTATGGCCTCCAGATTTTTTGCGTTTAGAAGGCAACAACGCCAGTGTCGTGCTGCAAATGGCAGATGGAAAAAGGCGCACCCTGTTCACCGGCGATTTAGAAAGCGAATTTGAACAATATCTGCTGGATATTTCCAGGGATCTGCACGCAGACCTGTTGCAAGTCGGCCATCACGGTTCCAAAACCAGTTCTTCCATTGCTTTTTTGGAACAGGTATCCCCTGCGATTGCAGCCATTTCCGCGGGAAAACAAAATCCTTATGGACACCCCGCAGCAAGCACCCTTCAAAAATTATCCTTATTCATCCCGGATTCTTCCCACATTTTGCGTACAGACCTTCTGGGCTCCTTCTCCATTAAATGGAAAATCAATAAGGCCCTGTGGATTGAAAAATACTAGTTTAGCCCTATGCCGCATCATTTTTATATTCCCGTAATGGGGACCGGATTTACCGCCGACACTCCCATTCGAGTTTCCCATTTAGGAATCGATTCCGCCATATCGTTGGTCGATGATAAACTTTTAGAACGCATCGGTTTATATTACGCCCAAAAATTCGCCATTCCCTACGAAAAAGTCGCCAGCTCGGAAAAGCACTCCCGAGCCGAGCGGATTCGTCGCTACTTGAATTTAATTCACATCCTTGCTCAAAAAAAATTTGAAAGAACAGTTGCCGAACCTTTCACCGGCAATTCCAACAAGGACCGCTACTTTTTGCTGCTGCCGACTCAAGACCCTTTGCGCATTCAATATCTGCAAATGCGCGAAATGCCCGCAGGCGACGAGCGCATAAAAACGGAAAAAGAACTGACTCAAAAGATGCAGCCCGGATCCATTGATGTCAATATCATGGTCAAATTGGACAGACCCGATTTCGAAGATGCTCGGGAAGCGCTTCGGGGCTATGCGGAATCCACCCTGAATGGGAATACCCGTTTGATTTTAAGTGCGGGAATCAATCAAGCGTTGTTTTCGGAAATGGAAAAATTTCCCTGTTTCTACCGAAACGCCAGTGGGCAATTCGACAAAAAAATTTCGCTTAAGGTTTCGGATTTTCGTTCAGCGCTCATCCAAGGGAAAACCCTCGCTCGAAAAGGCCTTGAAGTCAGCGAATACCGCGTAGAATCCGGGTTGAATTGCGGAGGGCATCTGTTTCCTTCCCAAGGCGAATTGCTGCCCGTCATCTTGCAAGAAATGCAAGAAAAAAAAGAATTGCTTTGTTCATCATTAAAGCCCGCTTTGCAAAAATACTATGCAGCGCACCATCTGGATTCTAGCCGTCTTGACAAGCCATGCACTCCGCTGTTTTCTGTCCAAGGAGGCCTTGGCAACGCCCAAGAAGCGGAATTTCTCATGCGCCGTTTTGGCTTTGACCGTTGCGGCTGGGGCACTCCGTTTTTACTGGTTCCCGAAGCGACCCTTGTCGATACCAGCACTCGGGAAAAACTCGCCGAAGCGAATGAAAACGACATCTGGATGAGCAACGCATCCCCATTGGACGTTCCCTTTAGCAATCTCAAATCCAGCGGTTCCGAACAAAACCGCATTCGAAAAATCGACATAGGCATTTTCGGTTCCGATTGTCCCAAAGGATTTCTGCAAAACAACACCGAATTTTCTGAACGGTTGATTTGCACCGCCAGCAAGGAATACCAAAAGAAAAAAATCGCCGAAATTTTGTCGAAGGACATTCCGGATTTGCAAAAGCGCGAACAGATCCGCAGAGTCCAAGAAAAAAGCTGCATTTGCCACGAACTCGGCAACTCCGCCCTGATTTCTTTGGGAATCGAACGAGAGGAAATCGCTCCGCAGGCCATTTGCCCCGGGCCCAACATCGCCTACTTTAACCGACTTTATACTTTATCCGAAATGGTCGATTTTATTTACGGACGAAAATACGATTTGATTTCTTCCCAAAGGCCGAATTTATTTGACCAGGAAATTTCCCTATACCAAAAATGGATTCAATCGGAAAAATCCAAAAGCAACTCCGAAGCCCGCGAAAGCTGGCTGAAAACCGCCGAAGAGAATTTGCATCGAGGAATGGAATTCGTGCAAAAGCTCGTTCCCGAGATGCAAGCCACAAAATAAATTCCTAAGATAGGCAGCACCAAAATGACAAATGAATTTTTAGAGGTTCCCACCATCTGAACGAAGGTATTAAAGCAGAAGCGACCAACATCGGTGATTGCCTACCGATTCGTTTCATCCAAAATTTTAGTTTCTACTTCACAAACTTCTCGATGACGCACTTGTGTTCCTTACTTTGTTCGTCGTAATTTACGCCGACAAACAGCAAGTCGCCGCTGTATTTTTCAAGTGCCGCGCCATAGTTCTTTGCGCGAATCTGCTCCAACGCAGTCTTTTCACACTTGTTGCGCTTCAATTCGATAATCAGCGCTGGCGTGTTCGGCACGTACGGAATCATCGCTACGTCGGCGACGCCTTTGCCTGTGGGCAATTCCTTTACAATTGTGTACTTCAAGTTTGCATAAAAATAAGCAAGGCAAATCACCGCCTGGAAAGTCCCCTCGTTATTATAATTCAGATTGTTACAAATTTGCTCGTGCGCCTTGTCAAGCGCAATCGCCACCGCATCCGAATCGCATTCGATGGTGCTTTCCACCAGCTGCTTGCTGGAATTCACCAATTCCATCAGGCCCTTGTAATCGGGAGAAAATTGCACCGAAAGAATCCACTGGTCGCGCACCTCGCGGTTCGGGATGTAGCATTCCTCGGCATCCTCGTCGTATGCCAAATAGCCAAGGTGAATCAAGTAGGTAAACACATCGTCCTTGCTGTGAAAATCTGTCATCGTGTTCAGGTAGCTGTTCACATCCACTGGAATACGTCCCCCGGCAATCATTGTTTTTACATCGTCAAGGATTCCTTCAAAATTCATCAGGATGAAATTTTTGAGAGCCTCGTAAGACCCCGTCTGAGTCCAGTAGCTCTTGAATTTTTTCCGTCGGACAGCCGAAATGATGGATTCCGGACTGTAGGTTTCTATGCCGTTAATGTTGTATCCATCGTACCAACGCCTGCATTCGTCCATATCTAGGCCGTACTCCTGGCATAAATCTTGGACTTCAGCACTTGTAAAGCCGACAAATTCCGCCAGGGACCAAGAATCGCGCATTGTGTATTCATCAAACACGTTCAACTTGGACTGCACCTTGTCACGGACGATGGGCAAAATTCCCGTAACGTAAGCCATAGCGATTGCCGGAGCGAGGTTGTCGTTCTTGAACATGGCGTTCAAAAAATTCAAGTAAGACTTGAAAATCTCTTCCGAAACGCGTTCACGGATTAGCACGTCGTATTCGTCAAGAAGGACAACGAACTGTTCGCCTGTCGTGGCGTAGATTTTGAGAAGAGCATCGGCAATGCTATCGTCTTCGGTGATATTGCTCGCAGGGAAGGCCGGTATGAGTTCCTTAACTACAGCTCCATTGAAAATCGGGGTAATATCCCTTGTCGAACGATCGACCTTTTCTTCCTGTTCTTTTTTTGACAGGTTGGAATAAAACGAGTTTACATCCAGCTTGATCACGTTGAATTTATTCAGATACTTTTCAAAACTTGGGTCTTTCGAAAATTTTAAGTTCTTGAACAACTCGCGGCTATCACACCCCTTGCTAAAATAGGCGCAAAGCATGTTGAGGGCCATCGTCTTTCCAAAACGACGCGAACGGGACACGCAAAGGAACCGTTTTTCAGTGCAGACAAGACGATTCACTTCGGCAATGAGCATAGACTTGTCCACGTATGTGGGCGAATTCATGCTAATTTTTAGACTTTCGTTGTTTGGATTGACGTAAATACCCATATTATGAATATATAAAAATGCTTAGGGGCGGTCAGCAGAAGCCAAGATTCGAGGTTTCTCCATATAGGATCAAGTGTTTCAATAACTTCACCCGGCTTGCACCATCCTCTCGTGTTTCAATGGTTACAAAGCGTCCTCGAACTCGTCCAGTCGCATTTGCCTAGAGATACATGCAGTTCCAAAATGCTTTTTATAGAGTTCAAAGATTTTCGCCCATTCTTCTGTGTGTTTCTTATACATAAAAAGGGACTTATATACAAAACTCCACCCGATTTGCTTGGTTGGTGTGCTTCGACAGGCTCAGGGACCGGTTGTCGAACCATGGTTAGGGATTAGGGGTTAGCGACTAGTGATCAGTGATTAGTTGAAAGCTGATAGTCGGAACTGATAACTGATAACCGAGTT
>NZ_FUWU01000036.1 GCF_900167415.1 Fibrobacter intestinalis | reverse complement strand
GGATTGTGTACGGGACTGCCTGCTCGCTTGCGTTCCTTGAGCAGGCGGTTGTTTTTACGTCATTGCGAACCCCCACAGGGGTGAAGCAATCCTTTTTCCGCTGACAAGATTGCCACGGCTTTGCACAATTCGCCTAAGGGAAGCAGAGCTTCCAAGGCTCATGGGCCGCTATCGCGACTCGCAATGACGAGGTGCCAGCAAGAATTGCCACGGCGGCGCATCCCTGAAACTTGGAATCTCCGATTCCGTAGTTGAAGTATCCCTGGAAGGGACAATTCGCCTAAAGGAAGCGGAGCTTCCAAGGCTCATGGGCGTAGGCGGTCACCTCGCTGTCTGCGAGAAGAAATTCTCGTTTTGAAGAAAAAATTTAATTGAGAGTATTTGGTGGAAGATCGTATATAATTCCCCAAAATGAGAGTAAAATTTCAAAAAACGCTACAAAAACAACAAAATTTTGAGAACATATAAACCAGATTCCAGCAAAGTAAAATCAAAAATAATCCATTATAAAACAACAATCAAGATAAATTTCTTTAAAAACCATTGACCCACCCCTCTTTTTTGTTTAAATTACTTTTTGAGAACATTCTCAAACAAGTCCGCGCCTAAAAACGACTTGGATGAAGAAAATCGATTCGCAAGCGCAGGAATGAAAAGTGAGCGATACGAAAAGCATCGGGCACTTTAAAAAGCAAACCGCGCAATCTGCCGCCAACGATTTTTGAAAACGCATTTTTAGACGCGATCATCAAAAAGGATTGGAGAAAATGAAAACAAAATCGGCTTTACTTTTTACCATGGGACTCGCCGCAGGAGTCTCGTCCACGAGCGCGCTCACCGTTCAAGAAGCGGGAGGCTGGTTTGAATCCGCCTACGCCAAGTGGACGCCCGTCAGCAGTGCAAGCAGCTACAATGTCTATTGCGACGGCAAGAAAATAGACGATGCGCTTATCCGCACTTACAACGGCTATGTCCGCGCCGACATTCCGGGGCTTTCCGCAGGCTCCCACACCATTCGAATCGCCGCCGTTACCGCTTCGGGAGAAAGCAGCTCCGAATCCGCGACTCAAACAGTTTCCGTCAAAGCGTTCGACAGGACGGGTTTCGCTTTCAACGACGGTCACGTTCCAGGCGCCTACAACGCCGACGGCACGCTCAAAAGCGGAGCGGTCGTCATCTATATGTCCGAAAACACCAAGAATACGGCAACTCTCGATGTCACGACAAATTCCAAAGGGGCAACAACTACCTGCAAAAGCGTTCAAGGCATTTTGAATTGCTATAAAAAGGGATACGAAAAACGCCCGCTCGTCATCCGTATCCTCGGAAACGTGACCGATTCGGACTCCCTCATTTCCGGCGATATGCTTATCGATTTGGGTTCTTCCGAAGACGCTTACGTCACCGTCGAAGGCATCGGAGAGGATGCGACCGTCAACGGTTGGGGCATCCGCCTGAAAAATGCGATGAATGTCGAAATCCGCAACATCGGCATCATGAACGTCAATTCCGGCGAAGGTGACAACATCGGCCTACAACAGAACAACGCCTACGTCTGGGTTCACAACAACGACTTCTTTTACGGAGATGCCGGTTCCGATGCCGACCAGGCCAAAGGCGACGGCGCTCTGGACTGCAAAAAGTCTTCCTATATCACCTTCAGCTACAACCACTTCTGGGACAACGGAAAAAGCAACCTTCTCGGACTTTCCGAAGGCGTTTTCAGCTACGAAACGACCGATTATTACATCACCTATCATCACAACTGGTATGACCATTCCGACAGTCGGCATCCGCGAGTCCGCTACTACAATGCCCACGTTTACAACAACTATTACGATGGCAATGCAAAGTATGGGGCGGGAAGCACGCTGGGTTCATCCGTATTCATGGAAGGAAACTATTTCCGCAACTGCAAATACCCTATGCTCACTTCGATGCAAGGTTCCGACCTTTATGCAGGAACCGCCAACAGTTCCTCCGCCAACGCGACTTTCAGCAATGAAGACGGCGGATTCATCAAAGCCTACAACAACTACATGGAAGGCAAATTCACCTTCATTCCCTACGGCGCAAGTTCCTTTACAAACAAAGGAAGCAGCGTAAACGCCAGCACGATGAGCATCGATACGCAAACAGACTTCGACGCCTATGTAGTAAGCAACGCCAAAACGACGATCCCCGCCTCGATAAAAAGCAAAAAAGGCGGCCACTATTACAGCAATTTCGATACGGGAAGCAAAATGTATTCCTACACGGCAGAGGAACCGGCTGCCGCCAAAACCACAGTCGAAACGTATGCGGGCAGAATGCACGGCGGTGATTTCCAATGGACTTTTTCCGATAGCGACGACGAGTCCTACGCGGTAAACTCCGCCCTGAAAAGCAAATTGCAATCCTATACGGGGACCTTGAAAAGCATTCAGGGATCTGGAGCCGTCATCATCACCAGTTCCAGCAGCCAGGCGGGAAGCTCGGCAGCGAGCAGTTCCTCCGTCAAACCGAGTTCTTCCAGTTCTGCGACAAGCAGCTCTTCTGTCAAACCGAGTTCTTCCAGCGCGGAAAATCCCGACGGAAGCCTTCTCCCGATTACGGCGAACATTTCGCACAACTTCACTCAAGATGCCTTGAGCAGCGAATACTTCGACTTCATGGGTTCCCTTTCCACTTCCAAAGGGTCCATCTCCATCGACGGTATGGAACTGACCCGCTGCCTCAAAATGGAAAGCAGCACTAGCATATCATTCACCTTGGGCGTTTCGGCCACCGTTTCACTCTACTTCAATTCGGATTTTACGAACAAAGTAAAAGTGAACGGAAAGAATTACACTGCAACTGACGGAGTTCTTTCCCTTTCGCTGGCAGCAGGATCCTACACCGTTACCAAAGGCGACGTGGCAAACCTGTTCCTCATCAAAGTCCAAATTGATTCGCCCATCTCCTCTTCGGAAATCGGCAGCTCCTCTTCCCAAAAAACCGAAAGCTCCTCTTCTTTTGAGGGACCTGAAAGTTCCAGTTCACAGGAAACCACCGCGATTTCCAAGACGCCAACTTCCCCGTCCGCAGCCATTTCCTATTCGGCAAATCGCCTGTCCATAAGAGCCAATGCCGTACGCAGAGTCGATATCCTTTCCGCAAACGGGCAGCTCGTTCTGCATTCCGCAAATGGGCAAAAGGAATTTTCGCTAAGAGAAATGCCCCGTGGCGTCTATCTGGTTTACGCCCACACTTCCAACGGGATTTTACAACAGAAAATCGTCAAATAACAATCGGATTTTCAAACTACCAAGCGCAATAGCAACTTTGCATCCACAAGCAAATTTGCTAAAGCACCTCTCCATCGACAAAACATCACACGAAAAGAGCCGCATTTTTTGCGGCTCTCTTTGCATCCACCGGACGAACGGAAAACGCTCTGATTTTTACCAGACGAATTTCACACCGGCAAGGCGTCTTGCGATTTCTTTCATCAGCGAGATTTCCGCCTCTTCCGAATCGGCGATAAAGGTAACGCTGAACCGAATAAAGTGTCCCGCGTCGTCCCAAGGAACCGTGGAAATCTGTTTTTCCCGAATAAGCCACTGCGAAAAATCTTCCGCCGTATTGAACTTTTCTCCGCCCTCGATGCCTTTAGGCGCCTGTGCATACAAATAAAAACTTCCCTTGGGCTTTTTCACCCGAAAGCCGACTTCGGTCAAAGTTTTGACCAGCAAATCGTGGCGACGGGAATACTTGGCGACAGTGCGTTCCGTAATCGACGGCGTGGAAAGCGCCTGGGCTCCCGCATACTGAATCGCCTTGAATTGCCCGGAATCATTATTGTCCTTGATGCAGGCAAAAGCCTTGACGACCTTTTCGTTTCCAGCAACAAATCCGAGACGCCAGCCCGTCATGTTGAACGCTTTGGAAAGCGACTGGATTTCAACGCCGACATCCTTGGCTCCCGGAACGGAAAGAAAACTGAGCGGCGCGTAACCGTCAAAAGTGAGAGCGGCATAGGCGGCATCCGAAACGACAATGATCTCGTTCTTCTTCGCAAAATCGATGACCTCTTGGAAAAATTCCGGAGTGGCGACCGCACCCGTCGGATTGTTCGGGTAGTTGATGTAAAGCAGCTTCGCCCGCTTGGCGATTTCCGGCGGAACTGCGTTCAAATCCGGAAGAAAATCATTTTCCGGAAGCAGGGGCAACGCATAGGCTTCGCCGCCGAGGAATCGGGTCATCGTCGCCAGAACCCCGTAGCCGGGAACCGTTACAATAGCGACATCCCCCGGATTGATAAAAACCTGAGGAAGCATGGCCAACGCCGGCTTGGAACCGATGCTGTGGCAGATTTCCGTTTGCGGATTCAATCCCGAGACGCCAAAAACATTTTGCATATAAGCGGCGGCAGCCTCCTGAAAAGGCAAAATGCCATTGTCCGCATAACCGCGATTCTCGTATTTTTGCGCTTCCACCGCCAAGCGTTCCACCACCGACGGATCCGCCATCCAGTCCGGTTCGCCAACTCCCATGTCGATTATCGGCGTTTCGGGATGCTCGGCTTCGGCGGCACGTCTCGCCCGCTTGATTTTTTCGAACTTGTATAGGACCGTTTCCTTGCCAAAATTTTTCCCGCCAATGCGGTCTGCGAAAAGATTCTGAATGTAATCGGACATTATTTCTCCGGAGTTAAAAGAATTTTTCAAAATTTAAAATTCGGAAATGCGCCCCCTGAACGCCGAAAAGCGCCCATTTTCCCTATCACCTCTTCTTTTTCCGCTCGCGCCCCAAATTTCAAACATATTTGTCATTTTTTATTTCCTGGACTTCCAAGCCCAAGAAAACGACGACCGAAAATCCTGAAATTTTCCATTCGCTTTTCAGCAATCGAGAAGCTGTAGGCCTTGATTTTTTCAGGAAGTTTTAAGGATTCTTCCGTTTAATCCTGCAACAAAAAAAGCCCGCCGTATCAGGCGAGCCGAAATTCAGCGGTTCAAAAAATCAGAGAGTCGCCAGCAATTTCTTGGCGCGTTCGCTGTAAAGCGGGTCGTCGCCATAAATCTTGAGCAATTTTTCAGCGGAAATTTTCGCCTTGTCCGAAAAGCCCATCTCGTTGTAAACCAGGGAGAGCTTCCAGAGCGCGTCGGCAACGGTCGGGACCTGATCCGCCGGTTCGAGCTTTTCGTAACGGTCTTCCAAATCGCCTGTTCTCTTGCCAAATTCCGAAACGAACTTTTCGAGCAGACCCGCTGCAGCCGCATAATCCTTCTTTTCAATAGCGACAGCAGCTTGCCCGTGCATCGCCCCGCCACGAATCAGCGGAAGAGAGCCTGCATTGTCCAAAGCCTTCTGGTAAAGGATTGCCGCCGCATCAAACTCGCCATTCTGAAAACGGATATTGCCCGCCAAAAGCGCCGCCTTGGCAAGATATTCCCCTTTCAACTGGTTGGACTGCATCAAAGACTCGTATTTCGCAAGTGCGCTGTCCTTTTTTCCCGTATATTCATAAGCCAAAGCCGGTCCGAGAAGTTCGGCTTGAGCCGCATTCGCCTGGATTTTGGAACCTTGGATGTGGATAATCACCACCACGACAAGGATTACCGCCAAAAGAATCACGCCCACCTTGATTCCGTGCTGGATAAAAAATTCTTTCACGTCGGAATTCGGGGAAGATGTTCCGCTATTCGGCATATTATTCGACATATTTTAGGTCCTTAAAAAAAATTTGAGCTAAATATAGAAATTTTTCCAAATTATTACTACATTTGTTTTCGCGATGCCACTCTAGCTCAGCTGGTAGAGCAGCTGATTCGTAATCAGCAGGTCGGCAGTTCAAATCTGCTGGGTGGCTCTTAAGTCCGGGTTCTTCTGAATTCGGGCTTTTTTTCTTTCCTTTTTGCTTTTTGCCCCACAATTTCCCGTTGCAACAGGCAAATCCTCATCCCATTTCCGTTTTTCGTTTCAGAAATTTTCGCCTATCGCATTAGCGGGTGACATTCCGAATCCATTTTTTACGCTGCACTCGCCAAATCAAAATGGGCAACTTCACCATTTCGTCGGCGCGGAGCATTAAAAAAATCATCGGATACGAAGCGTCCAGGACAAAGCTCGCCAAATAACCGAGCGGAATCGAGAAGACCCAGAGGCTGCCGATATCCAAAACCGAAGTGAACACGGTATCGCCGCCAGCCCGCAAAATACCGACAATCGCGGGCGAAGTGTAGGATTGCAAAACGATCATGAAACACTGGATGCAAATAAAAGTGTCCGCCAATTTCGCCGTATTTTCCGGAACGGCATATAAGGCCAAAATCGGTTCCTTAAAAAGAAACAGAGCCAAGGCTGCCAGACTTCCCACCAGAAATCCCGCCAAAAGGAGAGTGTTTGCGTAGCGTTTGGCTTCCGACAGATTTTTTCCGCTGCCGAGAAAATTGCCGAGAATCGGCGCCGACGCGCCCGCCACGCCAAAAATAAGGACCAACGCCATCTGCTGCAAAGTCCCGACAATGCTGGCCGCCGTCACAATCGTCGAGTTCAAATGCCCGAGAATTACCGACTGCGCGGCAACCCCCAGCGACCATCCCGTTTCGTTAATCACCACCGGAACGCTGTAGCGGAGATAATCCTTAAAAAGAATCCGGTCAAAGCAAAACAATTTCTTGAACCGGAAGTTCAAATGCCGTTCAAAAAAGCGGACGTAAAAAATCATGGCGACGCATTCCGCGGCACGAGCAAGCACCGTTCCAAGAGCCGCCCCTTTCACCCCCAGGGCAGGCAAACCGAAATGTCCGAAAATAAAAATCCAGTTTAGAAGAACGTTCAGCACGAATGCGCACAAATTCACAATCAATCCGACTTTGACTTCCCTTGTGCTGCGCATCAGCATAATCAGCGTATTGCTAAAACCGTAAAAGAAATACGCAAAGCCCTGAATCCGCAAATAGTCCGCGCCAATATCCACCAGAGCAGGGACATCCGTAAAAATCCGCATGACCGTCCGCGGAAAAAGAGTTGTCAAAAGCCCGAACGCAAACGAAAAAAGAACGCCGATGGAAATCGTCATCGACACGACTTTCTGGATGCTTTCTGCATCGTGCTTGCCGTAATACTGCGCAACCAGCACGCCTCCGCCGCTCGCAATTCCAAAGGATAGAAGCGAAAAGACAAAGAACGGCTGCCCCGCCAGCGTTACCGCGCCCAAAGCCGTTTCCGAAATGCTCCCGACCATGATGTTGTCCGCCAAGGCCAGCGAAAATTTGATCAAATCCTGCAAAGCAATCGGCAAAGCGAGCCCTGCAAGCACGGCAAAAAAACGCTTTTCAAACAAAAAAACGGAAGTTTTCACGAGCGAACCCTGCTCATTTAAAATGCGGAATGGATCGTCGGAATGTCACGATGGGATGTCATTTTCCCGCCGCCACAATTTCTCCGCCGGAATAATTCATGATTTTGTACGCGTATCCCTGTTCCGTCAAAAACAGCTGGCGATTCATGGAAAATTCCTGTTCCTTGGAATCCTTTGTCACCAAAGAAAAGAAATGCGCCGGACGGCCATCCGCTTTGGGGCGAAGGACGCGCCCGAGACGCTGCGCTTCTTCCTGGCGACTGCCGAAAGTTCCCGAAATCTGAATCAAAATGCTCGCATCGGGAAGGTCTATCGCAAAATTTCCCACTTTAGAAACCATCAGGTTGCGAAGGGAACCGTCCCGGAATTGTCCGTAAAGTTTATCGCGTTCCTTATTCGGCGTTTTGCCCGTAATCAAAGGAATCCCCAGCTTTTCGGAAAGCTGCGTCAGCTGTTCAATATACTGCCCGATAATCAGAATGCGGTCTTCCGGCTCGTCATATTGTTCGATGAGTTTTTCCACCACATCATCCTTTCGGGAATTCATGCTTGCAATGTTGATTTTATCCCGAGTCTGCGCCAGCGCATATTGCATTTTGAGTTCAGGGGTCATGACAACACGGATTTCGCAACAATCCGCCGTGGCAATCCATCCCTGAGACTCCAGAACTTTCCAGGGCAAATCAAATTTTTTCGGTCCGATAAGGGAAAAGACTTCGGTTTCCTTGCCGTCTTCACGCACGAGGGTCGCCGTCAATCCCAAGCGCCGAGTGGCCTGCATTTCGGCACTGAAACGGAATACCGGAGCCGGAAGCAGATGCACTTCGTCGTAAATCATCAGTCCCCACTTGTGCTCGCTGAACAAGGGGAAATTCACCAGCGGCTTGTCGGCTTCTTCCTTTTCCTCTTCGGATTCTTCCGTTTTTTTCACCCGTTTCCGCTGCGTCAAAATCTGGTAGGTGGCAACCGTAACTGGACCGATTTCCTTCACATCTCCGGAATATTCCCGCACCTGATCCGGCGTTAAAGTGGTCTTGTCCAGAATTTCACGAATCCACTGGCGCGCCGAAGAGATATTCGGCGTAAGAATCAGCGTGCGGGTCTTCATCAAGGCCATCGTCGCCATGCCTATCAATGTTTTTCCCGAACCGCAAGGCAAAACGATGACGCCCGAACCGCCCTTTTCAGATCCCGAAGCGTAAAAAATTTCCGAAGCTTCCTTTTGGTAGTTCCGAAGTACGAGCGGTTTTCCTTCGAGGGTTTTCTCCCGAAGGTCTATGGCCAGCGGATCGCCACACACATAGCCGGCGATATCCTCCACCGGGAAACCGTTCAGGGTCAGCGTCATTTTCAAAATGCCGCGCTTATTGGGATCGACGTAAACCTTATTGTTTCCTTCAAATTCAAGAAGACAAGAGCCGACATTGGGCAATTTGCAAACTTCCTTGAACAAGGCGACTTCCGACGATTCCAGATAAAGCCCCCGTTCGTCTTTTGAAAGCCGGAGCAATCCGTAACGCCCCATGTATTCTTGAATTTCCGTCACGACGGATTCTGGAAGAGGATACTTGCTCTGTTCGTCCAAACGCTGGACGACATCCTCGGCACGAAGACCCGTTGAAGCGGCGTTCCACAAAGAAAGGTGCGAAATTCGATAAGTGTGCAGATGCTCCGGACTTTTCACGAGTTCCGTAAACGGAGCGATGGCATCTCGAGCTTCGATGTAGTGCGGATTGTGGACTTCGACAAGGATTTCCAGATTACTTTGAACAATAATTGCGCCTTCAGGATTCATAGGCGCCATATTTAGAAAAATTGTCGCACTTTGGCGAAAAAAAAGGAAAAATTTTGGGCTTGTATATAAAATTCCATTCGATTTGCCCGTATTAGTGATCAATGATTAGTGGCTAGGGGGTAGTTGGGAGTTGGGAGTTGAAACTGAAAACTGAGTTACCCTTGTGAAAGAAAATGTTCCGTCTGGAAAAAAGTTTATCCTCACGAAAAGAAAATTCTCGTTTTAAAAAAAATTTAACACAAGTATTTGATAAAGAATTGTATATAATTTCCAAATTTTACATACAAATGATTACGTCGATTTTCAAATCCCAGCGAATCTACATTCATAAACACCCCTTTTCGCGATTCCTTTTCCGGCCACCTCTAAAAATTCATTTTCAAAAAATCGGTCGCATCAGAGTTACTAGTCCTTAGTTATCAGTTGTTAGTGCGCTTCACCCAAGCAATTTTTAAAGGTCGTCTTCCCTTTATTGTCAATATTTCCATTCAAAAAACATATATTTACCCTATATGGAATCACCTCGGCAGATAATCAACCAATTCTTATCGAATAATTTTAGTTCCGAAGATCTGAAAGGAGAACTTTTCCGAGCGGCGGAAGCAGCGGAACAAGTCGGAATGACTTACATGGAAGCCACCTTCCAGCTGGGAGACCATGCCAAAGAAGAAGGACTTTCGGAAGAAGAATCGGACGCGATTATCCGACGGGCTTACGCTGCGGAAAAGCGTTCCCGCGAACGGGAGCCGGCGCCACAAGCCCCTCAACAGGCGGCTTCAGCTGCACAGCCCTCTACGCAGGCGATGCCCGCCATTGCCGCAACAGGAGTCGCTCAACCCATCATTGCAGGTTCCATTTCCCTGGAACAGGTTCTCGCTATGGGACTTGATGCCAAAGCGCTGGAACTGTTGCAAAATCACAGAATTGATCCCGAAGCGCTGAATATCCCGTGGCCGACGCCGGATTGGCGAATGGATTTTCTCAAGCTGCTGGACGCCCTGTTCAAACCGGACGAATCCGTCGAATACAAGATGTCCAACACGCCCAAAGCAGAAACGAACACGGTCGCAAGCATTTTGGAGCAATCGAACGGCATCAAGAAAACCATGAAAGCCCTTGACGGACCGGACGGGGCTCTCGTTTCCATCAATGCAGTCAAAAGCTCTTCGGAAGAAGACGAGTCTTTCCGCTATCGCTACGCCGTGGTCGATAACCCCCAGATAAGCCTAGCCAAACAGCTCGCCTACTACAAGGCACTCAATTTGCCCTGTGCCGCTCTGGTCAATACGGGAGCCAATTCCGTGCAGGCGTGGATAAAAATCCATGCCAAGAACCGGGCCGAATACGACGAGCGGGTCGAATACCTGTTCAAGACTTTGGAAGAGCAGGGCTTTGATGTCGAAAACCGAATTCCCAACCCAGCGCAAATGGTCCGATTGCCCGGAGTTCTCCGAAACGGAAAACAGCAATATCTTATCGGACTGAATCAAGGTGCGCAGACTTTCGAAGCGTGGCAGACCTGGGTCGAATTCTGTCTCGATGGCAAACCCCTTATCGAACTGGCTAGCGACAACGACGACGCTCCCAAAAAAGAAAAGCTCTTCGTCGATAATGCTTTGCAGGCCGGCGAATTCATGCTGCTTTTAGCGCCTCCCAAATCCGGGAAATCTTTCGCCTTGCTGGATCTAGCCCTTTCGCTCTCCTACGGCGACGACTGGCTCGGCCATTCCACACACAAAACGGACGTTCTGCTGGTAAACTTCAACCATTCGCGTTCCACCGTACTCGGGCGGCTTTTTGCCGTCGCCGCTTCCCGCGGACTTTCCGCATCCATTCCCGAAATCGGCTTCCTGAATCTGCGCGGACAAGCGCTTTCCCCGCTGGAAATGGCACAGTGCATCGCCAAAAGAGTCAAAGGGGCGAAAAAACTCGAACTGCACGACTACGGCGTCATCATCATCGATTCCCTGTCGGCCATTTTGCACAACCCCAAAGCCGTGCGTAACAATATCCCACCCGAACAGGCTTTGCTCCTTTTAGCGGAAACTCTGATCGCCCTGACAGGCTCCGCAGTAATTGCCGCAGTCAATACGAAAGAATTCCCGCAACTCGAAGCCCATGCGGATTCCCTCATTTCCCTGTCGCCCATCGACTCCCACCCGAATATGTTCTGCATCCGCGGGAATTTCCGGAACTTCCCCCCGTCTCCCGCCCAGGATTGCAGCTGGCACTACCCTCGTTTCATCATTTAACCGACTTCATTTATGCAAAGAAAAAAAATGGAAAACCGCGGAACATGGAACCGCACTTCCCCAAAGCCCGGTCCCAAGGACGCCGCCCCCAAAATCGTGGGTCCCATTCCCCCGGATCTGGAGGGGAAAAAAGCCTATCTGGAAAACTGGGTTAAAGAAAACCGCATTCCCGGAAAGATTCAAAGCTGGTTTACCCAGCCGTCTAAAGCGGAGACCAGCGACTGGAGAATACACTCCCAAATGCTCTCCAAGACAAACCGCGTCCTTTCCATCGAAGGCCCTTACAAAGGAGCCAAGCCCCCGAAAATCGTCCTCGACATCGATGCGCAGATTCGCAAGCCGCACCTCTCCAAATTCCGCAAATCCGTTCTGCAAATCTGGTTTCGTGCGACAGGGGACGGGCGTTACGGACTTGCCGTCCAGACCATCCTGCATTCGGCGGAAGCGACCCGCGAATTCAAAACCTTCATGAATTACCTGAAGCACGAGCATTCGAGCGACATCCTCTGCTGCCACCAGATCCAGATTCGCCCCGTTCAAGCGTTTGATCCCGCACACCCATCGCCGGATTCGCAAATCGAATTGCACAAAGGTTTCGGAAACGAATTTTTGCCCATTGCCGGAACAGGACAAATGTTCCACATCGCCGATTGGACTCCCCGAGCCAAAGAACCATGGCTGGCGCTGCCCAAGCGGATTCGCGAAGCCATCCACCCCTCAAAAGAAGACAAATTTTTAGAATGCCATGCGGGCCCCGCCTATATCGCCGAAGCGCTCTCTCCCTATTTTTCGGCATCCTATGCGGTCGATCAACGGAACATTCCCCGCCAAGTGCCCCACGTTCGCATGATCCGTTCCACCGTCGAAAAAGATTTCTTTGAAAAATTCTTCGCGGGCAAAGGAAAGGAAGGCAAATGGACCATCTACCTGGATCCTCCCAACGGAAAAAGCCTAGGATCCCTCGTTTCCAAAATGGCAGCCTGTCGCCCGGAACGCATTTTATTGAATTCTTCCAATTTGTCCGTTGCCACTACCGAAATCAAAAAATTTCGCAATGAAGGCTACATGCTCCGCAAAATCATTCCGCTGGATTTGGAACCCGGCAGCAATACATTCCAGACCCTTTTCCTGTTCGTTCCCGATCGGGCGGGACTTCTCGGTCGCAAAACGCCGCATCCCGGCAAAGTGATCAAGCGCATCGAAAAGCCGGCCACCGACATGTCAAACGCTGCGGAAACAATCCGTTTCACACAAAAGCGGCGCAAATGATTTTTTTCACCACTTGAAATAGTTTAAATTGATAAGTATGAGGCTGATAAAATACATTTCCGTTACCCTCGCCCTTGCCGCTCTCGCCGCAAGCGCCTATTTCGTTAAAGAAGGCGATACCCTTTGGGATATTTCCGACGAATACCTGAACGATCCGTTCGCATGGCCGGATCTTTGGGAAAACAACAAGCACATTCAAGACCCGCACTGGATTTATCCCGGCGACTCCATCTATCTGGGAAGTGCGCCCGATACTTCCGTCAAGCCGGAACCGAAAAAGCCGTCTGCACCGTGCGCCACGGCCGCTCCCGACTCCACGCTTCCCAAAGGCGTTTCCATTCCCAACGGTTGCCTTGGCGACGAAAACAACAACTTTGCCAAAAAACTGGGCAAGCTGGCAAACGATTCCAGCCATCAAAAACAAAAACGCCTCGCCCGAAAGGGAACGTCCTATTTTTATTCGCAGCGGGCGCAACCGAAACTCTTTAACGGCTACTACCAGATTTTAGCTCCCGTCGTCACCCATCCGGACAGCCTGAAAGCCGACCCGGACTGGTTCACCATCCGCAGCGGAGAAAAGCGGGAACCTCTCGTTCACACGGTCGAAAAGGAAGTGGTCGTCGGAATCGGCATGAATACGCCGCAAAAGGCCAAAGTGGGCGACATGGTCGAAATCTGGGACACCCGTCGTGTGGATTTGCCCAAGACCAAAATCCGCGCCAAAGAAGATGGGGCGATTCTCCGCTTTGCCGGACTCGCTCGGATTACCGATGTCGGCGATACTCTTTCCCGGGCGATTATCATCCAGACCATGCGCGAAATCAAAATGGAATACGCCAAAGCCCGCTTGCAAAAGCCCTTTGCACCGATCAATGTCAACGGCTACTCGCGCATCCAATCCGTGGCGGTCAAGGATATGGCTTTGATCCGCTATACCTTGGGAAAGAATCTGGTCATCGGCCCCTATGAATACGTCCTCATCGACCAGGGTTCCGACAACGGCTATGCCCTCGGAGACGGCGTCGCCATCTGGGAAAAAGACCGTTCCGATTCGCTCATTCCTCCGCGTCTGCTTGCCCGTGGACTCGTGACCAGCCTGAGCAACGAAAAAGCGATTATCCTCATCCGCGAGTCCTATTATAGCGACCGCCGGATTGAATTTGGCAATCTCGTTTCGATAACCCATAAGGTTCAGCTGGCAAAATGAAATTCAGGATCGTCATTGTCGCCCTATGGATTTTTGCCCTCCTTATCGCGGGACAATTATTCATGACGGTCCTTTTTACAATAAGCCCGTCCACAGCCGACGCCCTGGCGCAAACCCTCGGACAAAACAAACTTTCGCAGCTGGTTCAAATTTTTTACTGACCAAGGCAAACGGTGAATCTTCCGAAGAACAATCGCATTTTCATCGTGCTTTTTTTCTGCGGGATTATCATTCCGACAGCGATTTTGGCCTTTCTCAGTTTTCGCAACGTCCAAAGCGAACTGCTCTTGACGGAAAAGAACTTTGAAAATGCACAAAACACATTTTTAAAGCAGACGGTCCAAATTGTCCAGAATGAGCAGAAAGAAGTTCTGAAAGAAACCAAAAACGCCTCTCAATTTTTATACGAGCAGCCACAAAAGCTTTTGGAATTTGGCAATGCGGCCTCCTTTAAAAAGGTTCAGGGAGTCAAAGCGATTTTTCTATTCAACGAAAATAGGCTGGTCTTTCCGAGCATTTCTTTCCACACCAAAACGACGGAAGCCATTCCCACGACCATTCCCGGAAACATCGAAAAAGAACTGATCCGGGGAGAAATTTCTGGACGCGGTCCCGACAAGATTGCCTACGCCCGATCCGCGGTCCTGATGCGCGCGCCCCTGATTTCCCGGCAAGACAACATTTTGAATCTTTTGGGACTTTTACGTTTGCACTACAAACAAAAGGACTTTGACGCATCCCTTCAAATTATCGACATCTTAGAACAATATCCCCATGCCAACGGCTATCTGCTGACGGACCTCCACGAATCCCTGCACCTGCTCAAATTTGAAATTTTTGTAGAGCAGAAAAAACACCAACAGGCGGAAAACTACTGCCTGCAACTCTTTTCGCAATTTTTAGAAGGCCGGTCCCTACAGAACATCAGCAAGGCGAAATATTTTTTCGACAATGCGTTAAGCCGGATTCTTTCCTTTGAAGATCTTTCCCAAAAAAAACGGGACGCCTTTTGGAATCTGCGAGAGAATCTGAATCGCCAGCTGGAACACGCCGAAATTTTTACTCTGCACAAAGAATTTCTGCAAAAATTTTCCGAAGAACAGTTCCCCGCCAAAGACGGAATATTCTACAAACAGGATGCCGACCAGCTTTTTTTCCGCATGGCATATCCGTGGCTGTCCGGCGATCAGGTCGTCATCGGAATGCTGGACCGCGACGCCTACCGCAAACGCATCTGCGAAAAGCTTTCCGAAGTTTCCCGCGAATGGAAAAACATTTCCTACGCGATTACCGACAGCAGGGATTCCACGATTTTCGGCCAGCCTCTCGATTCCCTCACCGTCATTTCCAAACAAATTCTCCTTGGCGAAGGACTCGGCTGGACTCTCACCCTCTACAATCGCAACTCGCAAGAAATTTACAGCGAAGCGCAGCACAAAATTTTCCTTCTTTCGGGACTTGTCGCCTTCTCGCTCTTGACGGTTCTGCTCGGTTCCTTCTTCATCCTCAAATCCATTTCCCAGGAACGCAAACTGATTTCCATGAAAACCAATTTCCTTTCATCGGTTTCCCACGAACTGAAAACGCCCTTGACCTCCATTAAAATGTTCGCCGAAATGATTTCCAACGGGCGCGTTCAAAAAATCGAAAAATGCCAGGAATACAGCCGTTTTATCGGCAAGGAATCAACTCGGCTCGAAAATCTGATCGCCGCCATCCTCAACTACACCCGCATGGAATCGGGAAAGCAAGTCTTCCATTGGGAAAAACTGGATCTGTCGGCGTGCGTTGAAAAAGTTTACGAATCCATTTTGGACATTGCGGACAATCGGGGAATCACCCTGACCAAAGAACTCGCTCCCGGCGCATTTGTCATGGGAGACTTCGCATCGCTCTACAGCATGGCGCAAAGCCTTATCGAAAATGCGATAAAATATACCAACCCTCCGGGAAAAGTGCATATCCAGACCCGCATGGAAAATGAAAAAATCCTATTTTCTGTAATGGATACCGGAATCGGCATCGCTTCTTCCGAGCAAAAAAACATTTTTAACGACTTCTACCGCGTCGGCGACGAAATGACCCGCAGCACCAAAGGCTCCGGCCTGGGACTTGCGATTGTGAAACGCGTGGCAGAAGCACACAAAGCGAGCGTTTCCGTACAAAGTCATCCCGGCAAGGGGTCCACTTTTACGGTAAAGCTCAAAAAGGCGGATTAAAATATGGAAAACACCAGAATACTCATCGTCGAAGATGAAGAAATCATCCGAATCGGATTGAAAGACAATTTTGAATTGGAAAACTATATCGTCGAAACGGCAGGCGACGGCGACGAAGCGATTCAAAAAGCGGATTCCTTTTTGCCGCACCTGGTCATTCTCGACTTGATGATTCCCAAGAAAAGCGGTTTTGAAGTCTGCCGCTACATCCGAAAAAAGCATCCGGACACATTCATCATTATGCTGACCGCCAAAACCGAAGAATCTTCTAAAGTGACGGGACTGGAAATGGGCGCGGACGACTATGTGACAAAACCTTTCTCCATTTTAGAGTTGCTCGCACGAGCCAAAGCTTTTCTCCGCCGAGGACCCCGTACCGGCGGCACCGTCGTTCCACAGGCGGAGCCATCCACTCAAGACATCATTGAATTTAACGGCATTCGAATCAACTTCAAAAGATTCGAAGCGACCAAAAACGATATGCCGTTCGAAATGTCCGCCCGCGAATTTCAAATTCTTCAATATTTTTGGAGCAAACGCGGTGAAGTCGTCTGGCGCGAAGACCTGCTTCAAGATATCTGGGGATACACTCCCGAAAATATGCCTTCCACCCGAACGATCGACAACCATATTGTGAATCTTCGCAAAAAAATCGAAACCGATCCGACAAACCCCAAAATCATCCTATCCATCCGCGGCGCCGGTTACAAATTAGACGTCTGATCGGCCAAAAAATGCGCACCCATCTTTTGAAAAAAATAGTCCTCGCGATACTTTTCTCTATCGTCTCCGTTTTCGCATCCCGCATGTATAAGGAACTTCGGGAAGCTGTCTATCAGTTTGAAATCAAAGGCAACTTTATGGATGCGCAGGATCAGCTTTCCCGCATATCCCTGGAAGGCGATGAAGAAGACCGCAGCAACGCTTTTTTTCTTTTGGGCAAAATCCAGGAAGTGACCGAAAATCCGCAAAACGCCGCGTTCTATTACAGACAAGCGTTGATAAATCCCCAGTCTTCGGAGCACGCCTATTTTCTAGCGAGCCGCATCGCCACACTGGATTCCTCGCCGGAGCGCATCGTCCTGAGCCGCACCCGCTTCCCCGTTTCCATCCGAAAGACTTTTGAAAATTCCTCGCCCTCCATTCTTCTCGCCAACAACCAGCTCTACACCCTGCACGAAGAAAAACTCGTCGCAGTCCCCACCTCCATTCCCAGCGAATCCAAAATTTTCGCCATTTCGTCTCAAGGAATCTGGTTTTCCTCCCTTGCCGAAAACACGCTCCAGTTCCAACCGAAAAACACCAAACAGGCCATTCACATTTTCACTTTCGACTCAAAAATTCTGGATGTTTTGCCCGTATCCAACCAGAGTGCCATGGTCACGACCGAAAAAAATTTCGCCTACCTCTTCAACGAAGGAATCCGATTCTCTATCGAAAACCGTTACCGCGGCTGCACTCCCGTCGGCATATATGAAGCCCAAAACGAGCTTGTCCTCAACTGCCAAGACAACGCGCTGCATTTGATCGACGCCGAAACGGGCTCCGAAATGCAGACGCTCTCCCTGATGGATCCGATTCAGCATACCCTGCTCACCGAGGACGGCACCTATGTGGCTTCCGCAAATTCCATTCGCCTTTACCGCCCGCAGAACGCTCTCAGTTTCCAATGGGAAAGCAAGTGCAACCCGATAGAAAGCATGACCTTTTTCGGAAATCGCATAGCGGTTTTGGAAACCGGGGGAAACCTCAAACTGCTCGATCCGCACACCGGCAACGAAACGAACTCGACCCAAATAGATGGCGAAATTCTTTTTGAAACCGCCCAGGGGGCTTTGGGAATTTTTTCCCAAGAAGGCGCACTAACCGTCGTCAATGAAGAGCTGCAACCGCTGTGGGAATACCACTTTGGCAAGCCCCTTTCTGCGAAGCCATTCAAAAATCAAGGTCGAATCTATTTGCCCTTCGACAATCAGGAAATCATCACGATTACCGCTCTGCACTATGGGAAAAAACCGATTCTTTCCCAGCAATTCGCATCGCTCGCTTTTTCGGAAATGCACAATGGGGATTGGACAAACGCCAAAGCGCACATCGATTCGGCAACAGCACTGGAACCGGGAAATCCGACCGTCAATTATTTGCAGGCCGTTTATCTGGAACAAATCGGGGCAGACGAAAATACCCGGGCAAACGCTTGGGCGAACACCGTCCGCTATTCATTCGGCAATGCCAAAGATTCCCCCAAAATTCTGGATCATTTTGCCAAGATCATCGGCGCCCATTACGTCCATTTTCTGCCGCTCTCCCCGCGCACTCCTTACCCGAACCTCTTTAGCGCAGGCCATAATCTTTACACGGTGGATCCCGCAGCGCAGCAGCTTTTCGCTATCGACCCCGCAACGGGAACCATCCGCTGGAAAAAAGATCTCGGCTTTCTGGAAACCAGTCCCGTTTTCGCCAACAATTCTTCCAGCTTGGCATTGGCCAGCGGATTCCGCATCCAGATTCTGGACTTGCAGCACAACGGCAAAATGCGCTACAGCGACCTGCCCGGAAAACCTTTCCAGATTCAATTTTGGGACAATTCCATTTTCGTCTCCACCTGGAACGGCTACTTTGTCAAACTTCTCGCCCCCAATTACAGCATCGCCTGGGCGAGAAAACTTTTCAACCTTCCCTTCCATTTCGACATTTCGACATCTTCCATCGCCGTCTCCAGCCTAGAGGGAAGTTTCGGATTTGTAAATGCGGCAACAGGTCAAAACATCGATGAAATGCTGGAAATCGGAGCCAACGTTTCCTCAATGGAACTTTCAGACACCCTGGCGGCCATCGCTTCCGAACAAAACGAAATCTACGTGTTCGCCCCTCATCAAAAAAAGCCGACGCACACGATTCAAACCGACTCACCCATCCTCTCCCTCCATTGGGCAATCGTCGGCAACACGCCCTATCTTTTAACCATGACGGCCAGCCAAAAAATCCACCTCTATGGGCTCACGTCCAAGACGCCGCTATGGACTTATGCCGGGCAAGGCTCCGTCTATTCATCGCCGGTGATAAACGGGAACAGCCTTTATATTGATCAAAAAACGCATATCGCCAAAATATCGCTTGCCAAAGGGATTCTGGAAAAATCTTTCAGCACTCCCGGCGGAGCTGGAACCCCCTTTATCTTGGACAATACCCTTTTCTGTCCTTCGCCTAAAAGGCTGCTTTACGCATTTCCACTGAAATAACGGGCGTTTAACACCGATGCCGATTTGCAACGGAAAAATGTTCTTTAAAAATTTTTATCATAATAATCTTTTTTTTACTTAAAAATTTGCGACAAACTTGTTCGGATTCTGTAAATTTAGAATAGATTGTATTCGTACAATCAAAAGGTGGGTTTGTGTTGCATACAAAAATGCCAAATTGTCGTATTGTGAATCTCCTTTCCGCAGGGATTCTGTCTTGCTTCTTTTTGAACGCATGCCAAGAAGATTCAGAAAGCTCTCCTAAAGTCGCGGAAGAATCCTTGTACCCGCGCGCCCAAACCCTTTATATCGGCGGTTTCGACTGGGCGCCCCCCACGACATTCAATCCTTTGGATGGGGATCCCAATTTCCCCATAGACGGCAACATCCGCCTGATGTACGAATCCCTTTTCGCTTATAATAATCTGAACGGCAAAACAGAACCCATGCTAGCCAAGAGCTTTGTCCAGACGGACTCCTCCATTCAAGTGGAATTGGACGAGCGGGCGCGCTGGAGCAACGGGGAAAAAGTCAGCCAAGAAGACGTCCTGTACACTTTCTACATGGATTCCATCTTCCCGACACCGCGTCACGGCGGCTGGCGCTATATCGACCGGATTAAAACGACGGGGAAAAATCAGCTCGAATTCGTCATGAATAAAAAAGAAAAGAACCCTCTAGTTCTTTTGAGCCTGATTTCGGAAACTTCCATTTTGCCCAAGAGCGTTTTTAAACCCATCGTCGAAGCCTCCAAAACCAACGGACGCTACAATTACGCCAACGTTCTTACCTTTAAAAACGATTCCTCGCCTGTTGTTTCGGGCCCTTACAACCTGGATTCCTACTATCCCGACAAAATCGTTCTGAAACGAGTTGAAAATTATTGGGGAAACGCCAAGCACAACGGCAAAGCCCCCGCGCCGCTCTATATCATCCACTCGCTTTACACAAGCAACAATCTGTTCAACAATGCCATGACTAAAGGCAATTTGGACATTTCGTCTATTTTTATGCCCCGCATCTGGGAAAAGAAACGGGACGACATCCGAGCCTGGAGCCTCAAAGAGCCCTATCACTATCCGGGATCCATCCCAACTCTTTTCATCGCGACGACAACGACTCCGTTTAACGATATCGCTTTCCGCCGCGCCCTAGCCCACGCCATCAATTTTGAAAAAATCAAATCCGTCGCCGTATCCAATTATACCGATGCGATGCGCCCCGGATTCATTTTGCCATTCAATCAGGAAGCCCGTTATTTTAATGAAGAAGACGCCAAGACATACGGCTATTCTTACGACTTGGTCAAAGCCCGGAAAATCCTCTCCGATGCCGGCTACTCCTGGGATAACGACGGCAAAATTCTAAACAAGGAAGGAATGCCGATTCGTCCGCTCAGCCTGGAATGCCCGCAAGGATGGACAGACTGGGAAGACGCCATCAAGGTGGTCGCCGAATCGTTTAAGGAATTGGGAATTTCCACCAACCAGCGTTTTGTGGACTATAGCGAATGGGAAAAGGATTTGCGCTATGGCAAATTCGACCTGGTGATGAAAACCCAAACGGCGGATCTTTCGGCGGCAACGCCGTGGGGGCGTTTCAATCAGGTGATGAGCAGCAAGGACTTCAAACCTGTCGGCGAAGAAGCGTTTTCAAATCCCGGGCGATTCACAGATCCCACTGCGGACAGCCTCTTGGAATTGATTCCGTCTTTGACCGATTCCACGGCGCTGAAAGAAGCCTATCGCCATCTCAACCGCATTTTTATGGAAAAAATCCCGGTTTTGCCACTGATGTACCGCCCATCGCAGTTCTACCAGTTTTCGACAAAGCACTGGACCAACTTTCCGACCGAAGAAAATCCCTACGCCCCACCCCAAGCTCTTATCATTGGAGCCAGCGTAAAAGCACTTTGGGAAATCAAGCCGGTTCAATAATCACAAACAAGAGAAATAAAAAAAAGCGCGTTCGTTTACGGGCTTTTTTTATTAGATTGTAGCCACGTTTTGGAGACTTTACAATGAAAAGAGCGAAATTTATCCTGCCGAACGCATTCACCAGCATGAACTTTTTGCTGGGAGTTTTTTCTATTTGCTGGTCCGCAGGAATGTTCGCCGGCTATTCCGCCCTGGATCCGTTCCGTATGGCTGCCTATTTTGTCCTTTTGTCCGTTCTATGCGACAAGCTTGATGGTTTTGCTGCCCGACTGGTCAATGCCAGTTCCGAGTTCGGCGCCCAGTTCGACAGCCTAGGGGATCTGGTCGGCTTTGGCCTTGCCCCCGCATTCTGCCTATTTTTCAGTTACAAGGCAAACGCTCCGGAATGGCTGGACAAGAATCTGGTGCTAGTCATTATGGTTTTCGCCATTTACGTTCTTTGCGCGGCGATGCGGCTTGCCAAATACAACGCGATGGATTGCGATTCCTACAAGAATTATTTTTCAGGCCTGCCCAGCACTTTTGCGGGAGCCATCAATGTCATCCTTTTGAGCTATCTGACACTCCACAATCTGTTCTCTCCGAGCAACACAAAGCTTTTGATTGTTCCGGTGGTCGTCATGCTCGTTACCGGCCTGATGATGGTCAGCCCCTGTTTTCTGCCAAAGCTCCATCCGTTGAAAAACAAGTTCCTTGCCGCAGTCCAGATTATTCTGGTCGTTATCACCTACCTTTGCGGCTTTTTCTTCATCACCTCGGACACGGGACTTCAAAACCTGATTCTTTCCTATCTCCTGCTCCTTTGCGGAAGCTATATCGTTATCGGTTTTGCCATCGGTTTTGCCAAACGCGCCTCCATCCTTTCCGAAGCCGAAGCCAACAAAGAATCTCTTTAGGCCTCTTCTAAAAATCGCTTAGGTGAATACTTCGACAAGCTCAGCAACCGTGCTTCGGCCTGTCGAAGGGTCGTGACCGCTTGTCGAACTAGTCGAAGGAAAGACAAAAAATCATCCTGTATAGGACTGCAAAAATTCTGCCAGCGGTTCCGCAAAAAGGGAAACGAGCTCTTCTGGCGCTTCCCGGGGAAGTTCCACGGTGACGCATTCTATTCCTTTTTCCGAAGCGAACGTGCCAAAACTTCCCGGCGTCGGATAGCCTACGCCCTTTTGCCAAGGCAAGCGAAAAACCGTTTCCATTTTCTGAGAAAGTTCCGTTTGCGTTTCTGAATCGATTATTCCGAAAGGGGAATGGAGAGCGACCGCTTTTTTCACGGAAAGAGAGCGGATTAGCCGAATCAGCGCCTGCGTTTCCGGTTCGCTCCCCGCAAATTCCCCGCAAGACAGTTCGGTGATTCGGGGAGATTCCAAAAGAAGCCGCGAAAGAGCCACGCCTTTTTGCCAGTTGCGCGTCGGGAAATTCCGGTTGAGATCCACCCCGCGCGCATTCGCCCGCGTCCCCCGCAACGCCCCGTCGGGATTTGCCGAAAGAACGCAAGCCACATAGGGTGGCGAGTTTCGGAGCATCCGCAAAGCCCGGGAAAGCAAAAATGTCGTTTCAGTCTCTTCGCCATGGATGGCCGCAAAAATGAGCAAGCGAGCTTCCTTGGCGGCGGGCAAAAAACGCAGCGGAGTTCCTTCAAAAGAACGTCCGTATTCCTCCAATGGAAACGGGAAAATCCCCTGTTCGACCGGGCTGCGAAAACCAGAAGCAAACATATCAACACTCAAATAGGCGACGTTTCAAAATAAGGAAAGACGTAATCCCGCATCAGCTCGTCAAAATTATCCAAAATAGCGCTTTTCAATTCGATATCCGATTTTTCATAGATCCTGCGCAATTCCTGCGGGCGAAAAAGCCGTTCCAGCTCGCGAGCCGAAGGCCGATGGGACAAATGCCAACGCTCGGGCTGGATTTTTCCGCGACCGGGAACAAAGACCCTTTCAAAACCAAACGAAGAGCCGCCTTCGATTTCCCGAGAAAGCCATGCGTGAAATTTGGCGAACAGAGAATCGCATTCTTCTTCGGTCAATTCCACCTGGTATCCCGGCGGAACGCTTGCGCCATCGACGACATCGATTTCCGTTCCAAAATGGTGCCGGGATGTGCCGGGAAGCGCCGACCAAAAAAGAATCGAACGCATCAACGTTTCTTCATCACGCGGCAGTTCCCGAAAAGGAATGCCGTTCTTATCAAGCAATTTCAGCTTCCCTGTCGCCTTGCGATTCCAAATGGAGAGCTGGCGATCAAAAGAACGGTAAGCGCTCTCGATACGCAGGGAAAAACCCGACGCAAGAGCCGACGCCGACAAAGCCTGCAAAGGCTTCAGAACGCTTTGCCGCACACGATACTCCGTTTCCGGAACAAACACCAAACCGTCATCATCCAAACCAAACGCTGAAAGTTCCGTCATTCGGGTAACTTGCCTCCCATTTTCACAATCAATTCCCGCAGCTGCTTGCTTTTTTGCGACGTCGATTTGCGGGGAGAATGCAGCACCGTTCCCTTTTGCAAAAAGAGATGGGCGCTGGCGACGGCAAGCGCATCGGTCGCATCCAGCTTGATTTTCCCTTGGCAAATGCCCAATCGAGACGTCACCATAGCCGCCACTTTTTCTTTGGACGACGCACCGTCTCCCGTCACCGCCAACTTGACGGATCGCGGGCTGTATTCAAAAAATTCCATGCCCAGACGACGACACATGACCAGAATCGCCCCTCGGACATGGCCGAGAATCATCGCGCTGTGAACGTTCTTCGCAAAAAAGGCGCTTTCCATGATCAAGACCGACGGGTTGTACTCCTTCACCCGTTTTTCCAAATCGCCGACGATTTTCACCAGCCTGTCAGCAAAAGAATCCCGGGATTTTGCGGAAATCGCTCCGTATTCCAGCACACGAATCGAATCGTCCGCGCCCTTATCGAGAAACGCATACCCGGAAGTGTAGGAACCGGGATCCACACCGAGAAAAACCATACGGGAAAAATGTAACTTTTGAAAAGGGAAAAAGCCGGCGAGCTTCTGCGAACAGGCCGATTTTTAAGTTCTCTTTCCCTTCTTTCCAACAAGCTACCTGTAAAATTTCTATGTTGGGAATCGAGGTGCTTATGCTCATCGAAGAAGACAACATCGGACTTTCCCGTGTAAAAACCCACCCGCGACGCCTGGGAGTTCCCCTGACCCGTTGGGGGCGCAATCTGGCATCCCAATGCCCTTTTCACGCTCCCGAGGAATCGACCCTCTTTTTCTACGATTCCCTGGGCTACTGGCGTTATCACTGCGTCCATTGCGGGGCCGATGGCGATCTGGTTGAATTTCTGATGCGTAGCCGCTTCAACGGACTTGACGAAAATGCCGCCCGCAAAGAAGCGCTCGACTTTTGGGGAGCCTCCGAAAATGAATTAAAAATCCAAGAAGAGGACGAAGCCGCGCATATTCAAGAAATCGGAGGAGCCAAAGTCCGCGTCCTGGAAAGCTTTGTACGTTACTGCTATTGGGCCGCGACCAAGAGCGAAACCACCGCCGAATTTTTAAAAGAAAGAAACTGGACTTTGGATCAGTCCAAACTTTATGGCATCGGTTATTACAGCGGCGATCCGGAACCGTTCTTCAGCTACGGACTCCTCTGCGGACTCAAGCGCCATGAAATCAGTTTTTACCTAGACAACTTGGACATCTCCCACGAACCGCGCCTCACGATTCCCGCCCGCAATTCCAAAGGCGTCATCCATTCCGTTTATGGGCGGCTTTTGGACAACTGCTCGCCAAATTGCAACGAAGACGTTTACATTTCCTATGCGTCCGGGCCGTTGGACATTCCGTTCAACATCCAGCAAGATATGGAATCGCCAATCATCGTCGAAGGACTTTTTGATGTTTTGACCGCCGACCTGGCCGGAATTCCCGGTATGGTTTCAACGATGTACCAGCCGTTCAACCGCAGCCATCTCTACAAGCTGAAATCCTGCGGAGCCGAAAGCATATCGCTGGTTCTCCGCAAAGAAGCCAACCGAAGAAGCCAGGAACAGCACATCCGCAAATGCCTGGGACTCGCCGAATCCGAAGGCATCCGATTCAAATCCATCGTCCTTCCGGCAGGGGAAACCGCCGAATCGCTTATCCGTTCCGATGGAGCCGAAGCCTTTATGGACAGAATCCGCGAAACAGCGGAAGACACCATGCAAACGCACCGGAAATCTGTCCTGTTGCAAGACATCAAAGAAAATTTCAATTCGGCAATCAGCCGCAATGCGGATTCGGACGTCGGCCATCGACTGCAAAACTTCCCCGCTTTGACCCATGCGCTCGACGGCATCCAGCCCGGCTACTATTTTCTGACATCCGACCCCTACGGATTCAAAAGCCATGCGCTCTCTTCGTTCACATTGGACCTCATCGAAGGAAATCCCGACGCAAAAGTGATTTACGTGGCTCTCGACAGCCCTCGCCGTGCAGCATTGAATCGCTTTATCGCTATGCTCGCCGGCGTTTCGGAAGCAGACGTGCATAAACTCAGCAAAGACGACGAAATCAACAAGCAAATTCACGTTGCCACGCAAGAACTTATCAACTATGTAAAAACCGACCGTCTGGAAATCTGGGAAGACAGGGAGACATTCCAATACGAATCCTTCTTGAAAGAACTGCAAGCTGAAATCGCCGAGCACCCGAATCTCATTTTGATTGTAGATGGGATAGACCACCTGCGCATTTCGGACCGGAGCGACATTCCCGATTTGAACGAACGGCGTTCTTCGGCCATCCTCGACTTTTACAAGACTCTTGACATTCCCGTTTTTGTCAGCGGCTCCGTCATCAAAGACGGCGATCACATTTTAGGTCCGCGACCCTTCCTTCGCGATGCCGATGCGACATTCTGGCTAGAGCGCAAAGAAGACGGCGCCCTTTGGCTTACCGTAAATCTCAAAAATTCCGGTTCCCTGCTATATGAAGCGAACCTGCTCTTCTCGGACAAATCCTACCGCATGAAAGAGAAATAATGAGCCGCCTGGTCATCGTCGATTACAATAATTTCTGGAGTCCCTCTGGCGGCGGCGTCCGCCGCTATCATCTGGAGCGTATGAAGTTTTACAAGGAAAAGACCGATGCGCTGCTCGTCTTTGTGCAAAACGATGGAAGGACTTTCACCGAAAAAGTTTCCGATTCGCTGATTATTGAACACACGAAGGCATTTCGTTTTCCCGGAAACTGGGAGTACCGATTTCTGTGGAAAAACGCCGACATCCAAGTCGCCCTCAAAAAATACCAGCCCGACATCGTGGAAGTCGGATCGCCGTATATTCTTCCCAAGGCGGTTTCCAAAGCCTGCAAGAACATGGCGAAGCGACCTGTTCTCACGGCATTTTGGCATGCGGATTTTCCCGTGACCTACGTCCGGCGCTTTTTTGAAAAATGGGGATTCAAACGCCTTGCCCAATTCGGCGAAAACGCCGCCTTTGCTTACGCCCGCTCCAGTTTCAAAGATTACGCCGTTTTGGAAGCGAGCTGCCACGAAGTCATGGAACGCATGCAACGCCACGGCTTTGCCGAAAACCGGCTCGAATGGATTCCCCTCGGCGTGGATTTGCAGACTTTCCGCCCCGAAGCCGCAGACGAAAAACTGGTGAATGAAATCAAGGACGGCAACCCTGAACGTCTGACGATTTTTTTTCCGCACCGTTTTTGCGACGAAAAAGGACTGCGCCTGTTTTTGGACGCCTATCCGATTTTATGCGAAAAACTGGGACATGAACCCGCCGTACTTTTTGCCGGCACAGGACCGGATTTGCCGAGAGTTCAAAAAGCAGCCGAAACTTACAAGCATATTCGTTACGAAGGATTCATCCAAGACGCCGCCGAAATGGCGCGCCACTATGCCAGCGTGGATTTGGGACTCGCCCTTTCCGGATGGGAAACTTTTGGACTTTCCATTTTGGAAAGCATGGCTTGCGGCAATGCGCTCGTGGCCGCATCCACCGGAGCCGCTGCGGAACATTTGAAAAATTCCGGAGCAGGCGTCATTCTCGAAGAGCGAACGCCGCAGGCTTTGGCAAACGCCATCCTAAAAATTTCCCAGATGGGAATCGCCAATTTGAAAAGCAAGGCGACGGACTACGCCAAAAAATTCAGCTGGCAAAGCTGCTTTGAAAGGCAATTCGCCCTGTATCAAAAAATCATCAAGGACAGATTATGATCAAACACATTGTTCTTTGGAAATTGAAACCCGAAGCCGAAGGCAAAACCGCCGAACAAAATGCCCAAGAAATCGTCGCCCGATTCAAAACGCTGGAAGGCAAAGTCCCGGGGCTTCTTTCGATCGAATCCGGAATCGACTTCAACCGCAGCCCCGCAGCCTGGGATGTCGGTCTCGTGACGGCTTTCCCCACCAAAGCGGACCTGGATTTTTACCAGGACTTTCCCGCCCACGTCGCCATCAAGCAATTCATCGGCAAAGTTTCCAGCGAGCGCTGCGTCATCGACTACGAAATCTGATTTGTTCCAATGGAAATTTCCGGTGTTCTTTTTGACCTTTATGGGACGCTTTTCACCTACGGCAATATGTCCCGGGCTTTCGGCTTTTGGCACGAAGATCTGACACGCGCACTGAAAAATCTGGGAATATCGGTTTCCGTTTCCCAAGTTTCCAAGCAGTGCAAGCATTTTTTTGCCGAAGACATCCCCGAAAAAGAGGGTTTCACCCTTTATGAATCGCGCCTGAAAATTCTCGCCGAACACTTTGGAATTTCTCCGGATGTAAACTGGATTAAGCACACCGCAGCCACTTCCATGAACCGCTGGCAGCGAATGGTTCCGCTTCACCCGCAAGCGATTCCCCTTTTACAGGCACTGCAACGGCAGCAAGTCCGCATCGGCATCGTTTCCAATTTTGAGCACGGGCCCCACGTCCGTAAAGTTTTGCGCAAGCACGGACTTCTCAAAATGCTCGACGCCGTCGTGATTTCCAGCGAAGTCCACCACAAAAAGCCCGAGCCCGAAATTTTCCAGATCGCACTGGAACGCCTTGGAACCAACCCCGCCAACACCCTGTTCGTCGGCGACGATCCGAACCGTGACATCCGTGGAGCAACCGCCATCGGAATGCAGACGAAGCTATTCCAAAACGGCTCTTCCCTGCTTTCCATTTTCGATGAATTTTTTCGGGCAAGCAAACGCGACATTTCCAAATGAACAATCCGTTTCAACTCATCGGCAAATCCGCCGCCGAAGTGCAGCAAAAAATCCAGAGCGCATTCCATAGTCTTTTTGAAGGAAACGACTCCAGCGAAAAAATCTGCTTCGACTTTCAGCAGTACAAATGCATTATCGACATCGGGCATTCGGACATCCGAAGCGAGGGAATGAGTTACGGGATGTATATCGCCGCCAAACTCGGCCTTCTGGAACTTTTCCAAGCCCTTTGGGAATTTTCAAAAACGTATCTGCAAAATGCAGAAACCGATGACGCTCCCTATTTTGCATGGCAAGTCGGATTCGACAAAAAACGTCAGGGGCAATTTTTCAAAATGGATGCAGGAGCCGCCCCGGATGGCGAAGAATATTTTGCAGCGGCACTTCTGTTGGCGGCTCGCCGATTCGGAAACAACGCATACCGAGACGAAGCATTGAAACTTCTCCATGCGATGGCGCATAAAAAGCCCGCCGGAAAAGTTCGCGCCATGTTCGACCCGGAAAATTTTCTCGTCCGATTTTCTCCCGTGGAGGGCAACGATTTTACCGACCCGAGTTACCACACCCTCGCCTTTTACCGCCTCTTTGCTGCAGAAACCAAGGATACTTTCTGGGAATCCGTTTACAAGCAAAGCGTCGCCTTTTTGAAATGCGCAGCCCATCCGGACACGGGACTTTTTCCGGACTACGCTGAATTTGACGGTTCACCCAAATCCACAGCGTTCTCGCCTCACAGCGATTGTTTTAGCGGGGACGCCTGGCGCGTCGCCTACAACCTGGCTTTAGACGCCAACTGGGAAATTCCCGGCATTTGCGAAAATGAACATCTGCTCGCCAAAAATTTTGCCCAAGAAACGATCCGAAAGATGCTCCGTTTTTTCAAGTCGCAAAAAAATCCACGCGCCGACTACCGCTTAAACGGCATTCCCTGCGAGAATTCCCGTCCCATCACAACCGGCCTCATCGCGATGAATGCCGCAGCCGCAGCCGCCCTCGACTTCTCCCTGCAGCAAGACCGAGAACTCGCCCGCGATTTTCTGAACGCCCTCTGGAACGTTCCCATCCCCACCGGCACTTGGCGCTATTACGACGGCATGCTGTACCTGCTCGGCTTTCTCGCCCTCTCTGGCCGCTAGTGATTTTCAATCTTCTGCGGTTCCAGGTAAATATCTTTTTCCAGCCGTTCGGCAAAAGGCTTCGCCCAATGACGCTCCGGAGCAATCCGGCTCTTGGTTTTGGCACCAAATTCTTCATAACTTAAAAACAGCAGATTTCCCAAGCGCGCATCCCAAAGAGTCCACAGGGACATCCAGCGAAAGCCGCCGCTTTTCCCCAGTTTCGGTAAAATTTCAACCCGGACAAAAACGGGAATGGTCAAATAGCGCACATTGTAACGCTTCGACACCGCGGCCAGTTCCCGCCGAATTTCCCGCGGGATTTCCCGTTCAAAACGCGAATAAATTTCGGAATCGTCCGTTCGGGATTTCCAAAAGGCCGTATCCAAAAGCGATTTGCCATCGCCCAAAGCCGTCGAAAGAATTTTCTGCAACGCCTCCCGAATCCACAGGGAATCTCCTTCGGGAATTCTTAAACCTTCCAGCATCTGTTCGCGATTGGCTTTCGGAAAGCGACGCGCCAAAAGGGAATCTTCAAAATGCGCCAAATCAAAATCCACCGCGTCGTCGCTAAAGCTATGGCAGATTTTACTTCCTTCGGGGCAATTCGCAAAGACTTTCGATGTCGGAAAACTGCCGAGCGTCGCCGCAGTTTGAAAAGCCGTATTTATCTTCGGATGAATCTCCACAAACTTCCGCTCGTCAAAAATTTCCAATTCCATTTCCCCTTGCTCGCCGCAATCCTCGCACCCGAAATCCCCCGGAGAATCCTTTGCTCCCGACGATTGCCCATTCCCGGCGCACGCCCCTAAAACCCAAACGCCCAACGCCACAGAAAATCGAAACCATGAAATCCAACGCATAAACACAACTTACTAAAAAATGCTTTAGGAATGAAACCGGCCCGGCATTTTTGCACGAGGATTTTTTTGCGGACAGCGCAGCCGAATCGCCACGACTGCCTATTTCGGGAATTCGAAGCATCTCATTTTTTGAACGAACGCCGCTTGACTAAAAAATTGTTAGATTTGGACGCGTTTCAAAAGGAGTTCAATATGAGTCTCAAATGCGGCATCGTCGGTCTTCCCAACGTCGGCAAAAGTACGATTTTCAATGCGATTACAAATGCAGGCGCCGAAGCCGCCAACTACCCATTTTGCACCATTGAACCCAACGTCGGCATGGTCAGCGTTCCTGACGGGCGCCTCAATGAACTCGTCAGCGTTTACCACCCCAAATCCATCGTCCCTGCCGTCACGGAATTTGTCGATATCGCAGGACTTGTCAAAGGAGCCAGCAAAGGCGAAGGCCTTGGCAACCAGTTCCTGACGCACATTCGGGAATGCAACGCCATTATGGAAGTCGTCCGTTGCTTTGACGACGAGGACATCACCCACGTTCTCGGTTCCGTTGATCCAGTCCGGGACATCGACATCATTGAAACCGAACTGATTTTAAAAGACCTGGAATCGGTGGAAAAGCGTCTGGCGAACGAAAATAAAACCGCTCGCACGGGAAATGCCAAGGCCAAGGAAAACGCCGAAGCCTGTAGCATTCTGAAAAAAGGACTCGAAGAAGGCAAAAGCGCACGGGAATTTGTCGGCAAAAACGGAGACGCCCTCGACGCGATAGTGCAGGACCTTGCCCTCCTTACCGCCAAGCCACTCTTCTACTGCGCTAATATCCGCGAAGATGAAATCGGCACCGAAAACCAATACGTCAAAAGCCTAAAAGAATTTGCCGCGAAGCAGGGCACTTCCGTCGTTGTCATCAGCGGAAAAATCGAAGAGGAGCTTTCCAAAATGGAAGCCGCGGACAAAGAAGAATTCCTCAAAGAACTCGGCATGAAAGAATCCGGACTCGATTCCGTCGTGCGCGAAGGCTACCGGATTCTCGGGCTCCAGACATTCTTTACCGCCGGCGAAAAGGAATGCCGCGCATGGACTTTTGAAAAGGGAGCCAAAGCTCCGCAATGCGCCGGCGTCATCCACTCCGATTTTGAAAAGGGATTCATCCGCGCCGAGACCCTCGCCTTTGAAGATTTCCGGAAGCACGGTTCCTGGAATGCCGCCAAGGAAGCCGGCGGCGTCCGGACGGAAGGCAAGGACTATGTCGTCAAAGACGGCGACATCATGTTCTATCTGTTCAACGTGTAAGGATTGCGGCTACGTTGCTAGTGGGAAGTTAAAACGACCCCTCAACCATCCGAGAAGAGCCGATGTTTTTATCAAAAAGGACGTTGTTCTCCTTAGCGAAAACCCTGTACTTGAACGCTTTCTAGAAAAAAGAAGCCGTCAGGCAATACAGGCCTTTGGAGACATATCCGCGAGAGAATCAGGTTTTTAAGGACTTTGAGTGATTAGGGGTCGGATCGGCGTTTTTGTAATGCGCCGCCATCGAATTTCCAAGCCAGTTGATTTCGGCGAGACAAAGGACGCTGTTCACTTTTTTCATTTTACCTCCATGTTTCGGCATTCGTGGAAACTACGTTTGTCCCCCCGCACTTGGGCGCGAAACGGGAAAATCTCGTTCGACGTCCCTGACTCTGGGCAATAAGCGGGAAAATCTCGTTCGACGTCCCTGACTCTGGGCAATAAGCGGGAAAATCTCGTTCGACGTCCCTGACTCTGGGCAATAAGCGGGAAAATCTCGTTCGACGTCCCTGACTCTGGGCAATAAACGGGAAAATCTCGTTCGACGTCCTAGGAAGGTTACAACACAATAATCTTGCGAGTTTTGTCGGCATACTTTCCAATTCCCGGCAATCAGCTCCGCATTTTTCTAATTTTCCCCACGACATAGCCCCGTATCGTTTGGTGCGGAGCGCCCGTTTTATTGAGTATTTGCTCTAGTCTCATAGTTGAAATCTGGTAAATTGAAACATTGCACGAGAATAGGGCAGGCTACTCACGTCCCAATTGGGGCGTGGGTTGTTTGTTCTTATCCGTGCAATAGGCTTTACCAGAGCCTCAACTATAGATAAGATGCATTCAACTCCACGCCTTTTTTTCGTGGGCTGAATGCCGCGCAGGGCGGAACTCGCAACGATAAGGAACCGCCCGATGATACGCGACATTATGCAGAAGAACGAGAAGGTGAACCCGAACAACGACCTTCTCAAAAAGTTGAAAGCGCTGATTCCGAACGCCTTCGGAAAAGAGGGAACGGTAGATGCCGATGCCATCCGTTATTGGGCGGAACTTGCCGTGGGCGACAAACACCTGGTGGTCGAAGAACGCGAAACGTTCAATTTTCTAGGCAAAGATTACGCCCGGCTCCTTTACGCGCTCGACACCGAGACGGTGATTGTCCCCGACGAAGAAAACAACAGGAAGAACGAAAACAAGGACAGCGAAAACCTTTACCTTTCAGGCGACAACTTGGAAGTCCTCAAGCACTTGCGCCGCTCCTACGAAGGACAGGTGAAATGTATTTACATCGACCCGCCCTACAACACCGGCTCCGATGATTTTGTCTATAACGACAGCTTCGATTTTAGCGAAAAGGATTTGCAGGAAAAGTTGGGCATAGACGAGCCCGAGCGTGCACAGAAAATTTTGAAGATTATTTGAAACGAATAATTTTGTCCCCCCCCCCCCCAAAAAAAAATGAATTCCTTTCTAGGCGATAATTTTTCAAAAGTACTCGCCATACGATTCTTTTTTTGTATGTTTCTACGCAAAAAAAAGGAATCTTTATGCCACAGAATAACGCAGATCTAGGAATGACAATCCAAAAATGCATTTGCGAAAAATATAATCTAGAACCTTCTTATTACGCACAAAGCCAATTTAAGGCAAATTACAATCCAGAATACAGGGAAAAAGTTTTCCCCTTAATTAATCGTATTTTCCAAACTTTAGGAAGTGTTCCTGTTCTTTGCACGACCTTATCAGACGCTCTAAATCCCAATGAACGGTACTCACCGCACAATTTCTTATTGTCTTCAGGAGCATCTCTTTCCATTCGGACAAATAAGAGTAATGACAAAATTTGTCCTAGAGTCATTGGTCAAGGAGGAATCAACACATTTAACGATTTTTTTTCGGACTTTGCAAACAAAAGCATTTCTGACAAGCAAGAAATCAAGGAAATCGTCATCAACCATATCCACCAAATGATTCCCATCTTTGTCGATTACCTGCTGCAATCCGACTACACGGTATGGATATCCGATTTCGACGCGGGAGAATTCCACATTCTAAATCAAAAGAACTATGTGGATTGGGAATATGATAGAAACAACTTCTCGTTCACAAGAAACCTTGCCGTATGGAAAGAAAGTACCACATTAAAATATGACAACATTTCCATTGCAGAAATACAAATCCATAAGAACCGGACATTCAAATTTCGCTTCGCAATGCGCGGCGTTATGCAATTTATGCGAACGCTCACCCAAACGACGGAAACGTTCGGAATGACGGCCGAAAAGGCCATATGCGACGTATTTGGACTCGAGTATCCTAATAATTTAAAAAAACGCTATGCACCCGATATCCAAAGAGAACTTTCTCCTATTGTAACTGAAGCTTTCGATCACTTGCCCAAACCTATTATGTAGTCGTCCCTTAAAATCCCGCCCAGCCCGCATAACTATTGGGAAAAACTGATTTCTACCCTGTGAAAATATTGCAAGG
>NZ_FUWU01000039.1 GCF_900167415.1 Fibrobacter intestinalis | reverse complement strand
GGCTATACTGTTTTTGCCTTCTGTGGAACGGAATGAACAAAAAATGCGAACGTCCTTATCTTACGTTCGCAAAGTGACTTTTTAAGGGCTGACTACTTAGCAGAGGAGATAAAGCAACAAAAGAATGGTCGCCGGAAAATATCTTTGAAGAAAAACAAAACGACACAGCCGATATTTTACATTACAAAAATGGATTTTACGACATCATTGACGTTAAGACAAGAAACATTTCAAAATCCGCTATGGCCCCAAATATCATCTCCGCATACAAACTAGCCAAAACTTGCGTTTTGATGATAGACAACAATGAATTTGACAACATTAGCATAGATTATATCGAAGTCAATTGGAAAGAAAAGGGGAACTCTCTCACCGCTACAAAAGCATTTCATGGAAATTTATTCAAGGCGAATCCAGAAACATTATATATTAACTGGGCAGCCGCTATGCAAATTCAATTTCATGTATGTGAATTAAACCAATCCTGGAACGGCACTAGAGAGGAATGGACTAGGCATTATTTGAACATCTTTGTCAAAAGTGCTAAAATGAGATGCAAGAAAATGCACGATACTTATATCAAACCTTTTTTGAGATACATCCGATATTCCGCCTTAGACAAAGGTTAAAATTTTTGGCTTATGTGTCAAACGGATACCTGAAAACAGGCATCCGTTCCATTATGTGTCATTTGGATACCCAAAACGGCCTGCAGCCCTTTATTTATATGGCCTAGAGCCAAAAAAATATTCCCAGATGAGCATTTTTCTGCACTCGACGAAAATTCCCCCGTGTCGACGCAAAAGGGATTTCAGTTCCCCAATAGGTTGCGTCCATCATCGCAATTATCTTGCGAGAGTCTTGCGTTTTGGGTTCGGGAACATAATTTCGCAAGGCTCGGCATACGGTACTTCTTGATATGCCTAGAAATTTTGATATGTCGTCCAGGCTGTACTTTCCGCTGGAGTAGAGCGACCGGATTTCGGAAGCGGAATCCTTCCTTTTCTTAGAAAAGTGCTTCCCACACGCTTTGCAGAGCCATCTCTGGGAGCCGTGCGACAGTCCCTTCTTCACAGTGTCATTTGAACCACAAAAAAGCAAATTTTTCCCAAAAAAGAAAAATTTGCTGCTATGCCTTATGTATCAATGGGTTACGAGAGATTTAGGAATCCAAATGACACATAAGCCCATTCGGCAATTAAAGCATCCGCCTCTTTGCCCATTTTCAAAACGCCACAAAAGAATTTCACGAAAGGTGAGCGCTTAATCGTGGATTAATCATCCAATTCGTGCGATATTTTTAATTAAGTGACCAAAGAAAAGAAAGAATGTCAAAAGTTCGCTTACAAAACATTGACTCGATTCTGGCCGCACACTAAATTCTTCCAAGTTACATAACATAACCTTTCAGACCAATGAAAAATTTTATCAAAACCCTTCTCTTATGCGCCGTTTTCGCTTCGGCGGCCGTTTTCAGCCCCTCTTCTTCGACCTTGGCGATTCTCTTGGACGCTTCCGGCTTGTGCGACGAAACTTCTTCCGAATCGTGGGATAAAATGCAAACGGTAAAATTTCTAAAAGAAAACGCCTTCTACGGGGATTCCAACTCCATTTTCTGCTTTTTCTATGATGATTCGATGCCCCCTGCCGAAGCCGCCGACTCCCTTTTGAAAGGAAAAAATTCCATTTTCAACAAGGCCTTGAAAAACTGGGCGCAAAACAGTAATGCTGCAAATTCCGAACAGACTCCGAACCGATTTATCATTATCGCCGAAGGCGTAGCCGGCCTAGCTGTACGCGAATACATTCAAAGCAAGGATTACCAGGGTGAAATCGAAAACGTTCTTTTTTTCAACACGCCTCATGAAGGAACGGGCTTTGCCGATCAAACGCTTTTAAATGGCTCTTCCGCATTGAACAAATCCAAATCCGCTTCAGATTATAGCGATATTATCCCGCTGGCATTGGCAATTTACCTTATCGGCGGAGGTGGCGCTTTAGAAGACCTGATGATGTCGCTTTTGAAAGAAGCTGTGCTTGGCATGGTTCAAAACGCAGGCGATATCAAAAAGCATTTTTCCGGCTATTTCGAGAACAAGGAAAAATCGTATAAATCCCTGTTGTATCTGGCGGAAGATTTGGATTTGCAGGACGCCGCTTACCGTGAAGTCCAAAAGAATGCACAGGAAAAAGGATTGGATTTGAAAAATTTCGCGGGGAGCACTCAACTGCTGAACGCCTACTCGATGCTAAATTCCTACGAGCATCCGGCATACAACAACATTTATTCCTACGGGCTTCCGAGCATCGGGAACGGGCGTCGCACGCTGGCCGATTTCGCGGACCAAGCAAAGAATCACGTGAGCAAGGAAAGGCTTCAAAAAATGCTGACGGAATCGCTCTCGGCGATGATGGCCAAAAATGGCAAGGATTTTGTTCCTGAAGACATCCAAAGCGTCGTTTCAAACGCAATGAATGGTGATTTTACGGCAGACGCCATGCAAGTGGCCAATCGAATAGCCTCCGATTATGACATTCCTGTCGGACAAATCGCCGAATGCGTTCGGGACATTTCTTCATTAAGCAACCTGAAATTCAACAAGGAAAATTTTTCAAGTTCCGTTCTGAAGATCATCAGCATCGCAAATAAATACCTGCCGGAAAAATACAAATCGGAACTGTTCTCCACTTTCATCGACGAGTATTCGCAAACGCTTTCGGAACTGGGAGAAAGCGTCCAACAGATTGAAGGAAATCTAAAAAAGGGAACGGGTCTGCTTTCCAGCAACCTTTCCAACTACGCCATCCATTTTTTTGACGAAGGGACATTTGACGTTCCTGCCTTCAGCGCAATCGGCAAGAATGTCCGTGCATTCAAAGAATCCGGCGTTATGCGTATCGGCTATTCGCTAAAAGATTACGCGCAAGCTCACCAAAAGGATTTCTCAGAATTGAAAGATTACATGAATTACACATCCAAGGCCGGCGAATTGGAAGGAATTCGACAAGACATCGATTTGGGTCTTAAAATCGGATGTTCCGCCGTAGAGGCAATAAATCCCGCCATAGGAAAAGCCTGCCGGGCCGCCCAATTTTTGACGAACGTCACTTTGATTGCAAATGTTTCGCAGAATATCAAGAAAGCCGTTCAAAATGTGGGCGCATTGCGATCCGCCAAATATATCGCTATAAAACAATCTATAGAACAAAAGCCTGCCCACAGTTCTTGGCATGACCACAACGGCATCTCGCACGACATTGCGTCCTCCGACATGGAAAACATGCTTTTCGGAACACCCATCATCTCCCTGCAAACGGTTCGCAAAAGCGGCATCTCTGCCGATTCCATCGTTCCGCTGGCGTTGTACAAGACTTTTGACGACGTGAAAAATTTTGCGGATATTTCCCAAGATTCCCTCGCCTACGGCTATCTGTTCCCCGCTTCCGAATTTTCCGAAATTCCGCGTAATGCCTTGATTCACAATCGGTTTGTGATGATGAAGGATGTTTTTGACGAGCAAAGGAATGGTTCGCTCTATAAAAAAACGAGATATGCCGCAGTCGATGGATTTAGGGTGAGCGATTTTATACGGGAATATCGCTTTATCATCGACGATTTTCAACCGGACGAATTGCATCTGATCCAATTTGATTTTAATGCCCGAATGCAGCTCGCCTACGAACGGCGAGGCCATACGTGGTACGTCTATCGGGGTCTGAACAACCAATGGGAAGAAAATCCTATCGACACATTGCAAAAATCCCCCATTCAAAAAAACGGACTTTTTGTTTTCCGCCCCAAAGAAGTTCTGAACAAAGGCATTACGGACAAAAAGGACAGTATTTTACTCAGCGCAATTCAAGAAGACGGCGCAAACTGTATCAGCATTTATATTGTAAACAAAGCAGGCAAGGCCAACAACCAGCGAATCGCTTTCAAATTCCAAGCAGTGGACTACTTGATAGAAGAAGGCTGGCCGAAATCCTTTGAAACGGTATCCCAAATGGATACTGTGGAAATTTATGCAAACGACTTGGGCTATGGAGCGTCATTAGGGGAATATCGCCTTATCGTATCCAGTTTAAAACATCAAGATACGGTCCCGGTATTCGTGGACAGCCTGAAAGGTTCCGGCTCTCGTTACCGATTTAAGGCGGATTTGTCTTCGATTTGGAAAAAGCATCCTCTGGAAAACGCCGCCTATACACTCCAATGGTATTTAGGTTTTAAAACAAAAACGTTAAAAGAGGACTATACATCAGGCGAACAAAACATTTATTACAACCCCAAAACGATTGTGTGGGGAGATGTTTCCGCGCCTTCGCTGGCCTTTGATACGCTTTCAAAGTCTCCGGTATTTTCCTTGAATAAGGGTGAAACTTTTGCTTACGTCCAAAGTTTGGATTCCGTGGAAAATCGCCCGCTCCGAGGCTTGCGCAGTTTTCTAGTCCGCAAGGATACGAAAGACACGCTATGGCTTCTGCATCAGGCAAATGTTGGCGAGCCTTCCTATGGAATCCGCTGGACAGGAGCACCGGTTTCTTGGAGCGGAGTTGCAGACTTGTATGCGCAAGCGTATGATTTCGCCAATCCGAATTTTTCGATGAAAGCAAAATTGGCAAATACGGCGCAGGATTCCGCAAGAAGTTCGTGGGCATTCGCCCTGATCGATTCAACATTCCGAGCGGGAATCAACGGGACATCCATCCATCAAAAAATTCTTCTGGACAATGCGCCTCCTCAAGCAAGTGCCGAAAATTTAAAAGTCCTCGGCGTTGCAGACAAAAGCTTGCCCGCATTCGCCAAACGAAAAAATGGAGACGAAGTTCTGCTGAACGCAATGGACACTTTGCTGCTGTCTTTTGATATCGAAGAAAATCTGTTCGGGCGCGATTCTGAAATTGTCGTCGTAGAATTGGTCTTTACGGATTCTCTTGACAGAAGCAATTTGAAGCAAAAACGGTATCTCTATGAATTTACCGTGAGCAACTCCACAAAACGATTCGTTTTTCAAGAACCGGACGCGAACAGGATCGAAGACGGCATCTATACTTTAAACGTATTTCTTACCGACGAAGCGGGAAATAAAAGTTCCAAGCAAATCTTAAAAAATGTGCGAGTAGATAGAACTCTCCCGCAGATTCGCGGAATCACCCTCGGCGATTTCGCCTACGAAAACATTGCCGAATTGAAAAAAGGAAGCGCACACGTGAGCCAAAGCGCAGATGACGCCCGAAACCGTTCCGAACTCGTATGTTATGTCAAAGTCAATTTCTTTGACAAAGAAGGAAGCTGGAAAGGACCTCTGCCGGAAAATACAAGCAAGACTGCGCAAAATGCGAACATTCATTTTGATTTCGGAAAAGCCGCTCCGGATACGACCCATGGCATTTGGTTTGTCTATTTCGGATGCTACGATGATGCCGGAAATTTCGGAAAAAACATAAATTCCGTGGAAATAGGAGCCCGTTATCCCAAAATAACCCATCCCCAAAACGATTTTTATAGCGGCCCGATTTTAATTCGGGGCTTTGCGCCGAACCATCTCGTACACGAAAATGACAATCTCGGCGAATTCCGCATATCTTGGAGAAAAGAGGAGGACAGTACTTGGTCCGAAAAAGGAATCCAATACTTGGTATTTGATAAATCCTTATTGCCGTCGGAAAGGGATTTGGCGATATGGAATCCCGCGGAATGCAATCTGGCAAGGGGCAGCTATGTTTTAAAACTTTCCGTCCGAAGTTGCGATTCCTGCCCGTGGATTTCCGACGAAAAAATCGTTTTTGTAAATGACGTTGCACCATTTGATTCGGCAAATGTTCCCAAACTGGTTATCGCTCCGCCCGTCGGGAATCACCGAGCCGGACAAGCCAAAGACATTTCTATCGAATTGAAAAATGTACCCGAAGACTCAAGATGGCTGGTGAAAGCATTTATCGAAGTGCCATCGCCAAAAGATTCGACAACTTATGTAAGAGCCCTAGAAAAAACATTCGACCCAATGACGGTCTCTCCTTTTAAAACCCTCGCTGCGACTTCGGATTCCGGGCTTTCCATTTGGCAGGAAAACGATGGTTGCACCTGGCACGTCCGTCACGCAGGAAATGCTTTGGGGTTGAAAATCACGGATTCCACAAAAGCAAACCCGACGATTTCGAGAATGCCGCCCTACTTGGCGATCCGCTTTGTCGAAGGCGAAGTCAATTGGAACCACACAACGCTGCCGGATTCCAGTTCGTCTTTGTCTTTTGTCATGGACAGCATTCGAATTCAAAATGAAGGCATAAGCCTGACCATTCCACCTTACAATGCAACCAAACTATGGAACGTCGGGAAAGATAGCGTTCATTTGGTATTTCAAACCGCTAAACCTTTTACGGTAGATGCTTCCTGGATCGAGGGCGCATTATTTGAAATTTCGCAAAGTCCCGTCCTCTATGTTTTTCCGGAAAAATACAAGGCACATATTGTGTGGGATGGTTTAATAAACGGAAGCTATTCCAGCGGAAGCCTTGCCCGACTGAACGTCATCGCCTACGAAAAAGGAAACGAGAAGCACGTGCTCAGCGAAGAGGCGAAATGGTATTTGGAATACGAAAATCCGAAAATCGAAATCGCTCCGCAGAATCTGGAAAAATACTATGTGAATTTTCTGGGTTCAAACGCCGATTCATCCGAAATGCAACTAGCGGATTATGGATTTCAATTCAAATTGACGGGACGTTCGGCATACGTGACCGCGGAAATTCTGGATTCCGCAAAAAATGTGGTGCGAACTTTGTTGGATAACAAGCTCGTCTTGGCGACCGCCACCAATCAATGGCAAACCCTTTCTTGGAACGGCGTCAAAGACGACGGTCTTGTGCAGGCGGGCTCTTATGCGGTACATCTTCTTGTCAAAAGCGACTCCGGAATTGTCATCGACACGCTTTATCCCTTTGAAATGAAATGGGGAACAGATTTCGTCGAAGCCAAAAAGGATTCGGCAGGCCAGGTAGCCGACTTGAAGATGCTCGAAACATTCTTGGATGAAAACGGAAATTACCGCTATATCGGAAAGCCCGACTACATTCTCCAATCCAATGTTTCTGCGACTGTTCTTCCGGAAAATGAAAGGACATTCCTTTACGAATGGGATAGCTATGGAGGAATTCAAAATCCTATTGTGTACAAAAAAACACGTCCAAGCCTTGGAATTCGAAGACACCGCGATGAATTTTGGGCAACGGTGGTGACATTGTTGATGAGCGAATCACGAGTATATCAAGTCAGCTGGTGTGGTCTATCTCGCTGTTGTTTTGAAACAGGAATCAAAGAAAGTAGAGGCTATTGGTATCGAATGGATGTACAACGAGTACAATTCAAAAAGGGCGAATCCAATAAAGAAATTTTGGTGGATTTAGACTCCCTTCAAGAAAATGACAGCAGGATTTATGGTTACAAATCAAATAACATAGAAGTATTGCATAATTTGGCAGCAATCAAAATTTTTCCGGCAAGCTCTTTCGAAACAATTGAATCCTTTATAGGAAATTCGATGTACAATGCCGTATGGGATGCGGGATTTTCTTCAACCAAAGATTTTGCATGGGAAAATGTTTACAAAAAGAATTCATATATAAACAATACTAATAGCCAATATTTCCACCAGATGTCCAACTGGTTCAACAACTGGGGACAACCCCTGTATTATGAAGCGGTGGATACGAATTTGAATATTCTTTCCAATGCAGACAGTTTACTTAACGCTTTTAATGCCGCGATTTCTCCCTGCGAAACAGACGATATAGAGTCATCTTCTTTATCCGAGGACGATTCCAGATTTGTATGCGGAGCCAAAAACGCAAAAGAAGAAATTGATCCCTATGTTGTCCAACAATACAATCCCCATGCCTTTATGATGGATGTCCAATTAAAGCCTTTTGATGGTGAAAAAAGTTTTGTCATCAAGAAGTTTGAGAAAAACTATTGTAGTGAAATGGATAACTCCGGTTCAAACATTAAAGTTAAATTCGTCCTCCAAATCAACCCGGATTATTGGGAACCCAAAATATGGGGAACGAACAATTTAGCCAACCGCTACGCCCGTTTTGATCCGTTGAACAAAACCTTGTATGGAAACGATGGCTATATTACAAAACTTGTCACCGAAGACTTTCTCAATTTCTATAACGGCTCCACATGGGTCGCCGATTCGAGACTCGATAACGGTCCAACCGTATTCGAAGCCCAGCGTCTGCCGATGTGGCCTATTCCGGAAAATCCGCTGCTTTTTAATGATGAAATTCTCGCCCATCTTCCCGACAACAAAGATTCTTCCGTAAAATACTATCCTTCCGAATTTTCTTGGCGATTCTATCGCGGCAGTGGCGACATCAACTATAAAGCGGAAACAAGAACTTTTGAAGGAAACTTATTGGCATCCTTCCAGAGCAATGAACAGGCGGCCTTAACAGGAGAAGATAAGAGCATTGGCAAAATCCAGATTCCTTATGGATTTTACTTTGACGTCGCTCCGACAATGAATATCACGGAAGCAAAAAATGCCGGCATACTCCTTTCCCATACAAATACAGTAGCCTATCCTTTGGACGAAGGAAATTGTTCAGTCCATGCAGAAACTGGCAATCGTTTCTACGGCTGCGACAAGTGGGTTTCCCATCTGCATTCCGCGAAAAACGACTGGAACGATTCCCTGTGGAAAAGCCGATTCGCATTAAAGAACGGGCAAGGATTTATTCGCAACCCGCTGACCGATTCCAGCGTCATTTTTGAAAATTTGACCGCTATTGAAACGCCTAAAATAGACTCTAACAACGAAAAATTGGCTTATCACATCACTCCGAAAAATTGGTCCACCCAACACAATTTTTGGAGTTTCAACTTGGAAAAGCCGAAATCCGACGTCGATGAAATTTTTGGCGGCATTTCTGTTAAAAAATATATCCTGAAATCAGACGAAGGAAATTCCGACGCATGGGAAATCGATTCTTCCACAACCGATACAACTACTTTCAGCTTATTTAATCAAGGGAAAAACAAAACGTCAGAATTGACATTCTACCGCGCTAGGGACTCTATTTTCACATCCGAAAAAGGCCTGAATAACGGTGGGAAAAGCGAAGCAATTCCTTTGGCCAGAGTAGTCGCGCAAAGCCCAATTTTGGCAGACACGATAATCCATTCGGACTGGGCAAAAAATCCGTCTGCGGAAATCGTCGGTATTTTCAAAAGAAAGATGCCCAACGACACGAATTTCACACGCCATCCCTATTTCAACGCCCGCTACGATTCCACCGCCAAGCAATTTGCCGTTTCTCGCAATTCTTCGGACATTTACGCCTCCCGCGAAAACGAAATGGTTACTCTGCAAGGCCGCGTTCCATACAACATTACCGACTGGAAAATTTCTTACATCCAGAATGGAATGCGTTTTAAAATTGCAGAAGGCACAAAGGAACCGATAGAAGCCACGATGGACGTAAACCGCTTACAAGGCAATACGTCTTTCTTCTTGACTTACAAAGGAATCGGCGACATCACCTATTATCGGCAACTGGACGTACGCATCGGCGAACAGGTAAAAGCAAACGCAGAAAATTTTGTCTATTCCATGTACGGCAACGTTTCCGTTCATTTTGAAAAAGATTCCTGGAAAAGCGATGCCGACGTGACCGTGCGCACCATGGATCCTAGCGAATGCTATGATTGCCAGCTATTTCGGAATATGCATCCAACAGGTCCAATTATCGAAGTGCTTCCGTCGCACGTCTTTCCAGACGGCAAGTCCCCACTGGTGACTGTAGATATTTCCATGGAGACTTTGAAAAATGATGGGGTCGATTTCCGCAACTTGAAAATCTATAAACTGGAAAAAAAAGAAATCGTTCCGTTGGAAAAGGAAGGCGCAATCGTTCTCCTTGACGCCGAATTGCAGCCCTGCAAAGCTGTAGATCCGTATTCCTGCGCCTTCGCAAGAATAAACGCCAAGACTCCTACCTTCTCGAAGTTCATCGTCTTGGATTCGGCAAACGCGGACAGCGTCATGTTCTTCGATTCTCTTCCCGAAAAAATCGAAGCATTTTCTTGCAGCCAGCTGGACTCACTTTGGCTGGATACACTTTGGATGGGAACAGCAAACGGCTGGCTCGAATTTCCCTATCCGTGTACGGGAAAGAGCAACTACATTTTGCGACTGAGCGTCAATGGCAACGTGTCTGCGGAGCACCGCGGGGCATCGACATTCCCCATTGTTTGGCCAATCCGAAATACCGATTTGGCGATTTCGGATTCCGTGTACCAATCGTCCATCGTCCTTTACGGCATCGACGGCAATACAGAACAGAAACTCGGCCCAACAGTCCGCCTGGACTCCATCGATCCTATTATTGAAAGCGTGGAAACCTCTATTTCCGAAGATGAGGAAAGTGGACGAAACATTCATGTCGAAGTGGAAATCAACGAAATCGGAAGTGGCCTAGCAAAATCCACGTTGGAATTGTTCTTGGGCGGAAATCTACTGCAAAGCGTGACGATTCCCGGAAATGCACCACCGATATACGACTTTCAATTAGACAGAAAGTCTCTCTACGCCTGCGTCGGTTGCCAAGCGACAATCAAAGTCATCGCCGAGGACAAGGGACACAATACCGATGAAGCTGTCAAACAAACAGAAAAGCTTTATCCCTATCCGTCCTCCTTGGTTTTGTGGTATCCCTTTGCCGAGGGTTCGGGAAACATCGGCTACGAATGGATGACAAAGGAAAATCCCAGGCGAATGCATTTTGATCTTTCCGCGATAAATGCGCCGTGGAATGGAAGATACGGAGTACATTTGTACAAAGCGACCGATTCCGCAAGCAGCCGATACACGCTGGCAGCCTTGGATTCCCTGCGTCCGTTTACATTTGAACTGAATTTCAATGCGGGCAACATCCAGCAAAGCGATTGGGCGATTCTCAGCTTTGTCGGTCAAAACGAATGGACTTTTGGCCTTGGCACTTATAACCGCTACTTCCTGAAGGTCGGCTCCGATGTATTCTATTTCAATACAAAGCGCGATGCAAATATCCCCACTCATCTAGCGGTCGTAGTCGAAGGGAAAAATGCAAGCCTTTACAAAAACGGCAAACTTGCAGAAACCATCCCTCTAAAAAACGAGCTTTTGTACGGCGGAAAAGGCAAGCTTGCCATTGGAACTCGCAATGGATTGCGCAGCGCCGTGGGAAACATTTCCAACCTGCGTTTCTATGCCTCGGCACTCAGTGCGGAACAAATCCAGAATCTATTTGCCGGAGTCCCTCGCGAAAGATCCGTACATATCGCATCTGTTCGCGCTGTAACGCTCTCGGATAGAAACGGTCTAACGGTCGATCAGTCCTGTTCCGCTCCGGGAAAGGCGTATCTCCGTCAAAACACTACAGACAATAGCGGGAAAATGACGTGGAAAGTCGATTTGGATGCCGATGATTATACCCTCTACCTTTTCCATCGAAACTATATAACCGAAGAATCCGAGGTCGAAGTGACCATAGACGGAACGCACCTCGGAAAATTTAAGCTAAATTCTACAGGCTTGTGGAAAAGCGAACAAGTGGCGGATCTTCATCTTCCCCTGAAAGCAGGTGTTCATGAAATGACGATTCGTCCTATGGGAAATCTCGGTATCGCCGCTTTGGCGTTAGCGAGTTCTCAAGCGGGTATGGATGGAAATATGATGGATTATGGAGAATCCTCCTGGACAATTCCGGAGGAAAAAGTCCAAGTACGTATGAAATACGAGACTCTGAACGATAAAAAATGGGCGCAAATTCGTTTTGATCTGCGTAACAAAACGGACAAGGCTCTGGAAAATGCAAAAATTCGCTACTATTACAAAGGGGAAGGCGAAAACGTAAACGCCGTCGCATTCTATCCAAGTTCTCCGATGCGGGTCGTAAACGATGCGGGATCCGTATTCTATGCGGAGTTTGCGCTCACCGAAGTCATTGCCGCTTACGGCACCGCCTACTTTGGGCAAGGTCCTTTAATCGGTCTGCATCGCCTGACTTCACCCAGCAACTACTTCCCCTATTGGGATATAACCGATGACCCGAGTTACATTCAGGAAGCAGAAAAGGAATACGCCGAAGCAACAGGAGTCGCCCTGTTGGACGCCGAAGGAAACTTGCTCAATGAATTTTCCTGTTACGACGAAGACGGCCCGATACAAAAGGCGAAGCGTCGCGTGCGCGCCATGGCTAAGGACAATAGCGAAGGATCAAACAGCGAAAGCCATCTTGCCATCTATGTGGAAAATTCCGGAAGCGTCCCGGTGGACGGCTTTGAAACGCGCTACTACTTCCGAGACTCCGCTCAAACAGAATTGGATATCTACTGGAATGCGTTCGCCCAAAGCAGCAAAGTAAGCGCAGGCGGCGACTTACATTACGTTTCCTTCCTGTATGACGATATTCTAAATGCGGGAGACAAGTCCGATTACGGCAACGGTGTGCAATTCTCTCTGCACCATCCGAACAGGACTCACGATTTCAACGCCGCAGACGACCCGTCTCATCACAATCTGAACAACCACGAAATGGTGGAAGCCGACTCCATTGTGGTTCTAGATAGGCAGGGCAACTTGCTCTGGGGAAATGCTCCGCAGCCAAAATTCCGCCCCGAATACATCGTCAAAGAAAATTATGCCAAATCCATATATAGGGAAGGCGACATCGTCTATGTGAATATCGAAGAAAGTGGCTATTACACCCTTGAAACAGTGAATGCCATCGGCGTTCCGCTAAAAAACCTGTACAAAGGCTCTTGGGAAGCGGGAGAGCATTCGGTGACTCTCGACATGAAACAGATTCTGCCATCGAGCTATATCGTACTGCGCAAGAATTCGGAAATCCTTGCGTGGGAACTTTTGAACTAAACATTTTTCTAAAGGAAACCTCATGAATAAAATCAACATCTCCCTCATTTGCGCCGCATTGCTTGCGGTCTTGCTCACTGCCTGTTCCGAAAACAGCTCCTCTTCGGAACCCGAATACGTTTTTGACGCCAGCATCGTATGCCCGGCGGAAGGCCTGAACGCCTACGGCGAACCGAACCGCGGAACGTTCATCGACGAACGAGACGGGCGAACATACAAATACACCACCATCGGGAACCAGGTTTGGATGGCGGAAAATTTGAAAATCGAAGCCGATCAGAGCCAATGCCTCAAGGAAATCGAGAATTACTGCGATAGCGTAGGCCGATTCTACATATCCGCTCCTTTGCGTCAAGAACATAATGTGCGCAAATGGCTTGCGACCATTTGCCCTTCAGGGTGGCATGTGCCTTCTGTTCTAGAATGGGATTCGTTATTTACCAATATGGGTTCCGATGCAAAAGGTCTATTGAGATTACAAAGTACTACCGTTTTTGAAAATGTTATTCCGGGAACCGATGATTGCGCATTTAATATTTTGCCAATGGCTGTTGGTTTGGAGAAACCTGAAGATCCTAAAAAAAACTATAAATATATTAGCCCTTATTTTGCCACTTCAACCTTTTTCGATTTAATCTCACTTTACAGTTTTTATATAAACACTAAAGTTTATTATGTTAGAAGCACAATAGATTATTCCTTTATACGGTGCATAAAAAACAATTAATCGCAAACCTCTATTATTATCAACACCTAACTCTATCCCAGCAAACAACTTAACATTATAGGAATATACAAAAATGAAACGTCACTCAAAATATTTTTCATTCTTATTTATTTTTTCGATCCTGCTGATCGCCTTATCTACAGCCTGTTCCGAAAATAGCTCTTCGGCAGAAGATTCTTTTGACGCCAGCGTCGTATGCCCAACGGAAGGCCTGAATGCCTACGGCGAACCGAACCGCGGAACGTTCATCGACGAACGAGACGGGCGAACATACAAATACACCACCATCGGGAACCAGGTTTGGATGGCGGAAAATTTGAACGTTGAAATAGAAAATTCATCCTGTGCTGACGAGGCATGTCTGAAAGGCCGGATTTACGCACAGCCTACGGCTCCAAGCGCTTGTCCAGCAGGATGGCATTTACCTACACATAAAGAATGGCTAACGCTTTTTGAAAATATGGGCGGAGCCGATACCGCAGGATACCGGTTAAAAGCAACGGCAGGATGGCTGCCTTTGAATCCCGGTGAATTATCTAATGGAACCGACGACTGCGCTTTTGGAGTGCTGCCAATACCTATAACGAGCATCTATACTACAACCAGTCCCAATAAGCAGGATGGTTATGCGGCGTTATTGTGGACTGCCGATGTCAACAATCTCGCCAAAAAAACAATCGGAATAGTTTTTGAATCTCAGACAATAAAAGCCAAACACATAAACTACGACCAATACGACTGGCTCTCCATCCGCTGCGTAAAGGATTGAAATGAAAAATAAAATTCTCCCCATTCTTCTACTTTTCGCGTTCCAATCCTTTGCACTCACTTTGGAACAGGTGAAAGCGACTCTTGCAGAGTGCGTTCTCCCACGGGATTCCATTGAAATGAATTTGCGGGTTTCCGTAAAGGCAACCGGCATCTCCCAGCAGACGGACATCTATCTGGTGAACAAAGGGCGCGAAAAAAGCTATACCGAAATCAAAAGCGGTTTTCTGAAGCAGCGCAGCATTGTAAACGGCAATAAAATGAAAATCACCGACCTGAATACCAGCAAATCTCAGATTCAGGATTACAATGGCGAAGCACTAGGGACGGACTCCTATGCCGCTTTTCATCCGCTGAATTCCGGCGAATGGAGCGAACCAAAATTCCTTTCGGACGATATTTATACGATACAGGGAACTATCGGCACGCTCTATTACAATTCCAAGAAAAAACGCATCGAAAAAATGGAATCCGACAAGGACGGCGCAAACTCATGGACAACCTTCTCTTACGATGTGAACAATAGAATTCAGAAAATGGAAACTTCGGTAGTCGTAAACGGTCAAGAAAGCGTCGTAACGACGAAAATTCTCCGGATGCAGAAATCCGATAAAATTCCCAACTCGCTGTTCGATTTCTAACCCGCAAAGCGGCTGCCGAACCTTGGTTTGTGAGTTTGTCAGTCGCAAACCATGTCGAAGGTAAAGTGGTTTGAAAAACACAAACCACCAACACAACCGATTTTTTAGAGGTTTCCTTTAAGGCAAAAGAACGACATCATTATAACAGAAAACCCGGACAACGCTTTATCCGGGATTTCTTATGCAATCTACTGCAAGAAGCAACATTTAAAGATTCGAATGGATAGCGGCAACCAAAGTACTTTTTGGCACTGCACCGACGACATTGCCTACTTCGACGCCATTTTTGAAAAGTTTCATATTCGGGATATTCGTAATCCCAAATCGAGCGCAAAGCCCTTCATTTTCATCGACATTGACCTTGGCGACCACCAACTTGCCATCATATTCCGCCGCCAGTTCTTCCATCACAGGCCCCATCATCTGGCAAGGTCTGCACCAGACGGCCCAAAAATCCACAAGGACAAGATTTCCCGAATTGATGACCTGGTCAAAATCTTTTTCAGTCACATTAAGAACGGACATGATAAAACCTCTTTTAAATTTTTCTTTAAAATAACTATTTTTGCAGGTTGAGAGTACATTGATGCCCCTTTATGCGATATTCATCACGTTTTCATTTTTGCTTTCGCACGCTTTTGCCATCGAAGAGCTAAGTACTGCCCGCAAAGGGGCGGAACATTCCGAAATCGCAGAAAGAACCTACGATCTGGAAGGGCAAAAAGCGGAATGGATTTTGGGGACATCCATTTTGGGAAATCCGGATTTGGAATCCCGCTCGGCGGGAATCGGGAATCCTACACACAGACTCCCCTCCAAACTCGCCGGCATTTTTACATTCCCCCTCCGATACGATGCCACGCAGCTTTCCCTGTATGGCGAAAACGGCATCATGAAAGAAGAATTCGTCCACGGCATTCCCGTTGACACTCCCGAAACGAAAATTCTCTGGGAACGCTATGCGTTCAACGGCAACGCCTTCGGGTTGGATTTCCGGCGATTGCTGCTCGACAGCATTGAACTCGATATCGGCATGGCGAGCTATTCCAACGACAGTTCCAAGGTTTTCCGCTACCAGGATGTCACCCACCAGCCGTTTTTTGCCTTGGGACGCGACTCTTCGCAAATTCCCTTCAGCGGGCGCAACATCGCGATGAATACGACGCATTTCAAACCCGCGGTCACCTGGTTTATGTCCAAAGGAGAAATTTCCGCCAGCCTGAACTACCTCGTGGTCGAAAACGCCGACATTCCCCCTTATGCTTTTGAAATCGATTCCACAAATTATGCCGACATCACCTACCTGCAAGAGCCATTCCAAACAGAGTTGCATTCCTTTACTTACGGTGTACGCGCGGGATTTCGGCCCACGAAAAGCATTGAAATCTATGCGAGCGTTTATTCGGGAGAGCACGAAATTTCTTACGACAGCCTGGTGAATCTGGTTCAAAGCGTACAAGACTCGCGGGATTCTCTGAATAGAATTGTTCACGACACGACATGGTACGGCACAACCGATGAACTCAAATACGAAACCGTGAACGGTGAAGGCGGCATCGCCCTAAAATTGCCCTTGAATCCGGCGCTGCGAATGCAATATGAATTTACAGAAGCCAATTCGCAATACAAGCAAGATCGGGAACTCTATTATTTGGAATTGCAGGATGAATTTCCCTTTCTGAATTTCCGGATTCAGGCGGGAGCCCTCCGCAATTCCAGCATTTTCGATTCCACCGAAGTGGCAAAGACCGCTTCTGCCAACGCTTCCATCCACTTGCCTTTCCATGTCGATTTGAAAACCTCATTCAAATACGACACCCGCTTCCCCGACATCGACGAACTGAAAATTTTTAATCGCGGACGATACGCTTTTCCCAATAAAAACCTATTGCCCGAAGAGCACACCCGCATTACCGGGGATCTGGAATGGAATCCCGGCGGCATTTTTTACGGAGTCGGCCTTCGCTACGAATACGCGGAAAATCTGATAAAGCCTCGCTGGGTAACAGGCTCCGGGCTGGAATCGATAGAACGCGCATACCAATGGATAAATTTGCACAATGCCGAAGCACTCGACTGGTATGTCGCCGCAGGATTTGCGCTCGGCAACTGGCAATTCTATTTGGAAAGGGAACAAAAGCTCTCCAAGCAAAATCGTCCGATAGACGTTTCCGACCTTTATTATAAAGGCTACATCCGCTGGGCCGATAAATTTGTAAAGAATCGTCTGGGAGTCAGCATCGGTTTTGATTTTACCTGGTTCGGCAACCGCTGCGATTTGCAGATGAACGAAGACGACGAACTGGAAATCATCGAATTAAAACATTACCTGGCTCTGAATTTCGAAGCCCGCATGAAAATCCTTTCCTTTTCCCTTTATACGCGCATCGACAATCTGAACCACAGCATATATGAACCGGCAGCGGGCTACCGCCCCGAAGGCATCCGCTTCCTTTACGGCATCACGTGGCAATTTGACAATTAGCGGGATTTCTTCATCGGCGGCGAGAACTGCACCTTATACATCACAGGCCAGTATTTTCCGGTAATCCACAAAAATTTTCCATCATAAGCAATGCCATTCAGCACTTCCGCCCGAGGAAATCTTTTTCGCAGTTTCCGGGAAATTTCCGAAAAATCCAACCACTCCAAAACACTGCCAGAACTCATATCAATGACAGCAACGGAATCCGACTGCCAGACGTTCGCGTAAAGAAAATTCCCCACCATTTCCAATTCATTCAACCGAGAAACGGAACGTTCGCCGTCCTTTACCACCAGCGTTTTAAAAATGCGTTTATCGCCCGGCGAAAGAAAAAAAAGCGTCGCCGATCCGTCCGAAAGAACCAGCGCATTTTGAAAAACGGTCAATCCCCAGCCCTCGCCCGGAATCGGAAAAGTCGATTTCTGCTCCAGCGTTTTGGCATCCAAAACAAATGCAACGCCCTCGCGCCACGTCAGCCAAAAAATGTCATTTCCAAATCGGACGGAGCCTTCACCAAAAAAGCGTCTTCCGATTTTTACCGAATCCGAAACCGCCCCACCCACACTCCGATATCGCAAAAGGCGCGAATCGCCATATTGCCCGGTGGATTCGTACAAAACGCCAGAGTCAAAAAAAAGCCCTTGCGTGTAATTCCGCGAATCATGTTCCACGGAATCGACCACATTGAACTGCCCAAGTGCTGCGGCGAACAGAATTTCCGCAATCATTTTTCCAGCCAGATATCCGGCCAGCGGTCATTCGCCGTATGATACGTCAAGCGGGCCGCCGTTTTGACCGAAGTTCCGATTTGCCAAAGATAAAGTTCATAATCGTAAATGTCGTGATCATGGCCTTTGGCCGTCGCGCCCCAGACGAGCCATTTCCCATCAGATGAAACGCGGGGAAAATACTCGTGCGAACGCCGCCCCGGAAGATCCATCAACTTGGCAGCCTTGGGGACGCCAAAAAATCCGATTTTTTCCTGCTGCACGCCGTCTTTCAAAGTAAACCACAGGATTTCGCTCGGTGCCGCCGTGCCCCCGTTCCCCGTGGGATTGACGCGATAGACACGACTGCCGTCCGCAAAGAAATCGATTTGGCAGCCGTCTCCGGATTTATTCCACTTCTTGTTCGCCAAGTCCCAAATTCCCGTTTCCCGCATAGAACCGCGCAAAGTCAATGCCAGATATTTGCCATCGGGAGAAAGATTCGGTTCCTGCAAAATCACGCCGTCCTCATCAAACGCCTTCTTGCCGTCAAGCAGGAGCTTTTCTTCGCCGGATTCGAGATTTTTCGTATAGACGTTTGCGCCGCGAGAAAAGACGATATTTTTGCCATCAGGCCGGAAAGTTCCCCACGTCGCATTGTCCGCGACTTTCTTTTCGCCATGGCCATCGACACCAATTGTCCAGAGTTCCCATTTTTCCGGGTAATTCGCATCATTTTCGGGAGTCCAGCCACCCTTGGAACGGGTGAAGATGACCGTTTTTCCATCGGGAGAAAAGCGCGGGAACCAATCGACCGTCGCTGAATTGGTCAGCTGTTTTTTTTCGGAGCCATCGGCGTTCATCAGCCACAAATCATGAGTGGAATGGCTGCGCGAAGACGACCAGACGATTTTGCCTTTCAATTTTCCCTGAAGAGCATTCAACGCGGCCTGTTCCTCGGATGTCGGAGAAACGGGTGCGCCTGTCGGAGCCTCGTCGGCAAAGGAAAGGGAGGAAAGCGCAAGAGTCGCCATCAAGATTTTCAAAAATTTCATAATGTTCCTTTCAGATTTTTACAGATGAAGATAGAAAAATTCAAGGCTGAAGCCAGACGTCAGGATGCCAGAGATCCGAACCGGAAACGAGCGAGTGAACCGAAGAATCGCGGATATCGACAAGCAAAAGCGTTTCGTGGACATCGCTAGTCTTCATGGCGGTCAAGAGGAAATCCGAGCCGAAAACCCATTCGGGTTGATCAAAACTGTAAGGTTCCGGCGAGGGAATGCTCCCGATCAAATTCCCGACCGAGTCTGCAATGAGAATACGGTGATGCGCCAAATAATCTTCGCCGGAAAATATCCGTCCCCGTTCCGCGCCAAGGTCAAGAAAGATCGTGCGCAAGGATCCGTCCGTAGAAAGTGAAACGTTGCAAATCTGCAAGCTATCATACCAAATCGTATCACGCTCTTCGCCCTGGATTTTCGTGTGAACACGCAGAAAGTGCGCCCCAGTGACCGCAAGGCGCATATCATCGGAAATTCCGCCGTGATAGTTGCCTTCAAGAATTTTCTGCGGCATGCCAAAAGCGCCGTCCTTGAAGGAAACCATATAAGTCGATTGCTCTTTCCAGAAATCGTCTTTGCGGTTTACGCCTGCGCTCGTGACGTAAATCAGAACCGTATCGCCATTAATTATACGCCAACGCGGGATGGCCGCAGGTCCGCCGAGTGAAACCCGTATCGAAGATTCCGGTCCGAGTTCCTGCACGTAAACTTCCGAATAAGTTCCAACCGGCTCCGGCGATGTTCCAAAAGCGACCCACTTGCCGTCCGGCGAAATCGTCGGATGATAGACGTTCAGTTCCGAAACAAATTCGACGGCTTGGGCGGAATCCCTGCTAAAGCGAATGTAGGTCAGATTTCCGGTCGAATCATTGCGGAATACAAGACGCGCTTCGGAGACTTTGAGTGTATCGAACAGATAAGAAGAGGCGTTCGCGTCAATCGTGACCGCAGTTTCAGCAGTAGGCAACGGCTGTACCTGAAGCGGCGAAGATTCCGAGCAAGAGACTAGACCAAAAGTCAGAGAGAAAACAAGCGAAACTATGAGGGGACTTTTCATTGAATATCAAGTGTTTGAAAAAGTGAATCTAACCGGGTCGAGAATTGCTGGGCGCCCGCTTCCGAAAGATGATCCCAGTCGTAAGCCATTTCGTTCGTGTAATCGTGATTACCCATTTTATTTTCGTCCATCAAACGGAAATGCGGATATTCTGATTCCAGCTGTTGCAAGCGTTCAATCATCGTTTCTGCAAACGAACGGCGCAGTCCATAACGCCCAAAGGCTCCCGTATTTTTATAGTTCGGATTCTGCGGGAAAATCACGCCAATCGCATAGATGCCAGACGCCTCCGCTTTTTCGAGAATTTCCCGAATTTTGGCGAATGCTTTTTCGACGCCATTCTTTTCAAATCCCGTCCAAGTCGTATCGTCCGAAATTTCCAATTTTTTTGTCCAGCCGATTTCCGATCCGGGGGGCATAGGAATAATCATGCCATAAGTCGAATCATAGCGAATCCGCTCTGATTCGTTCGCCCCGTAAGCGTTCACCGTTAGATCGTAAAGTTCTTCCGGAAAGCCGTCTTTCCAGAAATCGTGATCGATATCGTAGCGGATTCCCGGCGAATTTTGGCCTAGGAAATTCGCTTCCCAAGAATTGTGGTTGCGATGATAGTGATAAGAAAGCAGATCCAAATCGATACCAAAGACAACTACTTTAAGATTTGGCAAAATCGAGCGTCCATAACCAAAAAGCATTCGTTCCGAGGCATTGATGTCAATCGACGCATTGGCGGCGTTCACCACAAAAAGTCGCGAATTTTCTCGGCGATTCCAGTAGCGCGGATCGATAGCTATCTGCGGTCTCGAAGATCCTGTTACAAGTACCGAAGCGGAATCCCGATATTTATACAGAACTTGCAAAGTGATTCTAACCGCCGTCATCTCTGCGCCCGTACTTTTTGTTTCATACACCCCCGCGCTGTCCAAGTCCAGTTCAAAGTCCGAGAAGTTCAGCCCATCCACCCACAGGTCCGGATGCCAGAGTTCCGCACCCGAGGCGAGCTCCACAACGCTCGAATCGCGCGTATTCACGAGGGCAATTTTCCTGTGGGCGCCGTCCATGTCCGTGAGGGTCGCCACGGCGAAGTCCTTTTTGCCATGCACCCATTCCGAATGGTCGAAGGCATAGCCCGAAGGGGCCGGAACCGTGCGCAAGAGAGAACCGGTTGTGTCCGCAACCAAAATGCGCTCGTGCACGTCGTAGGAAGAGCCGACGAATTCCGCGCCGATGGCGCCGCCGAAATCAAGGAAGAGCGTTTCGCTCGTCGAATCCGAAAGCGAGACGTTGCAGGCCTGCTCCCCGCCGTACCAGAGCCGCTGTTCGCCGTCCACATTCGCCCGGAGAAGGCGCGCGCCCGAAACCGCGAGACGCCCGTCCGAGGAGACGCCGCCGTTGTACGTGCCGTCGAAAAGCTTGCGGGGAGTGCCGAATTTTCCGCCCGCAAAGGGGACGCTCCACGTCGATTCCGTTTTCCATGCAGCCTCGTCCGCATTGTTCGCCGCACTCGTCACATAGACGATTTCCGTGTCCGCGCCCACGACACGCCAGCGCGGAATCGCTGCGCTTTCCACATCCAGAACGGCATCGTCCCAAACGCCCGCCTGCAAGCTGCGGACGTGCAGTTCCGAATTGCCCGATACGCCTTCGGGCCGCGTACAGTAGGCCACGCGCTTTCCGTCCGGGGATATGGCCGGGTGATAGCCGTCGCTTTCGGTCAATTCAACAACTTGCGGAGAAGCGCTAAAAAAGTCAATCCAGCCGATACGCTTGGTTTCGTCATCGCGAAAGGCGAGCTTGACTCGGTAAGTTCCCAAAATGGACTTCATCCTCGATGACGTCGCCAAAACGGAAACGTGAAAGTCTTCAGAAGCTCCTTGAATCGGAGCGAATCCCGGCTGAAGGATTTCCCCGCGGACCAGCCGAAATCCTACATAGGCAAAACGCATCGATGGCGTTACCGCATACACGTCGCCCTGCGATTTCAAGTTGATACTTGCCGCCGAATTGCGAAAACAGCCGCCCTTGACAACGATTTCATTCAACCCGTTGGGCATCTGACCGCCCGCAAAATTCGAAATCGTCGTGTCCGAAAATTCCGAGAGCCAGTCGTTCGTCCATTCCACAACATTGCCCGCCATGTCGCAAAGACCGAGCGCATTTTTCCCTATCGTGCAGACGTCGTGCGACTCGTAATCCGAATTTTCGGATGTCCAGGCGTTTTTTTGCGGATTCCAGCCTTTGGATGCCGCATAGACCCATTCCGCTTCCGTCGGCAGGCGATAGCCGTTCCGCGTAAAATCCGCCTTCAGATTTTCCAGCAAGACCGCATGCTCCGAAGCGTCCAAGACGCGCGCACCATAGGAATAAACCGTGTCCAGCTTTTGCGCCTTCGAGAGCGCATTCGCATAGAGAACCGCGTCGTAGTAAGAAACGTCCACCATCGGCTTTTGCTCGGATCCGGGTTCCACACTCCCGCCCATGAGCGTCGCATATTCCGCTTGCGTCACCTCGTGTTCCGCCATGTAAAAATCATAGGAGAATTTCGCCGTCAGATTTTGCGATTCCAAGACGACAGAATCTCCCCATGCGTGAACCCGGACAAGGCCTTCAAAAGAATCCGAAAAGGAGTCCGCACTCGAAGCCTCGTCGGAGCAGGAAATAAAAACAGCGGACACTGCCGCCAAAAAAGGGAGGGCAAATAGAAGCGAATAACGCATAGGAAAATGTTAGAAAATTTTCCGCTCCCAAATCGCGTAGAAATCATCGCGATAAATATTTTTCCAAACCGAATTTTTTCCAAAGGCGCTGTCCAACTTTTGCCACAGCGGAATCTGCCGAATGGGAAGAAGCGCACGGGAAATGCCAAAGGAATCGGCGGCGGAGAAAAAAGTTTGCGGTTCTCGGGCAAACTCCAAATAGTTCGCCATAAAAGTGGAATCTTTCAAAATAAATCTGCCATCTACAAAGGTTTTGGTCTGCGGCAAAAAAAATTCCAGATAGCCGCCGGAACGATCGTCGTTAAAAAGCTTTTGATTTTCCGACAACGGATGACTTTGCATATAAATTAACGCTTTCGCCGGAACGCGATTTTCCGAGACTGTCATCCAACCATTTTCATTCCGATAGGCGGCAAGGCTCCGTCCGAAAAATCCCAAGGTAAAAGCAAGCAGCAGCATTCCCAAAGCCGATCGCCCAGATGAAATTTGTTCTGATTTTTTCGAAAAGCTATTTGCATTGAATTTTTGAAAGTTCACAGGAAAACGACTTTCAAATAAAATCACAGAGACAAAAGGGAAAAAGAAAAGCGTCAAATTCCGCTCTGCCGAAATCGCTAAAAAAAGAACCACCAAGAGCCATGTGACCCGGAAATTTTCCGAACGAAATTTTTGAGTCAAAATAATCCATCCCGAAAAAAGAATCGTCAAAAGCAACACAAGCATTGACAACGCATTTTCCCCATTCAACAAAAGGGTCAGCGGCGAGCGGTTTTCTGCTATTTCCGCCGCAAAAATCTGCGCCGAAGAAGAGCCGCCCATCAGCCTATCCAAAAGAGCGAACGGATAACGCCAAAGCCAAAATCCCTGCGAATGCAGCAAAGGAACAAGTAAAAGCAAAACAAAAAAGGTGGTTAGCGCAAAACGTTCCCCTTTTTGCCGTTCTTTCCAAGCGAAAAAAATAGCGCAAGCCGACATGACAAAACCCAAAGGGAAAAGCCCTTGCGAGCGCACCCAAATCCACTCTACGCCAAGCAGTAGAAAAGCCCAAAGAAACCAGCGAAAAGAAATCGGGCGAAGTAAGCGCGGCAAGACATTCCAAAAAATTCCTAGAAATGTCATCGTTGCAAGAATCGGGCGGCATTCCAGCGCATAGCGAAAAACAAACGCAAAAAAAATCGCCACAGAAAAAGTGCAAAAAGAAATTCGTTTTTGGACGGGCAAAACCCACAAAAAAGCAACAATCCCCCATAAAAAGGACTTGACCAAAACAAGTCCCCCAGTTCCCAGCATTTTATAAATGCCGTAAAGCGCCAACTGAAAATACAGATGCACATTGATCCAAGGCGAACGGGAAGGCGTCCAGCAAAAAGGATCGTCCTGCGCCAAGCCATGTTCTAAATAATTTCGAGCACTCGCCAAATGCCACCAGACATCTGTATCCGTCAAAGGGAAGAGCGCAAAAGCCGCGACGGCAAAAGCAAAAGAGATTTTATAAAAGCAATTCATTTGCCTGCGGTTTTATCGCTGACGTTCCTTGCTCAATTTTCGAAGTGCAATGCGACGATTATCCCCGATTTTGGAATACGCCGGGTAAAAATCGCTGGCGACCCGATACCAAGCCAAAGCTTCCTTCGGATCCGTTTCCAACTTCGCGTTTCCCAAATTGAACGCCACAATTCCCAAAAACTGATTTCGATAAATAGGATTCGGCGCGCGACTTTCCCAAGAACCCGCCTGGTATTTCTTTTTATACTCATCATGCGAATACGTAAAGCCTTCCCTATTCGGCTCCATATTCAAATCATTGACCGAGAAATAAATATGCCCAGGAACAAGGAATGCCTGAACTTGCACACCCCGAATTTCTTTCAGCATTAAAGCAAGCCACGTGACGCCGACACAACCCGTTTTTTTCTTTTCCAAAATCCGGGACGGCAGAATCACATCCGGAGTTTCCACATGTTCAGCTCCGGCAAACTGCAAATTCCAATAATCCCACAGCAAGGAGCGCACGGCAAAAATCGTATCTCGGGTTTGCAAAAGTACGCTGTCGTAATAAGCAAGACCTTCCGTCCAAATAGAATTGGAATCCATACAATGCGGTTCCAAGCTATCAAAAGTACAAGCGGCATCCATCAAAGACTCGCGGGCATCCCGATTTGTCGCAAGGCCTAAAACCGCAATAATGGTAAACATCACGCAAAGTGAAAGCAAAGCGATCGGTTTTACAAAAGATTTAGAATACATCCCACTCCAGCGGCGAAAGCCAAAAATCGCGAGCGGTCATCATGTAAATAACCAGACGCTTTGATTGCAATGATTTTTTGTCTTTGACGAGACGATGTCTAACGCCGGGACCTCCGCCCCAACTCGTCATCACCTGAACATCCAAGCCCAGCGCAAAAGCGAGCAAAGAAGCCGGGCCACCCGATTTGCCATCCACCGATTCAAACACGCCGGTAAACGAATCGCCCATCAACAAAATCGGGCTATCCTTTCCGCCGACATAGGGCTTTCCCTTTCGGTAAATTTTTTTCACTTCCAACGTCTCCGGAGCAAAAACCGATTGTTCCAGAGTCGGGAGCTGCTGAATCAAATCGCCTTCCCGCACAATGGAAGTATCTCGCATTTCCAAAAATCCCGGAGTCGCCCCGGATTCCGCATACCAAGAATAAGACGCCACTTTTCCGGCAATTTCTTCGAGAGCGGCGAGTTCCGCAGACAACGCCCAATGCGTATCAAATTTTTGAAAGGAAAAATGATCTTCATCGTCGCCAGCTTTTGCCGAGCGCAACGCCGGATAAATATCCAGCACATCGATTCCCGCTTCCAGCAAATTACGTACAAATTCTACTTCCGCCACATCGACACAAAGAGTGTCCTCGGTTCCAGAAACAAGACGTTCCGCATAAATCGCTTCCTTTGTCGGCACAGGCACAACCAGCAACTGGATTCCCAAGCTGTCCAAATACGCTTTCAGCTCCAGCATTCGGGGCAGCGGATTATGCAGGGAATCCTGCTCCAGAAAATTCTTTGCCAAAAGCGAATTGGCGTTACGGCGAAACCACAGCATTCCATTTGCATGCCAGGCGTTCTGATCGGTCGGGAGAGAATCCAGAATCAAGGCAAGCTTTTGCTTAAACTCCAGCGTCTTTTCCGTTTCTAAACAGACACCCTGCAATTCCTGCAACTTCTGCCGACGCCATGCCGAAGTCGTATCCGGTTTTCGGACAAGTTCTTTCGTCGGCGATGTCGATTCTGTTTCGGGAGTTGCCCTGCGGAATGCGGGTACATCAAAAGCCACCCAAAGAGGCTCGCCCATCGGATTTCCGCGCATCACGGCAAATGGACGATTTCCCATCCATTCCGCACCGGGAGTGTGCGGTTCCAAATCGGTATTGTAAGTCGGATAAAGATAAGCAGCCAGAGATTTTGCCCAATCCAACGCGGCATCTAGAGAAAGCGATTCCGTCGTATAATTTCGATGAGCTTCGATTTCTGCCGAAGATGGCCGGTGCTTCATTTTCGCCCAGAAAGGCGTTTTCCCGGTCCAAGAGCGCGGATCCACTTGCACCCACCAGCTGGCATTTTCTTTCGCTCCAACCAGATACAATTTTTCCACCTTTTGAAAGTCCGCAAAAACCTCCCGCTGATTCCATTTGAAGCTTTCGATTTGCCGGAGAAGCAAAGAAAGCGAATCGCCCGCTCCTTTCGCGTACAGGTAACGCGTAAATGGTTCCCAGGCTAGCGCCTCCGACGATCGCAGAAACTCCGGCTCCGAAAAGAGAACGCTGTCCAGCATCGGAAAGCCTTCGCTCGAAAAATTTGAAGGCAAGGGCGTCGCTTTTTCGGGGCGTTCCTGTTTTCCCGCTTCGCGAATCGGATTTTTATAGTAGGCGGCAAAATCCAAAGCCGAGAGCGTAGGCAAAGCGTTCGAATCTTTTACAGAAACCCGACGGATTTCTTGATGCGGAGCAACAGAATCGCATCGATACGGCAGTTCTTTCGATACCGTATTCGGCAAAGTCTTCAAAGGAGTTTCCACAGGTGTTCTGCCCGCTTCGGAATGCGATGCGCAACCGAGAAAAAAAACAAGCAGGAAAAGAAAAGCAAAAAAGAAAATTTGTTTCACCTTTCAAAAATAAAAATTCTCCATCCTAAAGAAATCTCCAAACTCTCCCAGCTCCTTGAATCACCAATTTCTACATTTATTCTTATGAAAACCGCTATTCTTCAAGGCAAATGGCTAGGCTCAGCCCATGCAACCCATTCCTGGTACGTCTCCGAAGCCCGAAAATTCCAAGGCAAAGGAATCGATCTTCTTGTTCTGCCCGAACTTTGTCACACGCCCTACTTTCCCATCGAAGAAAACGAAAAAGGATTCGACTGGGCTATCGAAAAGGACGCCCCTCTAATCGAAGAATGGCAACAGGTCGCCAGGGAAATCAACGCCGTCGTCGTCTTTCCTTTTTTTGAAAAACGGGCAAGAGGAATTTATTACAACTCCGCTTATGTTTTTGAACGCGACGGTAGCACCGCCGGACTTTACCGCAAAAGCCATATTCCCGACGATCCCGGTTTCTACGAAAAGTATTACTTCGCACCCGGCGACACCGGTTTTGAACCCATCCAAACCTCTGCGGGAAAACTGGGCATTCTCATCTGCTGGGATCAGTGGTTTCCAGAAGCGTCACGCATTATGGCACTCAAAGGGGCCGATGTTCTGATTTACCCGACGGCAATCGGCTGGGACAAAAAAGAATTGCCGGATCTTTACGAACGCCAAAAAGACAGCTGGATGACCGTCATGCGCGGGCACGCTATCGCCAATCGCCTTTTCGTTATCGCCGCCAATCGAATCGGTATGGAAAGCGATTTGACTTTTTGGGGAAATTCCTTTGTGTGCGCTCCGGACGGCTATATTCTGCAAAATCTCCCCGCCGATTTTTGGGGAAGCTCCGTTGCGGAACTCGACTTTTCCGAAATCGAATTTAACCGGCGCTGGTGGCCGCATTTTCGCGATCGCCGCATCGACCTCTACTCTGACATTCTCAAAAGCTGGATGACGCCATGAATCTTCACTATCCCGCGGAATGGGAAAAACAAAAAGCCATCTGGTTAGCCTTTCCGCACAACACGCAAAACTGGACAGGCAAAAACCGAGACGAAATTTTCGCATTCTACTATGAACTCATCGGAATTTGCGCAAGGTTCCAGCCGGTGAACGTCCTTGTTCCAGAGGATTTCGCCCTCCCGGCACTTCAAAAAAAAATATTTTCCCAAGCGGCGTTCAAACCGAAGTTCATCCCCATGCAAACCGACGACGTGTGGATTCGGGATTACGGCCCCTTCTTTGTATTCAACGACAACGGCGTCAAGAAAATCGTCAAATTTCAATTCAACGCCTGGGGAGCCAAATTTCCTCCTTGGGAAAACGACGAACAAATCCCATTCCAAATCGCCAAAAAGAAAAGGCTCGCCGTCAAGGAATTTCCCTATATCTTTGAAGGCGGAGCGATTGAAGTCAACGATGACGGTTTGGGAATCACGACTCTTCCCTGCCTTGTCGGAAAGAACCGGAACCATCCCAAAGACATCAAGCATGTCGAGTTCGCCATCAAGGATGCCCTCGGGCTCAAGGACCTGCTGGTTCTTCCCGAAGGTCTTGCCGGCGACCACACCGACGGGCACATCGATAACGCTGCGCGCTTTGTTTCCCGAAATCGAATCGCTATGGCTTGGGAAGACGACCAGTCCAAAGAAAATTTTCTTCCGCTGCAAAGAAATAAAGTCATCCTAGAAACTTGGATTAAAAGGCATTACGGTTCCCAAGCGCAAGTCGATACCGTCCAAATTCCGACGCAAAAAAAATGGGAAGGAAACACGCTTCCCGCATCCTATATGAATTTCATCTTTCTAAACGGCGCGCTCGTCTATCCCAAATACGAAGAGAAATTCGACAAAAAAGCCGAAGCCTACTTTAAAAAAGTCTTCCCGAATCGCGAAATTATCGGCATCGACTGCTCGGCGGTTATCCGAGAAGGCGGAAGTCTGCATTGCATCAGCAAACAGGAAAACGAATCCTTTGGAGCCAAATCGCCCAGGGACTCATCCAAATAAATCCATCTGTTCCTGAGCCGAAAAATTTTTCGGCTTTTCAGCCTTTTTTTCCGGATACAAGGGCGGAATATTCTTTGGAGTAGTCGGCAGCACAGAAAGGCTCTCTTTTTTTCGCGCGAGTTCAATCGCTTTTTTTGCCCGTTCGTCCACAGCTTCATTCCATTTGACTCCTGAATGGGCGGGAACTTTTTCAAATTGGACAGGCAAATACTTTTGCACATCCCGTACATAACGCTGGGAAACCGCCTTTTTCGCTTTCCAGTCGCCTTTCGCCCAACGGGCGATTCCCTCGTAATCGTGACAGATGACGCCCGATTTTCCCACTCGCCGAAGCCATGCCATCGCCCGCAAACTGGCGGTCAATTCTCCGTCGATATTTCGGCTTTCCGCCGGGAACTCGGTAACGCCGCTTTCCGAAGCGATTTCCCGATCGTTTTCCACCGCAATAAACGCCCACCCGGCCCGGTCAAATTCCGGAGAAAAGGAGCCATCCACATAAATGCGCAAACCGCCCGGCTCCGCTTGGGATGTAAGCCCCGTCAGCCAGGACTCCGCCTCTTCGCATGACGCAAAAGACTTGAAAAGGCAGCCTTTCACCCCGTGCGACAATTTTTCGCATTCCGGCCAAGAAGTCACAATTTTTTGCATCGATGACGTCTTTATCGCATAAAATTTCATTTTTCCCATTGCCGAAAATTTATATTTTCTTTCGCAAAAACTGGAGTCCTTTTTGAAGCCATCACCTTATTTCGCCGATACCTTCGCATTCTTTTTCAAGCGGTTCCTCTCCAAGGAATCCCTGCTGCGATGGTTCTGCAAAAAAGCGGGTGACGAAAGCAAAACATTTCAATACCCCATCCCATTCGCCAATATCCAAGGGATTTTCGTCATTTTGCCCGAAGCCAAAGACGCCCTTCTCGCTTATCTTCCCTTTCTTAAAAATCTGGAAAAGTTCAAAAATCACGGCACCCTTCTCCTTGCGCATCGCGACCATCAAAAACTGCTGCAAGAACATCGGATTGCTCAAGAAATTTTTTACTACACCACCAACGGTTGCCGATATGGAGAGCCCGAGTTTCAAAAGCTCCAAACCATTCTTCCCCCTAAAAAAATTTCCATCAGCATCTGTTTGGAACCCGAGCCGCGATTCCAGATGCTCTTTCTCGCCAAAATGTGTGGAGCGGCATACCGATTTGGTTTTGATTGCGAAAAATTCTATCCGCTTTTAAATCTTAGCCTTTCTGCCGGCGACGAACACCCTAAACGATCCGAATTTTTGATGGATCTATTCAATCGGGCGGTTCCATGACGGATCAGGACAAGCAAAAAATCGGATTTGCCGATTTGCATTTGCACACGAACCTCTCGGACGGTTCGCTTTCCCCTCTCGATTTGGTCAAACTCGCCAAGCGCCGCGGGCTGCGCTGCATTTCCGTAACCGATCACGACACTTTGGCCTCTTATGAAGCGACCAAGCCTTACGCGCAAGAATTTGACATGGAAATCATTCCGGGCATCGAAATCTCTTCTGTCTGGCAAGGGCGAGATGTCCACATTCTCGGCTACTTCTGCGATCCAACGAACCTGGCTATCAGCATAGAACTCGCCGAAAGCGCCAAGCAACGCATTTCGCGCGCCAAAGCCATTCTCAAAAAACTGTCGGGATTGGGCATCAACTTGAGCTTTGAAAAAGTGATGAGCTACTGCAAAGGAAAAGTCGTCGGGCGTCCTCATATCGCGATGGCTCTCGTCGGCGAAGAATACGTTTCCAACTTCGGAGAAGCGTTTACCCGATACCTTGCAGACGGTGCACCCGCTTTTGTGGAAAAACGAGGATTGAATCCTCAGCAGACAATTCGACTCATTGAAAACGCTGGGGGCATCGCCGTACTCGCCCATCCTTACAAATCCAACGTTGACAATTTGATTCCCGATCTTGTCGAAGCGGGACTTCAGGGAATTGAAATCTATTCGCCCGCACAAAAAGGCGCAGTCGGAAGACGCTACCGGGAACTCGCCGAACATTATAGATTAGTCGGCACCGGAGGTTCAGACTTTCATACGGAAAGCAGTCCGTATAATCCAAACTGCATGAAAATGCCATACTCTGTGGTAGAAGAACTTCGTGAACGGCGAGAAAAATCTCGCGCCGAATCATTCTAACCCTCTTTTATACGAATTGAAAGAAGCCCATTTTTGGGATTTATTACAACCCTCCACTAAATAATCGCCGTTAAAATTTTGGGACCTATATACAAAATTCCACCCGATTTGTTTGTAAGTGGTTAGTGATTAGGGGTTAGTTGAAAGTTGGGAGTTATGAGTTGGAACTGAAAACTGATAACCGAGTTCTCCCTTCTCGCTATGGCGCAATATCCAATTCCACCCCAGAATCCAAAATTTCCCACCGCAAAGCGTGGCGGGGGATAGGGTGAAGGGAAAAGGGGCAGCCCATGAGTCTTAAGAGTTTTACTCTTTTCGACGAATTGTCCCTGAAAGGGAGCCTTCGCAAAAGCGTGCAAGGCGAATGTTGCGCCGCAAGCTTGCTTGCAGGCATTATCTTCGAGGAGACTAGTAGTATTCGTCATTGCGTACCCACCAAGGAGAAAATCAGTCATATTTGAAAGCGACCGTCA
>NZ_FUWU01000041.1 GCF_900167415.1 Fibrobacter intestinalis | reverse complement strand
GGACGACCGGATGCGGACTGAGCGTAGCGAAACATGGACGCGGACGGGACTCGACGCCCTGTGTCGAGCCCGAAGGGGGAGCGAGGAGCGCGCTCTTGCGCGAGACTCCGAGCGAATCACTCCCTTTTCCCGCTCTAGAAAGCACCGATTTATTCGGTGCTTTTTTGCATTCAGAAAGGGACGAGGACCCGAGAAGAGGGGCCGAACGGACGCGGAACTTGTTTGTGAATGTATAAAGGAATTTTTCAGTGAGAACATTATGGCAAGACGCGAATGCAACAAAGCCATATCAATCTTGTTCGCAACCCGTTTTGTGAAAATGCGAGAAGGGACGATCTCCCGACCAACTGAAATTTTCTAGACCCATAGAATAGCGAGCTTTTCGCAATCAGCGAGAAAGGGCTCCATTTCTAAGAAGAAATTTTCCCTTTGAAAAGCCTTCTCCCTTGTGAAAAAACGCATCTTCATATATTGAATAATTCAAAGCCACATTTTATATTGCAGATACTCGCCATAAAAATCGTATTCGCACCTTGAAACAAATTGTTCCAAGAAATACTTTTCAGAAATTCCAAGCTTCAAATGCCAATATAAAGGATTCTTCATACAAAACGAACAGAATCCTCCAGTATTCAGCAGCCTCGGAAGGAGACTATCGCATCCATCGCACATTCTCTAAATTCTATTTTCCATTTCCGATTTTCCCTCCCTCTTTCTTATTTTTCAAAAAAATTTAATTTTGCCGAAACAAAAGGACTCCCATGCCTACCAGCCCTGACTTTCGGAACTTCATCCTCAATCAGCTTTCATCGCTAGACAAAATTTCGTCCAAGCAGATGATGGGCGAATACATTATTTATTTTCGCGGGAAAATAGCGGCCTATCTATGCGATAATCGATTGCTTGTGAAGCCGGTGCCATCGGCCTTGGCGTTTGTGAAAAATCCTGAATTCGCTTCGCCTTATCCGGGAGCAAAAGAGATGCTTCTCATCGAAGATATCGATTCGGCAACGTATCTAACCGATTTATTTCTAGCGATATTTAACGAACTTCCGTTTCCCAAAAAGACATCGAAAAAATAGGCACTCGGATTTCCGCCATTTACAAGACGGTGATGCGTTACTCCATTTCGTCCCAAAGCCGATTCAAGACCAGCATTAAAATAAAGAAATAGGGATTAGTGATCTCCGAAAAATTAGAAGCGAGGAGTGAAAAAGTGGTCAGACAAACAATTCGGACTCATCACTAACAACTGAAAACTAACCGCTATAATTCCTTGCGCAATCCGTTTTTAAAACGAAAGCAACAATGTCGCACCAGGGCCTTCCGGTCTAAATTCCGGGAAAATCGCCAAATGACGCGCAGCCGATGTTTCCGCCAGCGAACTCGAAGTGGAACGGTAAATCCGCATGACATCCAAAACCGAAATGACGCGGTTCAAAATCAGCGCCCCGATGGAAACCTGAAAAGCGATTCGGGAAATCCGGTAATTACGCAAGATATCCCGGTAATGCGACATCCGGCGAGAGGTTTCCGGATTGTCGCTGGAGCCCCAATTCCAGGTGTGCGCTTCGTCAAAAGGATAATCCTTGTCAATGGCGTAGCCGCTGCGAATCATCGCCTGGTTGTAATCTTCGTCCGAATCCGGATTGGCATTTTCCCCATCGACTCCCCCACGACTCCGGTAATCGCCGAGCAGATTCAAAAAGCTTTCGCTTGATGGCGGATTGGAAATTCCCGCATAACGGGACGCATACGAACGAGCGCTGGCAATTTGCCGTTCCCCAAAGAAATAGCTGCCAAAAGTGGCGACCCACAATGCGACATCCGTCCAAACATAAGCTTTTACAAATGTTTCCTCGCCCAAATAATGCTGCCCCATTCCCGGAAGCAAAAGCGAAGCACCAATAGCCAGCGGCAAACTTTTTTGCGAATTTCTGCTGATCGATTCATCCACCGAAATCACTACAGGCTGCGCAGAAATTTCGGCGACGCAAAGAAAGAGAACAAAGGCAGCGAGCAATTTTTTCATGGTCTAGAAATTGAAATAGACATTCAACATCGAACGGGAATCCGACGGAACAAATCCGCCTTCAAAATGCAACCGGTCAAACCAGGAAAGCTCTTCTTCGTAAAGGACTTTGTTATGCGCATGAGCGGACCAGGCGGCATCTAAAGCGGAAACAATGTGGTTCAAAATCAACCCGCCAAAGAACCAGGCCTGCATATCGGCATAATCATTCGCCTTGCTTCGCATGCTGCGGTAGGTTTTCCAGTTGGCGGATTCACCGAGCGGAACAACTTCCGAATCGCGATCGCCCAGATTCAGTGCAGATACGGGAGTTTCATTTTCCACATCATCCCAACCCAAAACATAAGCCGAACCGGCAATTGTAGAATAGAACGAACCCGAATTATATAGGCTAAACGAACCGTTCAGATGATTGACGTGATTGTTGTCTTTCGTCATTTCGGTAGAAGCGTCTCCCGTATAGCAGCCATTCGTCGAAGCGTCCCCATAAATCGACTTGCAATAGGATTCCCGGCTAGAAAGATAACGCTCCACAAATTTGCTTTCTTCATCGGAATCATCCAGCCCGTTGCGCAAGTCGTGCATTTTCGATTCATACTGGTGAGCCGAAAAATGCTTTTTCGCAAAATTCTTGTAGCGGTCCGTCTGCTTGTCATACTTGTAAACGGAATAGTAATACCAGCTTCCCCACAAAGCGCCTTCCAAAGCCAGATATACGGCTCCGCGGACATAATTAAACGTCGAACCGCCCACATAGAGCTGTCCCGCTCCCGGAACGACCAGCGACATGAAGAGAGCTTTTCGCGGACTCTTGTATTTGCCTTTCATTTCATCGATGCTGTAAACCTTGGAAACCTTCGTGGGGCCGAGAATGTCCCGACGGGAAATGGAGGACGAACTAGCGACGAGCACGGAAGAAGAACTGGACGCCGCAGACGAAGAAGAAAGCGAAGACGCGAGCGATGAGGAACTGGATATGGTGTCCGCCAAAGCCGACAACGCCGAATCCGAAACGGCAGAATCCGCCGAAGCAACCGCTGCGGAATCCGGCGGCAACGAATCCGCTACCGCAGACGAAAGATATCCAGACGAGGAACTTTCCACCGCAGAAGAATCCAACGCCAAACTCGAAGAACTCATCAGGCTGCTGCTAGACGCCACCACCGAGGATGAACTCGTTTCTTGCGATGAACTGCTCGGCAGCGTCGCCGAAGAGGACGCAGCTAAACTGGAACTGCTTTCTGCGGCAGCGGAACTCATCGCAGACGAAGAAGAAACAAGAGCTTCCGAAGAAGAACTCGGCTCTGCGCCAGAGCTGCTTTCCTCGACCGCGGAACTCACCGCCACCGAAGAGGAACTCAACGAGTCCGCTTTTTTTGTTTCCTCGTCAAATTCAGCAAACAAGTCCCGCACCTGCGCAAACGCGGCGGAAGAAAAAACTAAAAAACTGATAGCCATCACGATAAATCGCATGGAACAGAATTTACAAAAAAGCAATCGGGAAGATATTCAAGGCAAATGGAAAATGCCGTTTCCGCGGAAACTTTCCTTCAAAGCATTCCCACATTCCTCGCCCATTCACCTTCTTGCCATTCATCGGAAATAATCCGCAATCTTTCAATTTCAAAATGGCAACGGCAATTGCGCAGATTTATTTTTCTAAACACAACATTTGGCCTCGTCCGAACACGGATAAAAGGAGAACCGAATACCAAATTTCAGAAATACGCAAAAACCCCTTGACAATGTTTGTTTTTTTTTACATTAAAGTTCAAAAGGAGGTAATGATTATGCCACAACCGCACAACAACCCAAACGGGGCCGGATTTCCGTCCACGACAGGCAATCCGAGCGGCGGCGGACGCGGAAACAATAATCCGAAACGCTAAAACCGGGCATCTCGCCACAAGCGAGATGCTTGTTATATTGACCACCAAAACAAGCCGGATTCTTTTATTGCATCGCCCGTTTTTTCTTGCCTTTTTCTAAATTTCATCGTATGAAAATTTTTGTTACCGGAGTGGCAGGACAGCTCGGCCACGATGTCATGAACGAGCTCGCCAAAAGAAATCACGAAGGCGTCGGCAGCGATATCGCTTCCATTTATAGCGGTGTACAAGACGACAGTTATGTGACCAAAGCGACCTATATTCCTTTGGACATTACCGACAAAGAAACTGTTGAAAAAGTTTTGGGGCAAGTCCGTCCCGATGCGGTCATTCATTGTGCGGCATGGACCGCGGTTGATTTAGCCGAAGACCTAGACAAGCAGGAAAAAGTCCGCGCCATCAATGCAAAAGGCACCGAAAACATCGCCCGGATGTGCAAGCAGCTGGACTGCAAAATGATTTACATCAGCACCGACTACGTATTCGACGGACAAGGTACTACGCCTTGGGAGCCCGATTGCAAAGATTACAAACCTCTAAACATTTATGGGCAAACCAAATTAGAAGGGGAACTCGCCGTCGCTTTGAATCTGGATAAATACTTTATCGTTCGCATCGCCTGGGTTTTTGGCAAAAACGGCAAGAACTTTATCAAAACGATGTTGAACGTAGGAAAATCCCACGACACTGTCCGCGTAGTCCACGACCAAATCGGAACGCCTACTTACACTTACGATCTGGCACGCCTGCTGATAGACATGATAGAATCCGACAAATACGGCTATTACCATGCGACCAACGAAGGCGGCTACATCAGCTGGTATGATTTTACGCGAGAAATCTATCGACAGGCGGGATTGAAGACCAGCGTCATTCCCGTGACCACGGCGGAATACGGCATTTCCAAAGCCAAGCGTCCCTTCAACAGTCGCCTAGACAAATCCAAGCTTGTCAAAAACGGATTTAAACCGCTCCCGACATGGCAAGACGCCCTGAAAAGGTATCTCCAAGAAATTCAGGAATAAGCGGTCGAATGCTTACGCTTGCTGCGCTTCATGCAGCAAGTAGGCATTTACAAAAGCTTTGATTTTCCCGTCAAGAACGCCCGTCGTATCGGACGTTTCTTCGTTTGTACGCAAATCCTTGACCAGCTGATACGGCTGCAAAACATAGCTACGAATTTGCGAGCCCCATTCCACTTTTTTCTTCTCGGCAAGGCGGGCATCGCGCTTCGCTTCTTCTTCTTGGCGGTAATGTTCCGCAACCATTGTCGTCAGCATTTTCAAAGCCGTAGCTCGGTTCTGAATCTGCGAACGCTCCGTCTGGCAACTGGCGACAATCCCAGTCGGAATATGCGTCATACGGACGGCGGAATCGGTTTTGTTGATATACTGGCCGCCCGCCCCCGAAGAGCGATAGACATCGACTCGAATGTCCGCGGGGTTGATTTCAAATTGCACTTCGTCGTGTTCCGGATACAGATAGACAGCGCAAAAACTGGTATGCCGCCGCGCATTCGCATCGAAAGGACTGATGCGCACCAGACGATGCACGCCGATTTCCGAGCGGAGAAGTCCATAAGCATATTCATCTTTGACTTCGATGGTCGCACTGTTGATTCCCGCCTCTTCACCTTCCTGAACATCGATGACTTTAAAGTCCATGCCTTCCCGTTCCAAAAAGCGCTTATACATACGAAGCAGCATTTCCGCCCAATCGTGAGCTTCTGTTCCACCGGCTCCCGGATGAATGGTCAGCACAGCGGCGCAAGCATCATCGGGCCCGGAAAGCATCCGGCGAAATTCCATTTCATCGACCCGATGGAGAAGGGTTTTGAATTCTTCTTCCACATTGTCGAAAAGTTCCTGCGAATCCGGTTCGGATTTTGCCATTTCATAAAGTTCGGACAAGTCGTTACAAGTCGAAGAAACTTCATTCCAATCGGCAATGACTTTTTTGAGCGACGTGATTTTTTTCAGGAGGGCCTGGGCCTTATCCTGATCGTTCCAGAGTTCCGGATTTCCGGACTCCTTTTCAAGGACGGAGAGTTCTACTTCTTTAGACTCGAGGTCAAAGATACCCCCGAAGTTTGTCAATTCGGGAGCGGAGCTCTGTAAGCCCTACATGGGAAGTTGTAGCCATTACTTGGAGCCTCCAATCGCATTTTCCGGTGTGTAGTCCTTGTTCAGATACTGCACTTTATACTTGGCGGCCAGCTCGTCGAGATAGGCTTTCACTTTCAGCTGGCGTTCCTGTTCCGCCTGCACGCGAAGGATGTATTCAATCTGCACCTTGTAATTTTCAAACTTGCCGTCGTTCTTTTCGGTAAGCATAAAAATCTGGAGGCCTTCAGTAGTGGAGAAAACGTCCGAGATGTCGCCGACGTTCAGATTGCCAATCGCCTTGGCAAAATCGGCCCCCTTGGACTTGGCGATGAATTTATTCATCACGCCGCCGGTTTTACGAGCGTCCGCATCGTCGCTGTATTGAGCGGCAAGGGTCGCAAAACTCGCTTTGCCCAAACGGACTTGAGCGGCAAGGCCTTTCAAAAGTTCCTTTTTATCGGCAATCGCCTGCTTGGATTCCCCCTTTTTGCTTTTCAAAAGAATCCGGGCTCCGCTAATCGTATCGTTCAGAGGAACCTTGGACTTGTTGAGTTCCCAATAAGCGGCAATCTGTTTGTCAGTCGGATCCTTGGGATACGGCACTTTCTGTTCCAGGATGATGTCGCTCTGCAACTGCTGTTCGATGCGTTCATTGAACTGCTTTTCGCTGATGTTGTTTTTCTTGAGTTCGTTCTTAAAAACTTCGGTGCTGGGATATTGCGATTTGAAAAGAGCCGCCACGCTATCAATCCGAGCCTTGGGAACCTTGATATTCAAAGCCTTCGCTTCCAATTTGACCAGTTCCTGACCGACCAGATTGTCGATAACCGCCCAGCGAACCTGCTTCATCGCTTCGGGTGGCACCTGACGTCCACGCGCCTGAGCCTTTGCCAACGCATCGGAGAGACTATCGATCCGAGCCCGGGAAATACCGGTTTTTCCGACACGAATAACATCCAAATTGCTTCCACTCATCAGCTGGGCGGAAACCAGCGTCGAGCAAATCATCACGGGGAGAATGGATTTTTTAACAAGATTCAAAAAGCGCATAGATAGCCTTGGTTAATTTTTCTGATGGGGAAAATATAGAAAATTTACAGTGGAGATATCACTCGTCCGAAGGTTTCTTGTTCTTGAAAGCCGACAGGACATCCGGAACCAGATCCGCAATTTTGGAAACCATGTCATTTTCCCGCGAAACCGGCATGATGCGAACATCGTCGCCCGCAATCACGACAAAAGCGAGCGGATGGATAGAGAGTCCGCCGCCGGAAGCCGCCACATTTTCCTTTTTTCCGCCGAGTCCAAAGCCCATCGAAACACGGTTTACCGGAATAAGGGTAACAGCTCCCGCCTGAATGGGTTTGCCGATGACGGTTTCCGCCTGGGAAACCATACGGAGCTTTTCAAGAATTGTTTCTGCAAAAGTATCGATTTGTGACATATAGTCCCAATATAATTATTTCGGAGAATCGTAAACGCTCTGCGCCGCCTTTTGAAAATGATTTCGCAGGTTTTCTGCGGAAAGGGCGCCCCAAACGCAAACTACCCGACCGTCCGGAAGACGAAGGCCCGCTCCCCGGGTTTCCGCCCCAGCATTAAAAAAGACCGTGTCCGCAGAAAGGGCGACATTCCGATGCAACTTGCGGCTGTTTGCCACCCACACCTGCCAAGCGTCCTGCGGGACAGAGCCCCAACTCCGAGCCGCATTCCAAAAAACGTCATCGCCCCTATAGCCCAAAATCAACATCGGAAATTCCGATTCGACGCCCAAAAAGTCCCGCATCTGGATAGAAGTCTGTCCAATCGCCCGATTCGAAATCGGCAAACTCAAAAATTCCTGTGGAAGGCCAGCGCGATAATTCGGAAATCCTTGCACAAAGCGTTCCAACTCGCTCCGTTCATAATTGCGCAGAAGCCCGTAGCGGAAAACAAAGAGCCGCCGACCGCCACGCATAGCGATTTCCCGGAAATTCCCTTCGACGACAGGGAAAGATTCCTGCACAAGCCCGCTATTCAAAAAGAACGCCAAAGCCGACATGTCGGAAGAAAATTCCAGAAGGCAAACGTGAAGAGTGTCCCCTTCCACAGGCACATATTCCAATTCCGCCATATTGGAAATGGCATAATTCCGCAGCTGCCAAGCCGAAGGAACTCGTCGAAGAACAGAAACGGAATCATACAGCTGCACATTTACGGGAGCTTTTTCTCGATACAGAAATTTGTACAAATTCAATTCCAGAAGAGATTCTTCTTGGTTGCAACCGCAAAAAGCAAGCAGCGCCCCTAAAATCATCCACCTTTTAATTTTTTTCATTTTTTAAACTCCGAGGACAAAACGCAGCGAGCGGGCACTTTTCGCAGTGTTCGGTGAAATCTGCGCAAAGCCATCCCGACGGCGAAGATTCCCAAAAGAACTGAAACGCGTGAGAAACCTTATGCGGATCTTGGGGCGAGAGCGCCTTGCAAAAAGTCGCCGAAAGCATTCGTTTTTGACGTTCCTCTTTTTGGGAAAATCCGATTTCCTTGCCGGGCCCCAAAAAGCCCATCCAGCAGCGAATGCCAAAAGAAAAAGGAATCGGGCAAATATCGCCAGGTGCTTTATTCCTAGAAATGGCAAGACCTCTGGGCTGCGCCGAAAAAAGGCGGGACAAGGCAAAAATCGCCTTGGGCTGATAGGCGCCCTTGCCCATAAAAAAAATTTCGCTCAAATCCCTGAGGATTCCTTTATACGATGTAGAAGTCGCCCAGCCCACCAGCGGAGAACGCCTGCGGACAAAATTGCCGACGCTCCAGAAAATGCCGGGAACGCTTTCTTCCAAAGGCCAGTCGTACGTCTTTTTGGCTTGGCGAACCAAATACCGAATTTCCACTTCTTGAGGAAGCGGAAAAGTCCAAAGCCTTTCATCGGGATATTGCCGAGAGAGGACTTCGAGAACTTTCTGCAACAAATAGAGCGGAATTTCCTGTGCAAGACAAGAGCCGAACAGAACCCAAGCGATACGGCCTTCCAGCGTTTTCGAATGCTCGGCGACAGCGACAATCGGATCAGGAAGTGATGCAAACGCCCGCACAAAATCTGCCGTAGCCCGCATGACGTCCGGATGTTCGATTTCCCATCTCATCTTTTGTGCAAAAATCGTCCGTGCAAAAAACGAAGATTTTTAAACCAGCGATTCGCCCATTTTAACGGCTTTGCCAAGCGTCGATTGGAAAAGTTCGGGAAGCCGGCTGGCAAGAATTTCGTCGGCGACGAGAATCACCGTGCTGCCCATTTCAAAACGCCCCAATTCCGCGCCCCGTTCAAAACGGTATTCCGAGCGGGGAATGTAATCGATTCGCGGTGCTTTTCTCGGCAATTTTCCCACATTCGTTATCCAGTTCGGCGCATAATTCACCACAATGCGCCCCACATTCGTCGCACCGACTTTTACCAAAAGCAATTCCCCGCCGCCGTCAACGGCAATCCGGGTGGTTATGCGTTCGTTAATGCAAAAAAGCCCTTCGACGCGTTCCACGCTCCAGGGATTTACCGGCCAAAGCGTTCCCGGACAATAGCTCGCCGAAAGAAGCTTCCCCGCCACAGGCGAATGGATCCGGTGATAATTGAACGGAGCCAAATAAATCGTCGCAAAGCGTCCATTCGCAAAATGCGCCGCCAAATCTTCGTCCCGGATCAACTCGGCAAGGGAATACGTCTTGCCCTTTGCCTGGATCATCTGCGGATTTTTTCCGTTCAAGATTCCCGTCTGCGATTCCCGGCCATCGACTGGGCTGACCACTTCGGCATTCGCCAGCGGGCGCTTGCCCGGTGCCAGCTGCCGAACAAACAGTTCGCCGATATTTGCATACGACGAAAGCGGCAGCGCCGCCTCCGACATGTCCAGACGGTAAGCTTTTGCAAAAAGATTCCGAGCCCATTTTGAAAGTACGGGAATTTTCAGATGCACAAGATTTCCAAAGAGCCGGGATTCCAGATTCTTCGGGAGGAGTTTCATCAAAACATAACGAGGAGAATTCATTGGAGCAAATCTACAAATTTAACAAAACCCCGCCCGCACGCCTCAAATATGACGATGCGGATTTTATCTATTTTTTTCACCATGGATTATTTGTTTCTTTTTGCCGGACTAGCCCTGCTGCTTCTGGGAGCGGAATTTCTAGTCGATTCCTCCGTCGCTATTGCCAAGCGCGCCAAAGTTTCCAGCTTCGTCATCGGCCTGACCATTGTCGGCATGGGAACTTCTGCGCCAGAAATGTTCGTATCGCTCTCCTCGGCCTGGAACGGCAACGGCGATGTCGCCGTAGGAAACATCATCGGTTCCAACATCTGCAACATCTTTCTCATTCTCGGCGCATCGGCAACCATCCTTCCATTTGCCATCCAGGGAAACATCATCCGCCGGGACATTCCGTTTGGCATTTTCGCCGCCGTTCTAGTCACCCTCCTCGGGCACAAATCCCTGCTCTCCGATAATTTTTCCAACACGCTCACCCGCATCGACGGCATCGTTTTTCTCGTCCTCTTTTTCGCCTACATGGGATTCACGATTTACAAAAGCCGAAAGGAAACAAGCGGCACGGAAGACGAAGCCATTTCCCGCCTCACCGGAAAGCCGGTTCTCCTTTTGATTCCGATTGCCATCGCATCCCTTGCCGGACTTGTCTTTGGCGGCAAACTCTTTCTCGGGGCCGCAGAAAATCTGGCGCGGGCTTGGGGAGTCAGCGATGCGGTCATCGCCATCACCGTCGTCGCCCTCGGAACATCTCTTCCCGAACTGATTACATCCATCGTCGCCGCCCTCAAAAAAAATTCGGAACTCGCCTTCGGCAATGTCATCGGATCCAACATCTTCAACATCTTCCTTATTCTCGGCGTCTCGTCGGTCGCCAAACCGATTGCCATCCAAGGCGTCCGGGTAGAAGATTTCGCCGTCATGATTTTTGCGACCCTCTGCACATTCCTCGTCACCTGCACCTTCAGGCCCAAATACTTCGACCGCATCGAAGGAATCTTCTTTTTAATCTGCTACGTCGGCTATACCGCGTATCTCGTCATGCGCTGATCTTTCTGGGCGTGCCCCGCCTTCGGCGGGTCGGCGTGTTCCGGGCTCACTTCCAGTCGGTGCTTCGCACTGGCGCAAGCGCCACCCTCCACATGCCTCACGCAAAATCATTTCCAGCTACTTCCCATTCCTCAAAACAACGTTCCTGCAAAAGCAGAGTCCTTTCTATTCCGTTTCTAAAAGCCTTTTCCAAAAAATTTCGTTTCTTCCGATTCAAAAAACGGGGCGCGGCATCGTGACATTCGCCGTCCCAGACGAAAAACGGGCAGGCAACCGTTTCTCCAAACTCCCCTCTTTCACAGTTCCAGCCCTTCGGCTAGTTCGGCAGGCTCACTAACCAAGGCTCAGGGACCGGTTGTCGAAGCACAGCAGCCGCTTGTCGAACTAGCCGCTAGCCGCTGACCGCTAACCACCAACTCGCCATCCGCAAAAGCAGTACAATGCCCGAATAAACTTTTCCTTCCCATCCGAAATTCACTATTTAAAAAAGCCGTTTCACTGGAAAGAGAAGTTGTTCCCCTTTGAAAAGAAGTTTTTCCCTAAAAAGCAAAGCCCTTTCCAAAAAAAATCCCGGTCCGCAAGAACGAAACCGGGATAGAAAAACAATCAACGGGCCAAAAAATTAGCCGTTCACCTTTTTAAAGGCCGCAATGTTCTGCGCAAATTCAGCCAAATACTTCCGAGCATTTTTCGCCACCGATTCCGGTTCATAGCCGAACTTCTTTTCGAGAACGGAAGCCGGAGCCGAAGCCCCAAAGCGTTCCAGCCCAGCAACCTTGCCAAATCCGCCGACCACGTCCTTGAAAAGAACGGGAAGCCCGCTCGAAAGCGCATACACCGGCGTCCATGGCACGATGACGGATTCGCGATAGGCTGCATCCTGAATCAGGAACAACTTCGGGCTTATCATGGAAACGACCCGCACATTTTTGCCTTCGCCGCGCAAAATTTCCGCAGCATCATGACAAAGCAGAACGTCGGAACCATTAGCCACAAAGGTCAAATCCGGATTTTTGCCAGACGGCGTATTGTCGCTGACAATGTAAGCGCCCCGCCGACATTTGGCGGCTTCCGCATAACGGGAAGTTCCCTGTGGCACAGGAAGAGCGCCCACTTTCTGACGGGTCAAAATCAGAGCGGTCGGGCTGTTCTCGTTTTCAAAAGCCATTTCCCAAGCCACCGTCGTTTCGGCAGCGTCCGCCGGACGGAGAACGAGCATCTGCGGTAGCCCGTCATCCTTCACAAGGTTTTCCAAAAGCCGAAGCTGCGTTTCATGTTCAATGGGCTGGTGAGTCGGGCCGTCTTCGCCGACGCGGAAACTGTCGTGCGTAAAGACATACTTGACCGGAAGCCCCTGAAGAGCCGCCATGCGGATGACCGGCTTCATAAAATCGCTAAACACAAAGAACGTGGCGCAAATCGGATAGAGTCCACCCGAGAGAGCAAGACCGCAGGCGATGGCACCCATAGAAAGCTCCGCGACACCGACCTGCACAAAAGCCCCGCCGAAATCCCCCGGCGTCATGATGCGCGTTTCGTTCAGGAATTTTTGAGTCTGGTCCGAATTGGAAAGGTCCGCCGAGCTGCAAATAATGTTGCGGTAATTCTTGGCCAAATAAGAAAGCACCGTGCCAGAACTATTCCGAGTCGCCACATCGTCTTTTTGCGCCAAATCCTTAAGATCGAGTTTCACGCTCTTGCCCGCAAGCCAGCTCCGAAGAGTGGCAGCCTTTTCCGGATTCTTGGAGTCCCAATCGGCCTTTTTCGCATTCCAGTCCGCCGCGATTTTTTCAAGTTCCTGCAAACGAGAGTCGAACGCCGCTTTGACTTCCGGGAAAATTTCAAACGGATTTTCCGCATTGCCGCCCAGATGACGAATCGTTTCTTCCGTCGAAGCGCCCGCTCCGGAAAGCGGCTGCCCATGAGTCGAAACCTTGCCTTCAAAAGATTCTCCCGAAGCACCGACAGCACCCTTGGCCATGGTCGTATGGCCTATCACAATCGTCGGGCGTTCCTTTTCGGCGAACGCCGCCTTGAACGCCTGGCGAAGTTCATCCACATTTTCGCCGTCGGCTTCCAGCACGCGCCAGCCCCAGGATTCGTATTGTTTCTTGAAATCCTGATCCATCACGTCGGAGGTTTTGCAAGAGAGCTGCACGCCGTTCGCGTCGTAGAAGAATATCAGGTTGGAAAGTTTCAGATGCCCCGCAATGCGCCCAATTCCATAAGCGATTTCTTCCTGAATGCCGCCGTCCGAAACCAGAGCGACCGTCTTGTGCGAAACGATGTCCCCGAACTGGGCGACCTTATAGCGTTCCGCAATGGCGACACCCGCAGCCATTCCCTGCCCGAGTCCAAGGGGACCCGAAGAATTTTCAATGCCGTGTTCCACGGAAAGTTCCGGATGGCCCGAAGTGATGCTGCCGAATTGACGGAAATTTTTCAAATCTTCCAGAGAGAGCCTGCCGGTCAGAACCAGTTCCGCATAAAGCAGCGGCGACATGTGGCCCGGATCCATCAAAAAGCGGTCGCGCGCTTCCCAGTTCGGATTCTTCGGATCGAACTTCAGAAATTCCGCAAAAAGAAGAGTAATTGCCGTCGCGGCGCCCATCGCTCCGCCCGGATGCCCGGACTTGGCTTTTTCCACCATGGCGGCGGAAAGGATTCGAACATTGTCTGCTGCTTTGAGAATAATGGAATTGTCCACAGGAAGCCTCTGTAAAAATTTTGCGCCCCAAATTTAAATTACATTCCCCGATTTCTCAACCATAAAAAGGGAAACCGCCAAGAAAAACGGCCATGGCGACGGTTTTCCGGCAAAAACGGGAGGCCATTCGGGATGCCCCCGGCGATTCCGGTCAAAATTTTCGGAGATTTTTTAAAACGTAAGAAAAAAAACAGCTAATTGTTATATTTAAAATTGTTATATTTAACGCGATTCAAAATTACATCAAAGGAGAGAACATGAAAACCTTCACCTTGAAAACAGCCGCCGCGGGCGCCGCTCTTCTGGGCATTATCGCCTGCGGAGACGACAGCAGCTCCAGCAGCAAAACGGATATCTTCAGCACGAAGGACGACCTGCCCGAGTGCACCGAGAAAATCGCCGGAGACACCCTCTACGTGGAAAGCGATTCCGCGGACTACTTTTGCGATGACGGCGAATGGATTCTCGTCGGCGACACGATAGCTACGGACACCACCGCAACGGACACTTCGGACGTTTCCTCTTCGTCGGGAAAGAACCCGAGCAGTTCCTCGGCGGACAGCTGCGCTGCAGACACCCTTTCCAGTTCCTCGGCGGCGGATTCCCTTTCGAGCAGCTCCAGCGCTATCGCTTCCAGCAGTTCGGAAGCGGCTTCCAGCAGTTCCTCTCTCCCCATCGAAATGCTGAAAACCTGCTCCGACAGCATCACGACAATCTCCCTTTACGCTATCGGGGACAGCCTTGTGTTAAACGTGCCTTGGCAGCTCCAATGGTCGACTTATACAAATGCGGACAAGCGCCTGGTAAGCTATTCGGAATGCTTGGTATCGGCATCCCGCGTAATGGATTCCGCATACGTTTGCACAAATGGATGGATGCAATGCACCGCCTATCAATACGGTTTCCATGTCGATGCCAAATGCGACTCGAGCCTTGCTCTTTCGCCTTGGGGAATTTATGAATACAAAGGATTGAAAACCGACTTGAGCGTCGCCTATATGTCCGGTCTAATGGATTCCCAGCTATGTGCATATAGCAATTCCATTGTATACGGCTGCCTTGCCGATAATCTCACCCGGGCCGAACTCACTTTTGTCAACGGGAAAAAGTGGTATTTTAACATCAACTCTACCAAGTGGTACAGCGATTCGGATTCTTTGACCGCCTTCAACAACGCCGTTTTGGCAATCCAAACGGCAATCGACAACGACGATTTCACCAAAGTGCAGTCGCTGACTGGGCTCAAGGCTTCCGATCCTTACATGGAATTTTTCAAGAAAGGCGGAAAGGTCACTTCTTCCAGCAACGGCGATGTGCGTTTTTCCATCGAAGGTTTCGAGAATCGTTCTTTCGTTGAACCGCTCATCCAAGCCGATTGCGAAGACATCAACAAACACTGGCTGTCAAAAATTCCTCTCACCCTCACCCCGGCGGTCAGCAGCAGCGTGCAGTCCTCGTCCTCTGTTTCCAGTTCCAGCGTCGCTTCGAGCAGCTCTGCGGAGTCCAGCTCTTCGGCGGAATCCTCCAGCAGCGAGTCTTCAAGCTCTTCCGCGCCGACTGTTTTCAACGACGAGAACCTGGACTTTTTGGCGGGACTCGCCTCCTTCACGAAAGACGAGGGGGCATCCAGCGCGGACACCGCGGTATGGGCGGCGCAAAAAAGTTTCTTGTCATCCCAAGGGACAAAGTTGACAACCTTCACCAATTCCTTGTCGTCGGGATTGAGCGATGCGGGCTATGCATCGGTATCCGAAAGCGCCGCCACCCAAACGTATGGATTGCAGAAAGGCGGCTCAACGTATCTTGTGATTATCGAGAAGTCGGTTGATACGAAACAAATAACCATCAACATTACCGCCAAGAAAATCGAAGGCTAATCCAGTCGGAATTCCCTTCCAAAATTTCAAGGCTGCCTGCGGGCAGCCTTTTTCGTGTTCACGACATGCCCGCGCCGCTCTTTTTAGCTCTTGCCACCCCAAAACAGATTTTCAACCCGCACAAGACCGAATACATTCCGGTTTCCACCAAAAGCGGAATCAGGAAAAAAAGGGATGAATATACAATCTTCCACAGAAAGTGCCAGTTGTCATCAGGGAAGATTTTCTTGGACGGGAATGTTTTTCTTCGGAAAGGAAAATTTTACCCTCTAACGGATAGACTCGCCTTATTGCGAAATGAAATTTCAAACTTTTCGCTGACAGGATGCAGCGCCCCATGAGCCTTGGAAGCTTGCTTCCTTTAGGCGAATTGCCCCTTTCAGGGATACTTCAACTACGGAATCGGAAATTCCTAGTTTCAGGGATGCAGAGCCGCGGCGGGTGGAAGGGATAAGGGGGCATCAAAGTGGCGAAGGCCGACCCCCTTTTCCCTTCACTCTATCCCCCGCCACGCTTGCTTTCCTTGAAATCCTTCTAAAAAGTGTTGAGGTATTGCGGGGGGTGGGGACTTCGTATAGAATTCCCCACCCCCCAAAAAACTCCCCGCCGCCTAACAAAGAGACTGCGGAGAGCTTAAAGAAATAAAATCAAGTTTTCCACACGATGCAGGATTTGCGTTCGCTATCCTTCTCCATATTGGGGAAGGATACCCTGAACGTGATTTCGCGCTTCTGGATCTGAATATCCATCAGCCGGTCGTTTATTTCCGCCAGGCGGTTCTGGATATTTTCCAACGGGCGATTCAACCGGTCAACTTCCGAGGCACTCAAGGCAAAACGCCGGTTTTCCAAGCGTTCTGTTACCCAATTCATGCCGGCAATCAACATCCGGCGGTTGTTGGTGAGACGGATTTCCTCCGCATTGATACGGAACTTAGCAGTATTGGTCATAACGACTCCTTATTCAATATGTCAATTAACTCCAGCTCTAAAGAACCGAGATTTAATCAACCATAAATAGAGATGTCGTTTTTATTTCTACATGTCGTATTGTCGTTCCAAAGAAGATTGGCCAAAATCATCAAGATTTTGCCGAACCAAATATACATATTTAATTTCAAAAAAGAAATATTTTTCTTTAGATTTATTTTTTTGTTGGAATACCTAACCAGCACAGCCCTATAATCTCCCGTCGAAACGGCAACTCCTTATGCCGCAGAAGATTTGCGGGAATAGCGCCGCCTTATTCAACAAAGGTACGTCATTTCAATCATCGGAGCACAATTTCTCTTCCAATATCGGCAACGAGACAATGCAAACCAATCTCCATGTTCAAAATCAATTTCTTTCTCATTGCAAGAATCAGGATAAAATTGCTCATCTTTGTTTTATGCAATAATTTCACAAAGAATGTCTTCATCCGTATACGCTTTAATACCATTTAACGGTGTTGTTGATATTAGACGGATTCCTGTAATTTGATTTGTATCCATATATTTTTGCACAGGTCAAAATCCCCGTTTTGATGCAAGCCATTAACATAATTCTACTCCGCTAAAAAATCAACCATATCATTCAATATGGCACCATTCTCCATTTCCGCAAATACATTTTCAGCAATACATTGAATTCGGGTTGGGATGGGTCTTCCTCTTTTATCCAAGTGGACCAATCCTTATTGTGAAGTCCCACCGCACATCCTGAAATCCCGCCAAGTGTATCAGAACGATATTTGAGAAATAAATCTCAAGCGAAGGTTTCTCTGAATATTCAAAAGACGAGTCGGCCATTCCCCCCCCCGGGAAGATAATACAAATCGGATTCGGCTATGATGGATGCGTCCCGAATTGCGAGATAGCGGATTTCAATACCATTCAAGGTGTCGCTGAAATTATTCTCTATTTTAAACCTTAAAACTGTCTGATTCGTTTGTGAATATCGTTCATCTAAAGTATGGACGGCGATTGCGTTGGCAAAAGAAAATTAGATCGAACAGCAATATTCCGTAAATTGCAAATCGGAGAAAAATCCTTGACCGTTCAAACGGTTCGCCCGATTAAGCACTTCACCTTTTCCCTTTCTACAAGAACGTATCAAAAAAACTATATTCACTTCCAATGAAAAACATACTAGCTCGACTCAAAAATCTCGTACATCCAGCAGGAATCGCGGGCGTTGTTATCGCCGCCCTGATTCCGTTTCTGATTTATCTTGCCCCGAATGTTGGCGAGAAAGAAATCATCCGCATTCTGGATTTAAGACTTCCGCTGCCGCTGTTCCTTGTGCAATTCGTGGCGATTCTCGTTCTTTTTGCTAGCCTCTTCCGGGATTTCCGTTCCTATGTCAAAGAGCACCTGCCACCCAAGCCTTTCATTGTCCTGACCATCCTCTTCGCCTTGGGAGCAACCCTTTTTGCCGGGACGCAAATCGAAGCGCGGCACCGCGTACAAAGCGATGAAAGCATTTTTATGGCAGTCGCACAGAATATGTATTTCAACCAGACGACGGGCACCTGCGACCAGGGAGAATTTCACGACGGAAAACTGGACTGCTACCAAAATTCGGACAGTTTCAAAACGAAAGGGCTTTCTTTCCTGTATTTTCTCGGAATGCCGATTTTCGGAACCGATTTGCACTGGATTTTCAATATGGAGCTTGCCCTGCTTTTCTTTTCCGCTTTACTTCTCTTCTTTGCCATTCGAGCGTGGACAGCCGACGATCTGACCGCAGCTCTAGCCAGCATCATTCTATTTGCGCAGCCGACCGTTCTTTTTCAATTCCGGTCGATGTCCGTCGAGCCGCTCTACATTTTCCTTTCGGCTCTCTCCCTGTGGATTCTTCGCTGGGCTTTCGATAAAAACACCATCCGCCACTGGATTCTCTGCGCCCTCGTCCTCGGCTTTTTCGCCCAGACTCGCCAAGAAACCGTCTTTTGCTTTCTCGCATTCCTCGTCGTCGCCTTTCCCAAAATTCTGGATAAAAAAGACGGCAAAGCCCCGGCGTTCTTCGTCACCCTTTCCCTTTTCTCCATTCCCATTCTCATCACCATCAGCTATTTCCAAGGCTACGGCTTTCAAGGAGGCGCCTATTCCGCCCACGGGCACTTTCTGGAAAACCTGAAAAACAACTGGGAAGTGATGACTCGCCCTCTTTCCGGCGACGGGCTTCTCGCAAATCCCTTCCTTTCAAGCTTCAACTATCTTTTCCTTGCCGGATTCGCATTTCTTCTCATCCGGGTTTCCAAAGAAATCTACAACAGGCAGTTCGGAAAATACTCCAAAATCGCCGGTTTCCTGCTGCTCTATCACATCCAGACATACATCATTCTCGAAAACGTTTCTGGGGATTTCACGATTGAAATCAACCAGCGTTACGCCCTCGTCATGATGCCGACCATGGCATACCTTGCAGCGTTTGCCATTCGCAATGCGCTTTCTATCGCCTATTTCCTTCTCGGAAAATTTTCTTTGAACGCCAACGCGACCGCCAATCTGGTTGCCGCCGTTCTTTTGGCTCTTCTCTTCGGGGGGCACACCTTCGGTTACAAGGAAAGTTTCAACAAGAACATCATGTATAACCGGAACCACCTGACAACCGAAGAACATGAAATTTGGAAGTGGCTGGACAAGCAGCCAGATAAACCTCGCCTTTTTGTCTATGGCAGACCCTGGCACTTCACCGGCTATTCCGTTTCCTCTATCCATTACGACCGGCTCCGGAAAATTTCAGCGGATTCTTTGGAAAAGCTCATTGAAAAATACCGGGGAGAAGTCTATTATATTCGCGGGTTGGACTGCTGGGATTCCAAAACGTACCACGCCAAAGCCGTGGAACACCGCATTCCCACGACTTGCGATATTCTCGAACGGGAAGTTAAACTCGAAGATGTCGCACAAATTCTTATCACTCACAATTACTGGCTCCGCATCGCCAAAATCGTCGCCCAAAGAAAATACGATCCCGAAAAACTTTTTTCCTTCGGCATTTGGCGCGGCTATCCCGAAACCCGAACATTCATATTCAATTCCGTTGCCCACGCAAGCACTCGGGAACCCTGGAAAATCCGATTTTCCCTAAACGGCAAGGAACTGTTTGAAAAGCCCTACCAAGCGGGCAGTTTTGCCGACACCCTGACAGGTCCCATCCTGAATCCGGGATACAATTTCTTGACCGCCAGAATCATCGACTCCGTTTCCAACGAGCAGATTGCGGAAATTCCTTCCATCCGATTCTTCCGTTTTGAAGGAGCTCTGCAACTGTCCCTGATGACTCCTTCTTTCCACAAGCAGGGCTGGGGCGATTTGCGCACGAACGCCTCTATCGAAGGAAATCCGCTTACCGTTCAATCCCAAAAATACCCCGACGGTTTTGGAACGCATGCGCCGAGCGAAACCCATTTTGAACTTCTGGGAAAATTCAACCGCCTGACAGCCATTATCGGATTGGATGAAGAAAGCCTGTGCAGCGACGGAGTTCAATATAAAGTTCTCGGCGACGGAAAGCTCCTCTACCAAAGCGGAACAGTCACCTTGAGCAAAGCGGATTCGCTCGACATTTCCGTTCAAGGCGTTCAGCGGCTTTCCATTGTCACCGACAGCCTTACAAGCAAAAACTGCGACCATGTAGATATCGTTCTTCCCACCCTTTTCCCCAAAGAAGTTCAAGCGGAAGCGGAGAAAAACTAAATGCTTTTATCAGTCATCGTTCCCCTGTATAACGAAGAAGAAATCGTCGCCAAAACCTTTTCCGTGCTGACCGAAGAACTTGCCCAAGTCGAACACGAACTGATTTTTGTGAACGATGGTTCCTCGGACCGCACACGAGAAATTTTGGAAGGCCTCGTTTCCCAAACGCCGAACAACAAGCTTATCAATTTCAGCCGCAATTTCGGGCACCAAGCGGCTTTTAGCGCAGGACTCAAGCACGCTCAGGGGCAAGCGGTGGTCATCATCGACGGCGACTTGCAAGACCCGCCCGCGCTCATCCACGAGATGCTTCAAAAATGGCGCGAAGGCTATCAGGTCGTTTACGCCCAACGCCGCAAACGGAAGGGCGAATCCTTTTTCAAAAAAGCGAGCGCGCATTGCTTTTACAAACTGCTGCATTCGCTCACGAGCATCGACATTCCCATGGACACCGGCGATTTCCGTCTGATGGACCGCGTTGTGGTAGAACAGCTGAACGCCCTTCCGGAAAGGAACCGCTTTTTACGCGGGCTCGTCTGCTGGGTCGGTTTCAAACGCATCGGCATCCCATACGACAGGCAATCCCGTTCTGCGGGAACCTCCAAGTATCCGCTCCGCAAAATGCTTCGGCTTGCAATGGACGGCATTACGGGATTTAGCACGACTCCGCTCAAAATCAGTTTTCTCATGGGCTTAAGCGTTATGCTCGTTTCCTTGGGAATTGGCATCTGGGCGATTCTCGAAAAATTCCTGAATCCGGCTGTGACCGTTCCGGGCTGGGCGTCTCTCATGACCGCCATCGTTTTTTTCGGCGGCATCCAACTGATGTCCATCGGGATTCTCGGCGAATACATCGGCCGCATTTACGAAGAAGTGAAACAACGCCCGCTTTATATTGAGGACAAAAAATGAAACACGACCTTTTTGTGATGAGCGCCCCGTCGGGTGCTGGAAAAACGACCCTCAAAGATTTGGTCATTCACGAATTTCCCGACATGGTCTATTCCATTTCGGCGACGACACGCCCCGCCCGCGAAGGCGAAATCGATGGTGTGCATTATTTTTTCAAGACTCGCGACGAATTCCAGAAGATGATAGCGAACGACGAGCTTGTCGAATGGAACGAAGTCCATGGCAACTTTTACGGCACGCCCAAAAGTTTTGTCGAAAAAATGCTCGCCGACGGAAAACGCGTCCTCTTCGATCTGGACGTTTTCGGCAAAGTCAATTTTGACAAGGTTTATCCGGACGCCGTCGGCATTCTCATTCTTCCTCCATCGCTGCAAGTGCTGGAAGAACGTCTGCGTCACCGGGCGACCGACTCCGAAGAAGTTATCGAATTGCGCCTACACAACGCCAAAAAGGAAATCGAGTTTGCCGAAAAGCACGGCAAATACGAACACACGATTATCAACGACGACTTGGAGCGGGCGGCGGATCAACTGCGGAAAATCTTTTTGGAATAAAAGCGGCTTCTGCATTTTTCAACAAAGCGGTCGCACAGCCATTTCACAAAAGCGCGCCAACCCAAATCTCTTCCAGCAGTTTCGGCGAAAATTCTTGGCGCAAACAAAAAGTCTCTAGAGATTTCCTTTCTTTCTGCACCACAGCAAAAGGCAAAACTTCCGCAAATTCCCTTTCATTTTTTATCTTTGCGTCTTGGAAAAAACATAAGGACAAACCTATATGACTCTCAATCCTCTCGCCGAAGCTCTCAACGCCGATCTCGCTGCGAACGGAGCATCCATCCTTCAAATGCTTTCACAAAAGGGAAAAAACATCTTCTTTCCCAGCAAGGGCATCTTAGGACAAGGAGGCGAAGCCAAAGGAAAAAAAATCAACGCGACCATCGGGACTGCCTTGGAAGACGACGGATCTCCGCTGGTTCTTCCCTGCGTCCAGAAATCGCTGAACCTTCCCAAGAACGCTTTTCTTTATGCGCCCAGCTATGGCAACCCGGAACTCCGCGACGCCTGGAAAGAACAGATCATCCGCAAGAATCCGACTCTGGCCACTAAAACCTTCTCCCGCCCTGTCGTTTCTGCCGCGCTGACCCACGCGATTTCCATTTCCGGCTATCTCTTTCTGGATCCCGGAGACAAAGTCATCATTCCCGACCTTTATTGGGACAATTACGAACTCGCTTTTGAAAACAGCTATGGTGCGCAAATCGATACATTCAACACCTTCAAAAACGGCGGATTCGACATTGACGCTTTGGAAGCGGCTCTCGCCAAAGACGGCATCGGCAAGAAAGTTCTCCTTTTGAACTTTCCGAACAACCCGACCGGCTACACCGCCACCGAAGAAGAAGCAAAGAAAATCACCGAAGTCCTTGTCCGCGCCGCCGAAAAAGGCAACAAGATTGTCGCCCTCCTGGACGACGCCTACTTCGGACTGGTTTACGCCGAAGGAGTCACCCGGGAATCCCTCTTCGCCAAACTGGTGGATGCCCACAAGGACATTCTCGCCGTCAAACTCGACGGTCCCACCAAGGAAGATTACGTCTGGGGTTTCCGCGTCGGCTTCATCACCTTTGGCTTCCAAGGAGCCACCGCCGAACAGCTGAAAGCACTCGAAAGCAAAGCCGCCGGTGCTATCCGCGGGAACATTTCCAACGCTCCGAGCATTTCCCAAAAAATCCTTCTGGAAGCCTATAAAAGCCCGGAATACATCCAGGAAAAAGAACAGAAATATGCCGTTCTCAAAAAACGCTACGACGTTATCCAAAAGACGTTGCAAGAACACCCGGAATACAAGAACGCATTTGATCCGATGCCTTTCAACAGCGGCTACTTCATGTGCGTGAAACCCAAGGGCGTCGATGCCGAATCCGTCCGCGTCCATCTGCTTCAAAATTACAGCACCGGCACCATCATGCTGAAAGGACTTTTGCGACTCGCCTTCTCGGCGGTGCCCACCGACCTGTTGCCCCAACTTTTTGAAAATGTCTATCGGGCAATCACCGACCTCACTTCCCACAACCCATAGGAGACTCAATGGCCGATTTCGCAACCCTGAATTACGGAGGAAATTCCTACAATCTTCCTGTTATAACCGGAACGGAAAATGAAAAGGCTGTCGATATTTCCAAGCTCCGCAAGGAATCTGGACTTGTCACGCTGGACTACGGTTATACCAACACGGGCAGCACCAAAAGCCAGATAACCTTTGTCGATGGGGAAAAGGGAATTCTTCGTTACCGCGGATACAATATCGAAGACTTGGCGGCCTACACGACTTTCCCGGAAACCGCATGGCTCCTGATTTACGGAGAACTGCCGACCCGGGAACAGCTTGGCACTTTCCGCAGGCTTCTGACCGAAAATGCGCTGATCCACGAAAACCTGCTGAATTTTTTCCGCGAAATGCCTCCGTCCGCGCACCCGATGGGAATCCTCGGTGCGGTCGTAAATGCCCTCGGGCTTTTCACCCCGCGTTTTTACGATGACGAAAGCAAACAGGACGCTTTCAATCTGACAGTCGCGAGCCTCATTTCAAAGGTGCGCACCATCGCCGCGTTCTCTTACAAGGCAAGCATCGGCGAACCGTTCGTTTACCCCGACGCGGAAAAGAGCTACTGCTCGAACTTCCTCAACATGATGTTCTCGAGCAAGGCGAAACCCTACAATGTGGATCCGCTCTTCGTCCATGCGCTGAACGTCCTTCTGATTGTCCACGCCGACCATGAACAGAACTGCTCCACTTCAACCGTGCGTATGGTCGGCAGTTCACAGGCTAGTCTTTATGCGAGCATCTGCGCGGGAATCTGCGCCTTGTGGGGACCTCTCCACGGCGGCGCGAACCAGGCGGCACTCGAAACCCTGATGAAAATCCACCAGAGCGGACTTACCGTCAAGCAGGTCATCGAAAAAGCGAAAGACAAGCAGGATCCGTTTAAACTTTATGGATTCGGGCATCGCGTTTACAAAAACTACGACCCGAGAGCAAAAGTCCTCAAAGGTCTTGTCCACACGATTTTCGACCGCGAACACATTGGCGACCCGCTTCTCGACATCGCTTCCGAACTGGAAGACGCCGCCCTCAAGGACGACTACTTCATTGAACGCAAGCTATACCCGAACGTGGATTTCTATTCCGGCATTCTTTACCACGCCATGGGTATTCCGACCAATATGCTCACTGTGATGTTCGCCATCGGCAGACTTCCCGGCTGGATAGCGCACTGGAAAGAAATGCACGATGATCCCCAGTCGAAAATCAATCGTCCGCGCCAGATTTACACGGGCAGCGAATCCCGTCCCTGGCTCCCGATCGACGATCGAGGATAAGCCGAAGCCTTTTTATTTGCGCCCCGAGAGCTACAGCTTTCGGGGCTTTTCATCAGGAACAAAAATTTCCACCAAATTATATTTATTAGAAAATTTCACCTGAACGACACGATGATAGATCCGACATTTTCTCACACTTCCATTTTCAACAGAGAGTTCCGCCTTTTTGGCGAAGAATTGATGCTCCATATATTTCAAAAGCGCGTCATCCTTTTCGGTGTCGGCGGTGTCGGCAGTTGGTGCGCAGAAAGCCTCGTGCGCTCCGGCATCGAACACTTGACCATTGTGGATCCCGACACTGTAAATGTCACCAATATCAACCGCCAGTTGCTAGCAACCACCAAAACAATCGGAAGGCCCAAAGTTGAAGTTCTTCAAGAACGCCTTTTGGAAATCAACCCGCACGCCCGCATTCACGCCCTCCAAGAAATCTATCAAAAGTCCAACTGCGATTCTTTTCAACTCGAAAGCTACGACTATATTATTGACGCTATCGATTCCCTGGAAAATAAAGCGCACCTTTTATTGCAAGCCGCCGAGACCCAAGCCCGCGTTTTTTCCTCTATGGGAGCCGCGCTCAAACTCGACCCGATCAAAATCCAGACCGCCGAATTTTGGAAAGTCAAAGGCTGCCCGCTTGCCCGTGCCCTCCGCGAAAAATTCAAAAAAATACAGATTCGCCCGAAAAAGAAAATCGTCTGCGTTTTTAGCGATGAAGTATTGCCCAACAAAGGAGAAGTTTTGGCCGGCGACAGCTCCCCGGCGGCATTTCACAAAGTCGCTTACAACGGGTCCATCGCCCATGCCACAGCCCTGTTTGGATTCATGATGGCGGGACTTGTCATGCAGGACATCCACAATGAATTTGTACACAACCATTGAAATACCTCCATCGCCAATCCATCTGGATTGGACAAAAAATTTACTTTTCGTTGGCTCCTGCTTTGCCGAAAACATTTCAAAGCGATTTGCCGAAAGAAAATTTCCCTCGATGGCGAACCCCTTCGGCGTTCTCTACAACCCGCTTTCCATCGAGCGATTGATGGAAAATGCCGCCAGTGGAAAAATTTACACGGAAGAGGACGTTTTCTTTGATGGCGAACTTTGGCATTGCTGGGACGCACATTCATCCTTTTCTCGAAAAAACAAAAAAGAATGCCTGGAAAATTTAAATGCGGCTCTCGACACTTTCAGAAAACATCTTCCCAAAATCGATATCGCTTTCATCACCTTAGGCTCCGCATTCGTTTATTTTTTAAAAGATACTGACAAGAATTACCCGGCAAATACCGTCGTTTCCAATTGCCACAAGGCTTCAGCAGAAACATTTGTACGAAAACGGATTTCCGTGGAACAGGCAATTCTCTCGCTGAAAAACATTGCGGCAATTCTTCGCTCCCAAAATCCGAAAATTCAAATCGTCTGTACGGTTTCTCCTTTGCGTCATTTCAAGGACGGCGCTCCAGAAAATTCCGTTTCCAAAGCGACGCTTTTGCTTGCCGTCCATGAATTTGTACGCAACCATTCCGATTTTGCCGAATACTTTCCCGCTTATGAAATCGTCATGGACGAACTTCGGGATTACCGCTTTTACGCGCAGGACATGATCCACCTTTCGGAAGTTGCAGAAGATTATATTTTCGAGCGCATAACCGAATCGCATATCGCAAAAGACTTTGCCGAAAAGCTCCGCCGTGTCGAAAAGTTTTTGAAAGCCGCTTCGCATCAAATTCAAGACGAAACTTCCCCAAAGACCAAAGAATTTGCACAAAAACACCTGACGATAGCCAAAGAACTCGTCGACTCAATTCCCGGTTTGAATTTAGAACTCGAAATGGAATTTTTCAAGAAACTGCTGGGTAGTAAATGAGCCTGTGAAATTTTTCTGCAAATAGGCTGTTCTACAGCAAATTGGTTTAACAGTTAAGCGTTGTTCAACGCTTTTAAGAAAATAAAATCAGCCGTTCATTTTGTCAAGCACTCTTAAAGCTGGCGCATTGCGTAATGCGTCAGTTTTTCTTTGTAAGGGAATGTTGTTTATTCGGGCAGTCGACCTTCGAACATGATGCAGAACTCGCCATAGATTGCGCCCCAGTTACGAATCGGCATGGTCCATTTCCTCGTAGCTTCAAGAGCGGCCAGGTACAAGACCTTGAGGTGAGCGCATCCCAATTCATGTACCAGCTCTTCATGGCGTGTGGATTCCTTGGCTTTCCGTTTTTCGGCTACGCGGTCTCGTATTTCAGCACCCTGCGACTCCTTCGGAGCATTGTGGATTCCCTTCAGGTCGGCAGCAAACTCTTTACGGTCCTTGTCCGCCACGTACTTGAACGTATTGCGAATCTGGCGCACAAGGCAACGCTGGTATTCCGTTTTTGGGAAGGCGAGGGATATGGCATCCTTGATGCCGGTCAGTCCATCAGCGCAGATGATGAGTACGTCCTGAACGCCTCGGTTCTTCAGTTCGCTTGATTCTTTATGCGTTCAAGGAATGCGTCCCTGAGCGACGTGTCGGTTGTTTTCTTGGACATTGGAGTCCCCTTTCCGCCCCGATTTTAGGAGTTGAAAGAGGACATTTTGACTTGAGGAAGGGGGCGGACTTCTTCTTATTTTGAGGCTCCTTTGCAATAATTTACTATAGAACGCCTCATCCGTCTTTTTGACGAGCTTCATTTACAGACTTTTTTTCATAGGCTCGTAAATTCGAACAGCGATACAGAAGGCCGCAATTTCCTATGCGCTTTTAGAAGAGCGATTCGTTTAACGTGATCAGGGCTTACTTCTCAACACTCCGCAGAGCCTCGAATATCTTTCTGAATTTGAGAAGTCAAAAGCGGAAGTTTCTTTTTTAGGGAACAGTTTAATTTTCAGAATGCAAAATCCGCAAGTAGCTTTCGTATCTTGCCTGCGGAATTTCTCCCGAACGCACACGGGCAAGTACGTCGCACCCCGGCTCATTCAAATGCATGCAATCGTTGTATTTGCAAGTGAAAATATCATTGTGAAAAAATCCCGGGAAAGAGCGCGCTAAATCATGTTCATCCATTTCCGCAACGCCCAATTCCCGAATCCCCGGCGTATCGATAATGCGACCGCCAAACGGCAATTCAAAAAGACTTGAAGAAGTCGTTGTGTGACGCCCCTTGCCATCCAGCGAGCGAACTTCTCCCACATTCAAAGCCGCTCCCGGCACCAGCGCATTGACCAAGCTGGATTTGCCCACCCCGCTTTTTCCCGAAAGCACGGAGCACTTATTTTTCAACACATCACGAAGCGCATCCATCCCCGCACCCGATTTGCAACTGACACAAATGAATTTATCTACAATCGAAATAAAATCCTGAACGCCCTGCGGCAAATTTTCCACCAGATCGGTCTTGTTCAAAACCATCACCAGCGGTAATTGGCATAGATTCGCCGCCAACAGAAATCGATCGGCAAAACCGTAATTAAAAGGAGGTTCCGCCACGCTGGAAACCACAACCACCTGATCGACATTCGCCGCCAGCACCAACTCTCGCCGAGATTTGTCTTTGGGCCCCGGGCGAACAAGCGACGAGCGCCGTGGAAGAACCCGAAGGAGCGAATAAGGCGCATTTTCTTCGGCATCTTTGGCGCGAGCAACCATCACCGAATCGCCCACGGCGGGAAACTCCTTCAATTCATGAACGACAGCTGCGCGGTAAGTCGCATTGATAACTTCCCCGCCCAAAAGACGCACAACGCAAGTCCGGCGATGCACTTCCAGAACGAGTCCTTCCAAAGCGGCGGAATCAAATTTTTCCGTAGGATCCTTGATTTTTTTGACTTTCGGTTTTTTAAATTCCCGACTCCAGCGTTCCTTAATCGGGCGATCATCCAAAGTTCCCCGCTTCCACATTTCCATCGTGTTCACACGGCGAGCGCGCGAATCCCGTCTCGAAGACCTGGAAATTCGTTCTTCTTCATTTTCCGAATCAAAACACATCATAACTAATTTAAATAGACGAAGGACAAACGGCTTTTATAAATTCTGAATTTGCCTATTTTAAAACCCGATTAGCTATCTTTGATTTATGCGTTCTCTGTTTCAAATGGCTCGCTTGGGAAACATCCTAATCGCGGAAATCACCCTCGCTGCGGGAATCTTCCTTTCCCAAGGGATTTTCACCCTGCGCGGCATCGCCGCCAATGCGATCGCCTTTGCTTGCGCCATCGCTTTCGGCAATATCCTGAACGACATTTTTGACCTAGAAATCGATAAAATCAATCGGCCGTCACGCCCGCTGCCCGCCGGAAAAATCTCCGTCCGTTCAGCAAAGATATTCGCCGGCATCTGCGCTGCCATCACGCTGGCCGCCGGATTCATTTCTCCAAGTCCAACTTCCCATCTGCTCTTCTTTTTTGCTTTGCTGATTCTGCTATTTTTTTACGACAAAAATATCAAGCGCATTCCCTTAATCAAAAATGTCTGCGTGGCCATTTTATGCACGACTCCCCTTATGCGCAGCCTGTTCCTTCCCCAAGCGAATTTTTACCCGATTTACACCGCCATCGGTTTTGCGTTCCTTTTCACATTCGCCAGGGAAATTTTCAAAGACCTGGAAGATACTCAAGGCGATCTTAACGCAGGAATTATCACCTTTCCGCTTGTCGTCGGAGAAAACAAAGCCAGCCTTTTCGCCGATCTCCTACTGCTATTTTCGCTGCTTTCCATTCCGATTCCTGTCGCCATTGGCTGGATGCCCCGCAGTTTTCTGTGGGCACTCATTCCTCTTATCCCCCTCGTTTTTTTCACTTGTCGTTTTTCGCAAAAAAAACAATACCGAACCGCACAAAAATGGACAAAATCATCCATGGTCGTCGGATTATTTTTTTTGATTTTTTCCCATTTCATTTGACGAAATTCCATTTTAATTCTATAATTGCGAAGTCCACGCGGGAATAGCTCAGTTGGTAGAGCACGACCTTGCCAAGGTCGGGGTCGAGGGTCCGAGTCCCTTTTCCCGCTCTAAAGAGCACCGATTTATTC
>NZ_FUWU01000040.1:6234-30794 GCF_900167415.1 Fibrobacter intestinalis | reverse complement strand
TCCCGAAGAAAAACGCGACTTACTACCAGAAGAAAAAGGCTCACAAGCTTTTTTGCAAGAGGGCTGGCATCGAGCCTATCAACGGCCACCTGAAAAGCGACCACCGTATGGGCAGAAATTTCTACAAGGGAATCTTTGGCGACATGCTCAATGCAAAGCTTGCTGCGGCGGCGTTCAACTTCAAGAGGGCCATGAGGCGCTTTTTTGCCCTGTTGGAATGGCTATACTGTTTTTGCCTTCTGTGGAACGGAATGAACAAAAAATGCGAACGTCCTTATCTTGCGTTCGCAAAGTGACTTTTTAAGGGCTGACTATTTATATTGTGTCCAAAGTAAATCATATTCCCCATAAAACAAACCTCAAAGGTTTTCCATAAACTTGAAATATTTGGTATATGTAAAACCATTAAAGAGTCGGAACGTTTCCCATTAACGAACAAGTCTATTTCATTTTTTTGAAAATCTGTTTTCAAACAAATCACATCATCGCCACAGGCTTTCATATCACCGCATTTCTCAATCCATTCCAAATTCTTGTCCAAGCGCTTGTATGTAATCATCTTTTCCACAGTATCCAAAAGTGCATATTGGCAACTGCCGCCGCCCATATTCAACGAGTTCTCTCCGAGGGCAATAAACATTCCGTCAAGCCACTGCTTTACTGAAATAATTCCAAATTCTCCAGAGCAACCTTCCGTTTTTTTGTCCAATTTAATTTGATGTTGTGATTCTCCGACTTTCCACAATCTAATTGAATTCGGCATGTCGCCGCCCCAAATAATCGAATCCGTCATCTGCCCACGAAACGCATTCGTCATATTGTATTCGCCAAGGGTATCGCACCATCTGGGTCCATCTTCCTGAACGCGGTAATTATAGACACACAGACGTTCATGTCCTCCTTCAACCACATCCCAATATGGTTCAAACAATCCTTCATGTGATTCCGTTCGTTGTTGATAGCTTCCAATTATAACCAAGGAATCATTTATAAACCCAACAATCTTTGCGCCAGTGAACTCATCGTGCCAACGCACTTTATCTTCCGAACACCCACACATCCCTACGCACGTCATCATCAAAGCCGCCACGGCGAGCAGTTTCTCTACGAACATCTTATTCGAAATTTTAACCATAAGAAATCCTCCTATGCCGCACAAAATACGCTGAAGCACCAAGTTAGAAAAAACAGGAAAAATATACACAAGTAAATCCTTAAACAAAGTCGTAAGAAATCGTACCAGCTTACGACTGATCGCTGAAACGAACAGATCGACAGCCCAAAAATTTTCCATAATTGGAAAGGCGTACTCCATGTTTTCTTTCACAAAATCTCCCCCTAAAAAAAGCAAAGGGAGCCATAAGTTCCCCGTTCTTAAAATCGGAGCCTTTGAAACGGCCTTTCTTATAGCGGACATCCAGAGTGGTGAATCCAACTTTTGGCACTCTTCCCCTTGTGAAGAAAAGTTCTCCACTTTGAAAACGAATTCACCTCACAAAAAAAGAAATCCAGGGCAACAAATTGTCAAATGTCATCATCGCAGCACGCACCACGGCAACATCGAACAGTCGAAGAGAAAAAATGCCTTTCCCTCTGCAATCGATCCCTACTTCACCGACCATAAAATACGCAAAAAAAATCCAGAGAAAGACCCTGGATCAAAAACTTTCCCCAAAAATTCTAAATCATCATCAAATCCGTATTGGAATTGAACTCCGTCAAAGATTCCGGTTCCTGGTAGCAAATTTCCGAACTCTGCACCTGGGCCGCAAAAAAATTCTTGTGCGCTTCCACGATAATTTCACGCGCCCGGCTCGCCGAAAGCCAATCCCCGATTTCCACCGTTTTTCCTTCCAGTTCCTTATAATACTGGAAAAAATTCCGGGTAATTTTAAGGAACATCGGATCGACATCCTGCAAATCGCGAATCGGATGCGGAATATAAAGCGGCACGCCCAGCACCTTGTAATCCTTTTTTCCCCCGTCCGTCATATCCAAGACACCCACGGCGCGGCAAGAGACCACCGTCCCCGTCGCCAGAGGCGAAGAACAATAAACCAGCATATCCAGAGCGTCGCCATCGTCTGCGCGCGTACTCGGAATCAGCCCGTAGCTGCAGGGATAGCTCATCGAAGAAAGCAGGCAGCGGTCCAGACGGAACACGTGGTGGACTTCATCATATTCATATTTGACATTCGTATCTTTCGGAATTTCAACTACGCAATCCACTTCATAGGGATACTTGGCACCGATTGGAAGTTCTAAATAATTTATTGGCATAATCCAAATATAAATTCTGCTAGCGGGATCGCCAACGCAAAGCGACATTTTTATCGTACAAGCCTATCGCAATTTTTATGCCGCCGCCATCGGGGCTGTACCCGGCTTCAATCCGCAAGCGTTCCAACGCCGGGATGAGCAAGTGCACGCCGCCATAAATACTCTGGCGATAATCGCCCCAATCCGGGGTCCGGGTATCCCAAAGGAAAGAGCCCTCTACGCCGGCGACCAGCTGCACCCCCCAGAAGAGATTCGCCCCCAAAATCGAAAAGGGACGACGCCGTAGCAAATCGAAGCGCTCTTCCACATTCCAAATCGCTTCGTGCCGCCCATGAATCGCCGAATCCGGATCGAACCCCCGGAGCGTATTCACGCCGCCTTGATGCAAACGGTCAAAGAACATCTGCGTTCCCGGACGATACCGCACAAGGGAAGAAACGCCCGTCACAAAGCGCCCGAAATGAACATAAAAGCGATTGTCCCACAGGTATTCCACGTAATTTTCCACATCGTCATGGAAAACGCCGTAGCGCGTCACGCGCCATTCTTCATAAGCGCCGTGGTGCGGATCCAAGCGGGAATCCCGTTTGTCCATCAAAAGCCCGACGCCCAAATCCGGCACTGCTCCATAATTCTGGACATAGCGATAGGACGGGGCCCAGATCACATAGAAATCATTCGGGAGCCTGGCGTCCAATTCCAAGTGCGCATACCACGAACGGTCGTAAAAATGGCGCAAGTCATCCCAAGAGTCCGTCCGCAAGAATTCAAAATCCCAAGCGACGGGAAGCCCGAAAAGCCAAGGAGAACTGGCATAGAGGGCATATTCCTTGGAATCAAAAATCGGATCCACCGACGTGCGGAATTGCCCTTCAACACGGACATCCTCGCCGCCGACATTCAGGTTCGCCAGGGCGAGCCCCAGCATCCAGCCGTCCTGATCGGTTTTTTTTCCGGCGGGGGCAGGAATCCACTGCAGCAGTTCCGTAAAGCGATATTCCAAATCCAGACGGTCGCCTTGTGAAGAACAAACCAACGAGACTTCCGAAAACAGGTCCAAGCTTTCCAGCCGAAGCTTTTCATTTTGAAAGGATTCCGCCGAAAAGGGCTTTCCCGAAGCGTTCAGCAATTCCCGTTCCACCACATGGGGTTTGGTCCGCTGCAAGCCGGCATAGCGAACGTTCCCGACAATCCGTCCTTCTGGACACTCCGCGACTCCGGCAAAAGATACGCCGTTCCACAGCAAAAATCCGGCAAGGACGCCGCGCGCTAACCGCCAATGTGAATTTTTCAAAATCATCTTTCCAAAATTAGCTACAGGCCGCTTCTACAAATCCATTTTCAAAAATTTAAAGGCTTTAGAGAGGTTCGCTATCCGTGGAGAGCGAAGTTCGATATAAGGACGGCCCACAAAAAAACTTCCCTTTTTGGGGGAAGTCTTTGAAAAAGAAACTTAGCAAGCGCCTAGTTCTCTTCCGCTTCTTCGCTGGCCTTGACAGCATGGCGAGTCTTGCGCTTTGCACCTGTGATGTTCAGCTTGCCTTCGCCACCAAAGCGCTTGTTGAACTGGTCAATACGACCAGCGGTATCCACGCGGTGCTGCTTGCCAGTCCAGAAAGGATGCGTGTCGCTGGTGATTTCCAAAGAAATCACGCTGCATTCGACACCATCGATCACTTTCTTTTCGGCAGACTGCTTCGTGGAGCGGGTGACAAATTCTTTACCCGTATTCGCATCAACGAACACGACCGGATTGTAATCGGGATGAATACCATTTTTCATTTTTTTAATCCTACTGATTAAACGTTAGGTGCAGCAAATTTAAATGATTCTTTCTGTTTTGGCAATTCACAAATAGTATTTTTAAGGAATGAATTTCAAAAAAAATCTCTGTTTTCTTTTGACAGGCGCCGCATTCCTCTTTTCATTCCTCTTTTTAGTCGCCTGCGGACAAAACGAATCTGCCAAACAGGAGCCGCTGCAATGCCATAAAAAATACGTGCTCCTCTCGTGGCCGGACAGCGCCTACGTCGCCTCTCTCGATTCCATTCTCCAGGCGGAACCCCTCAAAGCTTCCGCGGATTCCGAAAAAACGCAACTGACCATCTACTCCGGCGCAATTCCCACCATCCGCCTGCCCGGGCAAAAAGCCGCCCAAGCCGACAGCAAAGAAAAACGATCCGGCGGTATCAGTTCGGCAACGCCTCGAAGCAGTGCCAAATCCGCCGAATCTTTCGCCGACAATTTTACAAACGCCCTCAACGCCATACTCTCCGACCCGACGAATGTCGCCAACTCCAAAATCGTCCATGCCAAACAGGGAGAAGACCTTTTCGCCCTCCTCTCCCGCGCCTACGGGAAAAACGCCAACAAGCTCCCCCGTTTTTACACGCTTTCCGCGCTGCAATCCGTCAATCCGGGAATTCGACTGGAACATTTGAACGAAGGCGATCCCGTGCGCATCCCGAAAATCTAATGGAGCCGACCGTCTCTCGGGCAGAACTTAAAAACGGTAGCCGACGGAAAGGTCGATTCCAAAACCGGTTTTGAATGGGGAAAGATGTTCGGACTTGCGCCGGCTTGAAGTGTTGGCGCTTGAAGGTTCGCCATTCCCGAAATCGACGTCGGAAGTTTCCCCGCTTTCATCTATTTTCAACAGCTTCTTGTGCAGAAAAAAAGGAACGATTTGCAGCAGGGAAAGTCGCGTGAAAAAATTTCGACGGGGACTTTCGAGCAAAAAACCGGTTCCGGCAATCGCTCCGGCCATATAGACTTCGCCGCGATACAATTCGGTTTGCGATTTTTGGAAAACAAACGCCTTGTTGGTTTCGCTGGTGAGAAAAACATCCATATCGCCTTGCGCATAAACGAAATCGCCGGAGATTCGGGGTGCAAAATGCCACATTCCGGGTGAAAAATGAAAGCTTCGCCCGACGCGAGAATGAATCAGCCCGCCTTCCATTTCCCCGTAAAGGCGGTAATTTCTTTTGTAAAGGCTAAAAGAGAGAACCTGCAATAGCGAAGCGCCCAATGCGCGATTCGGGGCAAGGGTTTCCCAAAAGCGTTCGGTTCGATGCGGCAGCCGAAAATGCCCGTAAAGTCCGCCACAAAGCCACTCCCAAGAACGGCCCGAAAATCCACCGTTCGCCCCCAAAACATCGGCGTTGACTGGCAAATAAGCAAAGCGTTTTATATTTTCGCCGTCTTTGCGCAGGCCGTAAAAATGCGCGTTTCCAGACAAATAGGCCGCTTGCATTTTCCACTCGGCATCGCCATTCCGATGCACGTATCGCAATTTGCCCATCCAAAATTCGGAAGAATCCCTTAAAAAATAACCGTCCCCGTCGAGCGGTCCCCGAACGGAACGGAAAAAGTTTCCCTCCACATTGACGGTATGCCTACCGAAGCGTGTTCCCACGACGAGTCCTTTGCGCAAGAATTCGCGGCGATAGCCGATGCGCACGGTGTCCAAAAAGCCATTCGGTTTGTCGCTTATCCACGTTGAGCGGATTTCACCCCAAGTGCCGCCGCCCAAATGCAATTTCCCAAAAAAGAGGGAGTCCGGCGTGTGCAAAACGGTAGAAGCGTTCGCGCGGAAAAATTCCCCATCGCCGACGGCTTTCGCAGCCAGATCCAGATAGCGGAAATTGCCCCGCACCTGCGCTTCGCCCTCCCACTTTTGAATGCGCGACGAGATATTCCAAAAATTTTCCCACTCAAGATTCGCTTTATAAGCGTGGAGAGCTGCGCTCGCCTGCAATGCGCCGGAGCGGACCGAATCGCGGATTTCGCATTCCGAAGCATTCGCCGACGCGTATTTCCCATTCCACAAAAAAAGCCCGCGACAGCGGGCTGTTCCTGCAAAGTCCGCCGCCGCTGCAAAGGCTACAACCAGCAGAATGACGGGGAAAATCGCCACGGCTAATTTTCTTCGAGCCAGTAATGCAGAATGCGACCTATCTGTTCCTGCGTCATCTGCGGGAAAACGCCGCCGAATGTCGGATCCGGGAAGATGATATTTTGCGCATAGAAGGCCGCGGTCTTTTCTTCGCTCGGCATGGCACCAAGTTCTAGCAGAGAAACTGTTTTTTTGCCGTCTTTGCCGGTAAAATAGAGAATATCCTGATCCAGAACATCGTACGCTATTGTGCTGTAGTAAGCCTTGCCGTTTTCCATTTTGCAAGTTTCCGAGGAAAGGGTGAATTTTTGCGAGGAATCCGTGCCGAGATTTTCGTCCGTTGCAAAATAGTAGTCGCAGCCGTCGATATGAACTAGTACGTCACCCCAATACTCTTCTGTTTCATACGCGACGACTACACGTAAATCCGTTTCGCCAAACCCAATTTGATAGCAGTAAAGGTAGATATCAAAAATTTCCGGATAAATTTTCTTGAACTGTTTCAGAATTTCATATTCAGCAATAAAGGAGGAATCCCGTTGATAGGCGGTAAAATAATTCTCCGTCCAGCCGCGCTCCACATTCGGCAAATCCAGCCATGTAGAAACATCCGTAAACTGGAAATAAGGCGCGTAATCCTGAAAGCCGTCTGTTATCTGGAAGAATTTTTTCGCATTTATCGCGACTTCTTCGCCATAAAGTTCCAGAGGAATCGTTCCGCGGAGTCCCTGCTGAATCGATTCGAACACATCGATAGCGTTTTGCAAATCGTCCGGGGAGACATCCGCATATTCCCCGTCGCCAACGACAAAGATGGCATCCGGATTCTCTCCGGCGGTCGCAATCTTAAACAGGAGACCCTTCTTCACATTTTCCACGGCACTGTCGAGGGTTTCGGGAATCGCCGAGTAGGAAGCTTTCCATGCGCTTTTCACCGTGAGGAACGGGCTGTTTTTTTTCAGAAGGTTTGTCGCATGTGTTAGCGCGGCGATTTCTTGCGGGGAAAGAGTATCCACGAAGGCGTATTTTTTTTGCACGCCATAAAGGTTTAAATACCAGTTGTAGGAATCGTCCTTCGACGCATCCAGATTGAGAGAGGCTACCGCCGTCAGCAATCCATTCAAGACTTGGACGGCGCCGAGCGCGATATTCAAGTCGCCCTGATCCAGAGTAAAGTTTTCAGCCTTGTACAAGAAATTCCCCGCGCGGAGCACGTTCTGGAAAAGCGCGGTCGCGGAATCGGTCTTCGGAAGGAGCCTTTCGGCGATAGCGGTTTGCGCCCTGTCGTGGAAAAGCCCTTTTTCATTTTTCAACGACATCTGCAATGCGGCGTTGAAATAGCCTTCAATGTCCATATTGAAAAGATGGAACACCTCCGTTTCCGATGTCGAATAGGCTTTATAAACGGAATCGACCAGCGGATCGTTCACGGCATTTCCAAGCAAAGCGACGCCAAGCCCGAATTGCGCAGCGCAGCTGTTCGGATATAGGGAAAGCGCTTCTTCGAAAACGGATTTCGCACTGTCGATTTCGGCTTGCAGCGATTCAAAATCGCTTTTGCCAGCAGCATCGATTGCTTCAAAAACTTGAGCATTCGCCTGGACAACACGCGCGTTCAAGTCCTCGTCGTCAATCGTCTGGCAGCTCGAAAGCTCGATTTCCGTATCCGGCGGATTTGCCCCCGAATCCGAAGAAGAACTGCTGTCGGAGCAGGCAAAAAGAGCCATCGACAACGCGGGCAAAAGCCCCCATTTGAAAAGTTTCATGTGTTTATTCCTCCGTAAAAAAGTGAGAAGTGAAATTTATTGCAAAAGGTTCTTTGTCAAAATGCCCACCGGCATTGCGCCGCGATTTTAAAGGGTTCCTTTGCTGCTCGGAACACCCTTGACATTTCGGGAGGGTGCAACCGCCATCGCCACAGCCCGGGCAAATGCTTTGAATATCGCTTCCAGGCAATGGTGATTGTCCGAGCCATAGAAAAGCTCCACATGCAAATTCATGCGGGCATTTTCTCCCAGCGTCTTAAAGAAATGTTCGAACAAACTCACCGGCATATTTTCCGCGCCGACCATCGCGTTCGGGAATTTCGCATTCCAGACAATCCCGATACGATTCGAAAAATCGATGCAGACCCGCGCCAGAGCTTCGTCCATCGGCACAAAATAAAACCCGTAGCGTTCGATTCCCTTTTTATCGCCAAGGCATTGCAGCAAGGCTTCGCCCAAGCAAATGGCAATATCTTCCACGGAATGATGCATATCAACCTGCACGTCGCCGTGGCATTCCACGTTCAAACAGAATCCGCCATGTACTTGGAACAAATCCAGCATGTGATCCAAAAATCCGGAACCGGTTTGAATTTTTCCGCGTTCCGCCTTGTCGAGATTCAGCGAAAGCGTGATCTGCGTTTCGCTCGTATTACGAACAATTTTCGTCTCCCGCATTTTTATCTCCTCGTGATTTTTCCGTTCGGGGCGATGCAGAACCGGCTTGCATAACCTTTGCGTACGGGGACTTTCATCGATTTGCCATTCACGACCATCTGCCCGACCGCATCCGGATTGCCAATGACCACACAAAGCGTGTCGTTATAGGCATAGCGCAACGTGGAACGGGACGACGTGATATTCGCTTCCCGCAAAACTTTATTGTCGTTCAGACTGCGATAAAGCCCAACCCACGAAATGACCGAATCGTTTCCCGTGACGGAAAATTGGATTTTGCCGACTTCTGTTTCCACGGAATCCTTGACTTCTTTCTTGGAATCCGACGAAGAGACAAAAGTCGTCGCCGAGTTGCTTTTGACCAGAGCTTTCGCCGAAGAATCTTCCACCGCAACGCTTTCGGGCAAGGCCACATTCAGCGATTCAGGAGGAATGTTTTCGGCACCATCGGGAACATCCGTTTCAAACGAAGAAGTATCCTCTTCCGCTTCAATGGCCTGCGGCGTAACCGGGGACGGCACAGATTCGCCTTCCATTTTTTTCAAAAAATTCATTCCGACAAAAATAGCCGCGGCAAGAACGAGAAGCACCACGATAAAGACCTTGGTACCAGCCTTATTCGAACCGACTTTGCCACCCGCAAAAGGCTCCGTTTCCGACGCAAAAGAGGCCGGGGCGACAAACTCCTTGGAATAAGACGAACCCGATTCTTTGGAATAGTATTCCAAAATTTTCGGCATATCCAAACGGAGTACGACAGAAATCGAATTCAAATACCCGCGAACATAAGCTTCAACAGGAAATTTATTCCACTCGCCCGCTTCGATTTCACGCAAGTGTTCCAAGGAAACCCGCGTTTTTTTTGAAAAATCTTCTAAAGAAAATCCCCTGTTTTCGCGGACTCTCTTTAAATAAGCGCCCAGCGATTCTTCCGGTGTTTTTTCTTCCATAAAATCAGACATTATCATCTCCTAATTGAGCAATCAAATCCAGTGTTTTGGCGACAGGAAGCCCGACCACATTGTAAAAGCAGCCATGCACGCTTTTGACGAGGCTCGCACCCTGGCCTTGAATAGCGTAAGCTCCCGCCTTGTCCATCGGTTCGCCGGAAGCCACGTATTCTTCTATAAATTTATCCGTCAGATGGCGAAAGACGACATCCGTCACCTCGCGCGCAGACGAAACGATTTTCCCGCCAAATGCGATGGCGACCCCCGAAATCACCTTGTGCCGCTTGCCGTTCAAAAATCGAAGCATGGCGACCGCTTCCTGCGAATCCTTCGGTTTGCCAAGAGCCTTGCCGTCCAGACAGACCAGCGTGTCAAAGCCCAGCACATATTCCTGCGGGAACTTCCGGGAAACGTCCAGAGCCTTGCCTTCGGCGAATTTTTGAGGGCGGTCTTCGGCTTCCAAACCGTCCGCAGTTTCATCAAAATCGGAAGGCTCCACGCGAAAAGGAATTTTCAATTGGGAAAGGATCGCAGAGCGCCGCGGCGATGCGCTGGCCAAGACGAAAGTTCTCACAAGACCCCCGAAATGACTTTGGAATGGTCTCCCAAAAGCAAGGAACCTTTGAAACCCCGGACTTCGGAGTCGCCGCCAAAAATGGAATGGGAAATTTCCGAATCGAACAAGGCGGTCCGGTCCGAAATCACGGAATTGGCAATTTTGGAATTTTCAATCACCACATCCGGTCCGACCGAGACATTCGGCCCGACTACAGAATTGCGAATCACCGCCGTTTCGGCAATGTGGCAAGGTTGAATAATCGTCGAGCCTTTGAAATTTCTCTGCGGTTCCGGTACCAAACTCGCTAGAATTTTGGCATTGGTTTCCAAAAACGTTTCCGCCGTTCCGCAATCGAGCCAGGAACGAATCGGCGCGGTTCTAAACGGGCATCCCGCATTCACCATCATCTGGAGCGCATCGGTCAGCTGGTACTCGTTGCGGGTCCGTATATCGTCTCGAATCAATCTGTCCAGAGATTCCCGAAGAGCGGCCACGTCAGCGATATAATAAATACCGACAAGCGCTTCGTTGGAGACGAATGTTTCCGGTTTTTCGACGAGCTTCGTCACCCGGCCCGAAGAATCGGTTACGGCTACGCCAAAACGCTTCGGATTTTCCACTTCCCGGGTCATCAGAACATTTTCTTTTTCGGTAGCGAGAAAAGACAAGTCCGCATCAAAAAGAGTATCGCCCAGAATAATCAATATCGGCTCGTCATCGCTAAAAAAAGGCATGCAGAGCGAAACCGCTTCGCCCAGTCCCTGCGGATTGCGCTGATAGACGACGTTCGAGTTTTTAAAATTCCGCCGTTTGACAAAATCTTCGACCTGTTCTCCCTTATAGCCGACAACAAATGTTTGCCCGGAAACCGGCAGAGACGCATACGAATCGATGATATAGTCCATCAAAGTTTTTCCTGCAATCGGCAGAAGGCACTTCGGCAAAGATAGCGTAAACGGACGGAGTCGGGTTCCCGTACCAGCAACAGGTAAAATAACTTTCATAGTAAAGAAAATATAGGAAAATAGAAAGAATCAGTTCGCATCATCGGTGCTGGCGGCATTCAATTTGATATCGGGCAAATCCTTGACATAGACCGTAAAGCTCCAACCGGCAGCCGGACCCGACGGAGTCCAGGTAAAATTCAGCATCCAGCAATGCAAGCTGCGATCAAACGTGAATTCGTGAGAAGCAAAGCGACCTTCCGTATAGCTGTAGCGCGTGGAATAAGTCATCGACCAGTTCGGGGTCGGATGCAGCGATGCCGAAAATCCCGTGGAGTGCGAGACGTTGTCCCGAAAGACCTTTTTGCCGATGCGGGTGCTCGAAAAGGAATAGCGGTAATCCAAACTGGCGGACCAAGAATCCTTCTGGTACTTTCCCATCTGAGAGGAAAGCCCCGAGTTGAAGTCCCCCGAAAAGTTGAACGTTTTAGAAAGATCGTAAGCCCAGTAGGTCAATTCCGGAAAGCGCACCTTGTTGGGATCTTCTTCATACTTGTGATAAACGCTGTGGCGCGTCCGAACGGTGAACAGATAATTGGGCAAGACCTGAAGGCCAAAGCTGGAATTGATGTCCGACCAGTGCAGGGAATCCGCAGCAAAGTTGTAAGCCGTCGAATGGGAGGTCGTAAACAGCCGACGGGTCCCGTAAGTTTCTTCCACCTCCGTCGAATCCGATCCGTCTTCCGATTTTTGGGAACGTCCCGCCGTTTTCAAGAACTTGATGTCGAAGTCGTTGGAAAGCCCGAAACCGACCGCCTTCTGCTCCGTCTGGAACGGTGTCTGTCCCAACAGAGGATGCCGGACGAAATAGCGGTTCGTATCCATTTTCGGAGCGTAGGTATAAGAAATGCTCGGCGAAAGAACGTGGCGGACGCCCGTAAAGCGTCCGATTTCCGGCATCCAAATTCCATACAGTTTCGTATCGGCGGAAATGCTGTAATTGTGGTTGTAAAAGAATTCGCCGAATTCGTCTTTCTCCGGATTCCAGCCACTGCGCTGCTTCCAGTACTTGGCCGAATCGTCCGGATTTATCCAGCGGTTGCCGCTCCACATTCCCGTAAAAGTCGCCTTGGGCGTTATATTGATGACATCAAAAAGGGAAGCGGAATAGTCCAAAGAAAAAGTTCCCAGGTAGCCAGAATACCAGGCGGCAGTGTCAATGTCCCGGGTCGTATCCGGCGCAATTTTTTCATACAAATTAAAACGGTTCGTAAAAGAATAATTGAAATTGTCCAGCCAGGAATCTTCCGAAACTTCGTCTTCGTCGTCTTCAAAATCAAAGAGGGGGCCGCTCATCCTGTATTGAATATCCGGAATCTGGCGTTCCTTGTGCCCCGTCGTCAAATTGTAGTTCTGCGAAGCCTTCACCGTCAAATTTTTATTCTTTCCAAATTGCCCGGAATAGGTCATCTGCGCATTGGCCTGCTGGTTCAAAATCGTTTCCGCATCAAGCCCGTTGTCCTTTCGCACGCTCCTGTCCGAGACAAACGAACCCGATCCCGAAATACTGTGCTTGCCGTCGGGGGTCAGATTCTGCTTATGATTAAAAGAGACGTCGTAACCGCTGTTCGCCAAATCGAATTCCTCTAAATAGCTCGTATAAGTGACGCTTCCATCCAACCAGTAACGCAATTTATAGCGCACGCTTTCCGTCAAAGTCGTCTTTTCGAAATTCGCCGACGAGCCTTCGATAACATCCGCCGATGTCGTCGCATCCCAATAATCGTTGGGCGCATAATAAAACCCGACATTCTTAATATAGAATCCCTGCACCTGATCCCCGCCAAATTTGGGCGTAAGGATTCCCGACTTGCGACCGCTCTTCAACGGAGCGACAATCATCGGAAGAACTGCCACAGGAACGTCGGCAATATTCAGCACGACCGGCCGGGCTGTCACGCTTTCCTTGGGTTTCACGACCATGCGCCGTCCATAAAAAAAGTAATGCTGGTGAGTCGTATCGTCGCAAGTGCTAAAATCCCCACGGGCAATCAGGAGCCGGGAATCGGGAAGCCGCCGGACTTCCATGCCGTTCAGCTGATTGTTGTCCTGAAAAGTCGTCGCATAATAGACTTCGCCGACTCGGGTTTTCATATTATACTTCATGCGATAACCCGCCAGCGAAGGATTTTTCGTTTCCCGCAAAACAGGGTCTCCGCTCGCCTGCAAAACCTGATCCCGCTGGCTAAAAAGAATCGTGTCGGCATCCAAAGTCGCCGTGCGATACTTGAGTTGAGCCTTGCTGTTCAAATTGAAAGTGGAACTTCCCACATCGTACTGCAAATCCACCGCGTGGTATTCCACCGTATCCGTCTGCGTCGAATCATTCGGCGAACCGAACCAGTCTCCCGAAGAAGAATCCGTTTCCGTCGTATCTGGATCTGGCCTTTCCGGCAATTCAATCGAAGTCAGTTCCTCCGCAAAAGCCCACGTTCCCAAGAACAGCGCATAAAAAAGTATGCGCCCAAGAGATTTGGGTTTAAGCGTGTTGAACATCACACGGCAATTATAGAAATCATTTGCCAGCGGGCAAAAAACGCACAGGTTTATAGAGGCGACATTTGAAATTTTCCTCGAGTTTCATTTTCATTATTCGAGCCCACAAAACAACGGTGACGCGGATTTTCAAGTGCAGCATCTGCGTTAAATCGCTCCATTCATAGTTAGTGATCCGTGATTAGGTGAGAGAGGGAACTGGGAACTAATAACCGAGTTCATCTTGTGAAAGAAAACGCCTTGCTCTGAAAAAGAATTCACCGTGAGTATTGGGTGGAAAATTGTATCAAATTCCCAAAACATTCGTCAAAAACAAAAAGCGACCCACCCGAGTGAAGCCGCATTTCAAAAGGATTCAAAAAATTTCCGCGATTAACGCAATTCCGCTGCCGCCGCCGAAGACGCGCCATTCTGCTCGATATGCACAATGTAACGTCCCGATGCCGCATTTTTGCCATTCCAAGAAAGAGACTGGCGACCTGCCTTAGCATCTTCCTTCAACAAGCGGGCGATTTCTTCTCCGTTCGCGCTGACAATGCGCACAACCGTCGTTCCTTCTTTTTTCAAATCAAAAGAAACCATTGCCCGGTCAAAGCTCTTGAGAGAGCCCGCCGCCCGCGGACGGGATTTAGCTGGAGCGGCTTCAAAACGGGAATCCGTCTTTTCAATCGAAACAGAAGAAAGTTCCGAAGCGCCGACCGTCATATCTTCCGGAATCACTCGCCCGTCTTTCATCACGGAAAGCAATTCATAATTGCCGCCGAGCGACTTGCGAGCCACTTCCGAAATTTCCGCCGGAGTATAGGCCTTTGATGCCGACGGGTCGTCGTACCATTCCTGCACATCCGCAGAAGCGATTTCGTTCACGGCGATATGCGCACGACGCAATGTAAACGAATAGGATTCCTTTTCCCGGCGAACGGAAACTTCCAGCGGTTTCCCGACCGTTCCCCGCAAAAGCGCCTTGGATTCTTCAATATCGTTCCCCGCAAGGGAAACGCCATCCACAGCGACTATCCGGTCATCTTTTTCCAGTCCCGCTTCTGCCGCCGGAGACCCCGGGACGACATCGACCACGCGGACACCATCCGGAGTCGCATAAATCGTAACCCCGATTCCCCCAAAACTTTCCCCCGCCATCGCAGCGGATGCGGCAAGAGCCAAAGCACAAGCGGATTTCGCCAGCATGGACTTCGCAAATATTTTCATAAATCCTCCTCAAGGGTAAAATTTCCTTTTGGAAATATAAATAAAAAGAAAGGGATGTTCAAAAAGAAATCATTTTGAGACGATTTTTCAAAAGAGATCCTCAGATTTTATGGATACTTTCCTTAAAAATGGCCCCGGCCGAGTGCTTCGCCCGCTATTCCTCGTATTCGTACTCGTCCTCTTCGTCTTCGCCGTGATCTTCGTATTCGTTCTTTTCATTCGGCAAAATGATGAGCCCAAGGGTGACGGGTTCGCCCTTTTCGTTCAAAAATCCTTCCAGATAAAGGGTCGTCGAAAGCCGGATCAGCCGCAAATCCATCATCGTGCCGCCTTCGTGAATCGTTTTCGGACCATGCGGAATAAAAAGGAATTTTTTGCGAATGAACTCAAAACGATTCTGTTCGTAATTCCAGCGCCAGCGGGACTCGCCGTCTTCCGATTCGCTGTAGGTGCAAATTTCCTCGTCGATGTCGCACGCAAAGGAGGCTTTGTCTTGATAACGCTTGTTCCATTCGGTACTAAAAGCGCACGTCTTGATGCTGTGTCCGCCGTTCACCTCGGAATTCAATTTGTCGTTAATGGTCACAATGTCCATTTTTTCATCTTTTACCTGATTCCACACGTCGCGCAAAATCAGATAGCTTTCGATTCCGCGGGGGCAATTTCCCGTCCGATTCACTTCTTCGTGGGCGGCGAGCAGTTTCTGCTGCAAATCCACATCGACCGTCATCGGAATTTCGACTTCCTTGATTTTTTCCATCACCTTCTTGGGCGGAACCGCAATAATTTTATCGCCTTTTTTAACCAGATAGCCGAGTTCGTCGCGAACCAGATTCAAGCACTGCTGAACGTGAATGCCCACCGTATTCGAAGCCGCGCTCACAAAGTCCACGCCGATTTCCAGATGCCACTCCCCCGCCTGCGATGCGTTCTTGTCGAGCTTGCAATACGCCTCTTCGCGGATACCGTCGATATAGACGATTTTCGCCTTGAGCTTCGTCAGCATTTCGCCTTCCTTGTCCAGACGTTCCAGGCTCCAGAAATTCGGATTCTGCCGCAAAAGTTCCGCAAAAGCCTTGTCGCCGTCCAAAGCCGGCAAAAGAGAATCGTTTCGCGCGTTTTTTTCTTGCAGCAACGCCGAGTATTCCGTCGTGATATCGGGGTTTTCAAAAAGGGAGTGCGAAGGCGAAGAAAAAGCAGCGGCATTCGCCAAAAGGACAAGGGCAAATAAAATTTTCGGCATAGGCGCAATTTACAAAATTTCCAGCGGCTACCCCAGCACCTTCACCAGCGGCAGCCACCCTTCGTCCAATTTGTTCACCGAGTAACTGTAATTTTTCCCCGTGTGGAAATACCATTGCCTGTTTTCCATGACGGCGAGTCCGCCGATGAATTTTTCAAAGCCTAACTTAGCATTCAAGTTTTTCAACTGATTATAAAATCTGTCTTCTGTTTTTACTTGTATTCCCGAGTTTTTTTCTTATCTGTTATAAAACAAGGAATCCCTTTATTTTCAAAATGCCAGACAAAAGCCTGCTTTGTGGCCTTTGAATGATTTTTAACAAAATCATTTTCACATTCAACGCGGTCATCTACAATATAAAGCGCTTGAACATCTTTTAAAGAATGAATAATTTTGTCAAGGTCCCCTTCAGTATCGACATTGCTATCCAAGAAACTCAACGGAATTTGTCTCTTATAATCAAGAAAGTCAAATAGATTTCTTTCATATATAAAAGATTGCGTGTTTTTAGGCGTTTGCTTTTGATGTTTTTCCAAATCGATATTTTGATAGGGACACTGAAGCAAAAAGCCTTGATATTGGTATTGCCTATTTTTCATCTTTTACATTTCATTCAATTTTTTTATCCGGAAGTGAGTTCGGAGTTCGTATTCTTTTTTAGAAAGACCTCGAATTTTTCCATTCTCTATAATGTTATTCATTCGATTGCCGTTTAAATCCAAATATTCTCGACCTTTTGAAACGCTCAAATCTTGAATCCGAACGCTTCCAATTGTCGCTTCTGCAACAACTTGAATTTTATTTCCTGGACTTCGGAAAATAATTTTCCCATTCTCGTTGATAATCGGTTCAGAATTGGGGGCAAATTTTTCAACTATTTCGTCCAAGTTTACTTTTTCCCAAAGTTCTTTGTATTTTTCTTGGTTTCTATTTCGCTCTTTTATCCTCTTTTCAAAAATCACGTTTTTGTCAAGTTCTGCTTTGACTTTTTCAACAAGACGTGTATATTTGCGTTTAGCATCCATATTTCTACTCCTTCATTAGGCGTTACGGCTTCTTTTGTTGAAATCTTCAAATACAGTATAAGACACGTCAAAGTCATTTAAAATTTGTCTGTACATTTCTTTTAATGTTCCATACACGATCAAATGATCCGGCCTAGCAAAAATTAGTTTATACCGCAGCAACATGGAATTAAGCTCCACATTCCCGCTACAGCCAATAGTACCAGCAATGAACCAACTTTTGGGCGGATAAATGTTCAAAACATTTAATGAAGCGAGTTCTCCCGCAATTCTAAAATTAGGCAATATTTTTACTCCATGTATAGCTACATAAGCATCGAGAAGCTTATTTAAATACAAGTACAAATCTTGACTGACTTCTTCATCTCCAGATCTCGCGCTAAAATCAAAGCCGCTGATCCCCATGAAATTTTTCCAAATTTTAATTCTTTCATCCAATTTCTTTAATGTCAAATAAAGAATATCATCCTGCGAAAAATTGCAAATCAAAGTGCGGCAAGGATTCTTCGCCTTTAAATGGTGTGGATGAGGTAATATTTCATTGGGTAATTCCCGCAAAATTAAGTTTTCGGGAATCACGGGAAATCCATTTTTTAAGGGAATTTTTTGCTTTTTGACGAATGTTTCCAAGAGCGCTATCGTTTGATACAAATTTATTTTCATTGTTTCTCCTTTGTTAGATGTTCGCATTTTTCTAACGTTTGGCATAAAAAATTCTTACCCGAAAAACACATCGCTTTTAAATTGGAGCGCATTTTCCAATTGGGCAATAAATTTTCCAAAAACCTCTTTATTTTCATTCGACTTCTGCTGATAATCTTTTGAAATTTCGATGGCTTTTGCAACATTCCCATTTTCTAAGGTTGTCATTTCGTCGTTTCCAATATACATGTCAAACTGCTCCATCAATTTTAACAACAGAAAATCTAATGCACGCTGTTCTTCTCTTTCAAAGACAATTCTTATCAGATGATCCTTATATTCCTCTTCTGTTTCAAGTCCATATTCAATGGCTTCCCGTCCTTTGGCGTCTTTAGCGATATCCATGAACATAGGGGTATAATCCTTAATCCATTCCATATTCTTCTCCTCATTTTTGAATGAAACCTAATTCCTGTAGCCTGTATTTCATCGGATTGAAGTTTACTTCGAACAATGCCGCCGTCTTTGCGATATGACTTTTCATGTTTTGCAATGGCATTGGGTGTTGTGGGATATTTTTTAATCTTGCTATTTTCATAAATTCATTACAGACGGCTTGTCGTGGCAACAAAAAACTTGCAGCGCAGCGGTTTGCCTGATGTTCTAGCCTACCTATGTTTTTTGTTTGACCATACATTTTTGCCTAGCAATGAATCTTCCGTGCAACATAGGTAGAAAGAAGAGTCCGAAGTTTCAAAATAACGTCTATGCAATAACCAATGAAAACACTCATGAATAACCGTAAAATTTTCCATCCGCTGTTTTTGCTTATTTCCTTCATTGAGTGTTCTTTCAATAAGAATTGTCCCTTTTTTCAAAACAATTTCTTTTGGCAAATCTCCTTGATTAAAGAAAGGCTTTTCCCATTCATAAAAGGTCGTTGTTTCAAATACAGTCATCCCTAAAATAGATTGATCAGGAGTGATGTACTTCCAATCAGGTGTGCAGCCAATGGATTCCACAACATCATAAACATCTAAAGGCTTCGCTTCTTCTAATCGGGACGGGGCAAAACGACGATTTAATTCGTCTCCAAAGAAATCTAGGCTTTCATCTGAATAATCTTTTACATTCATCGTTTATTTTCTTTTTCCATCATTTGAATGACTTTTATCCATTCTTTTTCTTCAAAATTCAAATTTTTTGCCATGCGAAGCGCAACACGAGCCGCACTTTGACTCTTTACGTAATCCGAAATATCTGGAGCAATAGTTCCCTCTTTCGCTTCCCCTGCCAAATCGAACATTGTATTTTTTTCTTCTTCATTCAATTGAAGAATTTCGGCTATCTTAAAAATTTTTTCTTTTACGGGAGGATAACGGTGATTTTTTTCTATATCGCTCATGTATGCTGGAACAATGTCTATTGCTTTTGCCAAAGCCCTAAGATTGATGCCTTTGGCAAGCCTCTTTTCTCTCACAAAATCTCCAAAAGTAGCCATGATAAAGCTCCTGTTTGTTCATTTTTGTTTCGTGTTAGCTAATTTCTAACAATTTATAAAATAAACGCAACTCTGTCAAGAGATTTCTTTTTACCGAGATAAATTTTTTCCGTTATCCCACCGCCTCGACGAGCGGATGCCAGCCCTCGTCCAATTTGTTTGCGGAATAGCTGTAGTTTTCGCCCGAATGATAATACCATTGCCTGTTTTCCATGACGGCGAGTCCGCCGATGAATTTTTCAAAGCCCGCGGCGGCGTTCAGTTCTTGGATGCGGTTGTAAAGCCCCGTTTCGCGCCCTTCCGGATGGATGGCAGTAATCCCGCCTTTCGTGTCAAAAATACCGATGCGCCCGTCTTTTAGTTGCAAAAGGAAGTCCGGATAGAACAGGCGTTCTTTTTGGTCGGCGGTGTTGAAGTAGCGAATTGCGTAAAAGTCCTTGCCTTCGTCGTTCTGTTTGAACCACCATTCCACATTTTCCGATTGTTCGAGGAACGCGATAAAGTCCTGTTCCGTTTTCGGTGCATCCTTGCGGGCCTTGAACGGTTGCACCAAACTTTTTGACGCATTTTCAAAATTTTCATAATCGCTGGAATAGGCGTATTGTGTTTTTATTTTAAATGGAGCTGCTTCTTGCATTTCCTGCTGGCGGCGCAACTTCACGAACGCGTCCCGGACGGGCCTGTAATCTTTCAGGGCTTTTGTGATGGCGGGGCGGAACTTGCTTGCTGCGTTTCGGAACAAATCCTTCAAGAAAATTTTGTACCGTCCGATGTTGTCGATTGCTGTCATGGCGTATCTGTCGAACCATTGGCGGAGAGCCTCTTTGAATGGCCCCCAAGAACGGGCCACGTTTCCGTATTTGGCGTCCGCTTCCGTCTGTTCTTCCAGAAGATTGTAGCAGGCTTTCATGAAAAACTTTTCCACTTCGTTGTCGCTCATTTCGTGCTGGACGTTTTTTCCCAACTGGTTCGTTTCGGCAAAAGTCGCATTCACAAGAACTTCGTCCGAAAGCGTTTGCGCCGTATCGATTCCGGCTTTTTCAAGAACGCCTTCTTGCGCAAAGGGATTTTTGAAGGCATTTTCGTCAATGCCGAAATAGGCATTCATCGACCGGATGAACGCACTTTGGAACGCACTCGCCTTACCGATATCGCCGTAATCTGCACGGGAGATAAAATCGCTTTTTAAAAGCGGATCCACAATAAACGCAGATGATCGCTGCTGCGCAAGCGTTTCGGCAAAATCGCGGGAAACATCGGCAAGTATTTCTTTTGCTTTGTCTGCGACATTTTTCCCGAAATGCGTTTCCAAAACCCCATGCAAATTTTCGCTTGCCGCCTTAAAAATTTTTTCTTCCAGCTGGAGATTTGTCGCTTTCAAATCCGCATTCCCGAAAGCATCGTAAACCATTTGTTCTTCAGTAACGCGAGTGCTGTTTTCGTTAAAGAGCCCGGGCAAAAGTGGTGCAGCACTTTCTTGCAAAGCCTTTTCGAGCGCAGGCGCCACGCTCACAGCGGACTTTTCCTGCGTCATTAAATCGGGGAGCATTTTCTCCTGGATTTTCTGCACCATATTGTTTGCAGCCTCCTTAGCTGCAAAGTTTCCCATCAAATGGAGCGCGAGAGTAGTCTCTTCGGTCTTCGGCTTGTTTTCAACGGTCGATGGGATTTCGGCGATTTCGTTCTTTCGGTAATTGGTGTAGAGATATCCCTTGCGAAGTTCCGGAAAAGTGCTCAAGTCGCATTTCGGCATCGGATTTCGCAAGATGCGCCCGAGAGTTTGCGTTTTGAAAGTCGGCAATTCGATTTCGCGGAACATGACAATGATATGGGCGCGGGGACAATCCCAGCCAGTTCCGGCTGCGTATTTGAAAAGCATAAATTCTACAGGGGAATCGTTTTCCGAAATATGTTCCAAGTTCAATTTTTCCTTGTCGAACCAAAGCGCAATTTTATTTTCGGGAACGTTGCATTTTTCTTTCAAGTATCGAAGCACCAATTCTTCCTTGGTTTCCACGCCCTGGTCTTTCAATTTCGTATCGTCGTCGGGAAGCTGGATAAGCACAAGCGGATTGATGCTTTGCCCAAGGCGGCTCCATTCTTCCGCTAGAAATTCCCGCTTTTCCTTGGCAAGGCGGAGAAGTGCAAAATCCAAGTCCTCCCCTTCGGCTGCGGTCAAATCCTCTTCCGTCTGCGAAACGATTTGCTCTTTGATAAGCCCCGCTTCAACCACATCTTTCCGCTTGACTTCCACAAATCCCGCCCGGAGATTTTGCACATCGCTCGCATTTGGAATTTTTGAAGGCGTCGCCGATACGTTTAGGATGACGCGCGGACAGAGCGGTTCGATGACATCGCGGTAAGCGGCTTCGGTTACGTTCTTATGGCTTTCGTCGATAATCATGACGATTTCCCTGCCGGCGTTCCGCGTGTTTTCTACGACGTCTTCAAAATAGAATCCCTGTTCCTTTTGTTTTTCGCTTTCCTCGGGTCGGCGTAAAACCCGATTTTCAGCTTTTCTAGAAACCAGCTTCTGCCAATTCAAAAACAGGATGTCGTCCCGTTGCAAAATGCCTTCCGAAAAATCGGCGATGGTCCGAAGTTCTCGTCCGATATTCGGGAAAAAGTAATCGACGAATTTATCGCGGCTCTGCATGGCTAGTTCATCGGAAAAAGTAATCCATACAAACGCGACGTCGCTGTCGAATCCCGGGTCATTTTGCAATTCCCTGAGGAAGTTCGATACCATGAAAGTTTTGCCCGAACCCGTTGGTGATTTGAAGGTGACATTCAAATTGGAAACGCCCGTTTGCCAGAGTTTTTTGAACGTTTCGACAAGTCCGTTCGCACCGAGGACCGCATTTTCTTGAAAAGGAAGCATTTGCATAAATTAACCGTTCAAAGCCTTGTAAATTTCGAGGATGGGTTTAGGAATCGCCTTGATTTCGATGTTTTTCAAATCGTCAAATTCGTTTTCGAAAAAGTCCGAGGAATTCCAGCTGAAAACATAAACCGTAAATTTTGCCTTTTTATCAGCGGCCCGCAAGGCATCTATTGTGGCGACAAATTCGGGAACGCATTCATAGTCGCCGTTGTGATAGATGCAGGTATAGCGTTTTTTCGTTTCTGTGTTCGCATAGATTTGCCAGAATCCTTTTGAACTTTCGGGGACGGAGACGGTTTCGAGAGTGTTTTCCGCCAAAGCGATTAGGCAGCCCGCTTTGTTTGCAAGTTCAACGCTATCTGCGTCGGAGGCGTTTTGACTCGGGTGCTTGCCCACGAAATCCGTTTTGTAATATTTGATATGACCGCCGAGGCCCGCGACCGGTTCCCCTTTGGCGTTTTGGTAGCCCTGCATGACGCGGCGATTGCGCTCGTAGGTGACCCGTTCGCAAATGTTGTTTTTTCCCTCGGCCTGCTGAACAAGGATGCATTGGCGTTTTCCGCCGTCTTCGGCGTTGAGCTTTAGAGTGGCGTGGAGCGTGGTGCCGGATCCGGCGAAGAAGTCGAGGATGAGGGAAGAAGGTTGTGTCCGCACTTTCATTGACAACAGATATTGAATAAATTTTGAAGATTTGGGATAATCAAAAACTCGTTTACCAAAAATATTTGATATTTCCGTTGTTCCTTGCGCCGTATTGAATTCATTAGACAATATCAGATTTCTATATGGAAATGTTCTTTGAATTTGATTTCCTGAACTATCAACCTTTGAATATCGTTTGTTGTAAACATTCCACTTGTTTTTATTTTTTTTGAATACAATGAAATCATTCGCAATACCCCATTCCACTTTAGCTTTACTCCAAAGATAATTCCAGCCTTCTTTTGACTTTTCACTTCCACCGCCAGGCCATTGAAATTTTCCATCAGGCATTTTCAAAGGATAATTCAATGCGTCGGAATAGTGGATACCAACTCTTTTGCTGTCCAATTTATCTAATGTATATTTACCACGGATATTTTCAAATTGATCACTCCATTTAAAATTTGAGTCAGGAGTTTGCTTGCCATCAAATTTGCAACTTAATCGATTCTTAGAATAAACCAAAACATTTTCCGTAGTCGTAATTATATCTGTTCCTGTATTTGAACCCACTGTTGATTGCCAAATTATATTGCACACAAAATTCCCCTCCCCGAAAATCTTGTCGCAGAGCAATTTCAAATTCGCCTGTTCGTTGTCGTCGATGCTGATGAAAATCACGCCCTTTTCCGAAAGCAGGTTCTTGGCGAGCTTCAGCCGTTTTTCCATAAACGAAAGCCAGTAGCTGTGCCGCAGCGGGTGATCCTTGGGCACTTTTTGCCCGTCGGGATATTCCGTCAAAAATCGTTTGTCCTTATACGTAAAACCGTCCGAGCCCGTATTGTAGGGCGGATCGATATAAATCACATCGATTTTTCCGCGGTGGGTGTAATTCAGGCAGGTGAGGGCGTGGTAATTGTCGCCTTCGATGATGATGTGGGGCGGCGTTTCGGCTAACGCTCCTTCGGCATCGACCGCCTTCTCGCGGACTTCTTCCAGAATGGGAATCTTGTCTTCGGATTCCCTGTCGAACGCTTCGGGAATTTCCAGCCAGTTCAGGCCGTAACGGACATTCTTGAGCTTGGATTTCCATTGGGCCACTTCTTTTTCTAACTCGCGGATGCGAATCTTCAATTCATCGACGGTCTCTACCACGACAGCCTCACCGATAAGGGTTCACCGCTCTTATCCTCGGCTTCGCACTTGGCCGTTTCGACAAGCTCAACAAGCTTTCCCCATGCCGTTCTGAAATCAAAAAAGGCGTGGAGTCGCTGCGCTTATCGCAACTGAGGGTTAGCACGCCCTTTCACAAGATAAGCACAAAACGACCCACGCCCAATGGGGCGTGAGCGTCCGTCCTATTCTCTTGTGATTTGAAAGTGCTAATTTCAGTTGCAAGAATAAGAGACGAATCTCAAAATTTCCGGTCGCTTGCAAACCCTCGCCCTGCGGCGAAAATTTCCAAACTATGTCAAAGGGAAATATAGATTTTTTTTCGGGCGATATGCTGCGATGAAAAAGTGTTTTACCCTTTTGTCTTCAGAAACTCAGCCCGTTTTTGCAGCCACTCGTCCATCAGCAAACGGAGCTCATCGGTTGGAATGGAACAAATTGTTGGTTCTCCATCAAGGAAGAAGTCCTCGATAGTTGTCGTATCCTTTTTGAATACAACATTTGTAGAATTTCCAGTCATCTCTTCGCTTTTTGATTTGCCGTCAAGGACGTTGTCAATCAGTTGAAGAAATTGATCGTGAAATGCGGTAAAATCGCCTTCCAAGAAAAG
>NZ_FUWU01000040.1:0-5294 GCF_900167415.1 Fibrobacter intestinalis | reverse complement strand
TAAACGCCATGCTTGTCGGAGGGCGACCTTGTTCCCGGTGTTATATGACCTTTGGCGTTTTCAACGCCTTCATAGTGGTATCCCACAGCCTTGCCTTTGTCGTTCACCTCTCCTTCAAATATATGTTTTATCGCCCCTTCTGTAAAGCGTTCGGTGTTCCCCAAATTCGAGAGGACCTCTTTTGGATATTTGGAATGGCCAAATTCCTCTTTAAGCCTATTCTCGATTTCTTGGACCTTGGCTCCGTATTCCAGCGATTCGATGCTTTCTTGCGGCGAACCCGAAGTCCCGTGACACAGGCCGGTGTTGCTACTTCTCATTTTTACCTCCTTTCGCTTGCTTCTTTTTATGCTTGTTTCGAATTTTCAATATGTTGTCTGGAATGACGATTTCAATCCCTTTTTGGGCTGCGTATTTGAAAATCGCCAAAGCCTTATCGTTGGCCTTGCAGACATCGTAAACGACGATTTTCTTAATGTTCAACGTATCTACCGTTATTCGAACGGCTTCCATGAGGATCTTCCGTTCTTCGGCATTGTTGATGTAGCATTTGGTGCTGAACGCCACGACGCTGCACTCTTTCAGCCCTTCCAACACAAAAGGCAGAAAATCCAGGCTGGGGAACGTTATCAAGGGGATCACGCATATTCCCAATTCGATTGTAAGCCACAGGGAAATTACCCGCGAACGTTTCAGCCGGTAGAGATTTTCCAGCAGGTCCACGTCGCCGCATTCCGAACAGTCCGGAGCAATAGCGAACCGCACACCTTTGAAACGTTTTTTGAAATTTCGCAAGTCCTTGCGGTTGTTGTAATAAATGGCATTGTAAAGGCCGTATTGGCCGTCGAACACATCGTCAAACTGAAAATAGGCGACGGCGTTTTTTTCGGTACGGTGATAATCCCCGGTCTGCGAATAGAGTGCTATGTAATCGGGAACGATTTCGGTATTGCACTGGACGCAGGGAAGTTCCAAGCGTCCGCTTTTGTGAGTCTTGTTGGTGTAATCCAAGTAGTGGAGTAACAGACGCTTTTTCTTGAGCTGATTGGGCATTCTTTTCATAACAAATTATCATTGCCTTGCGGCGGAAAAATGTTTGGATTGTATTTGAAGGTAACAATCCTTAACCTGTCGGACGGTCCGCCCGACATTGGTGTCAAAACACGATGTTATTCATTCTACGGTCTTATATTTGCCTCCTTTGGGGCTTTTGTTTTTTCGTCCCTTTCGGCAATAAGAAAGTAGGGCGTTTTTTTTCAGAAAAGGTCACCACAAATAGTCAAACGGTCGCTTTCGTCGTTCTATATTAAAGAAAACAGCAGGGCGGGTGGATAAAGGTTGTTATACATCACCCCGAACCGTATTTCGTCGTTGCGAACGTAGTGAAGCAATCTTCGGATGCGCAAAAGTTTGCCGTCCACATAGTGGATCACTCAACTAGGGCAAGAAATTGCCAAGTTTCGTAAGTGCCTGCGTCTCATGACGGGAAAGCCTAAGGCAGCAATGACGATTTAGCTTCGCTAGAGGTGAAATGTTGTGCGATGTGTCGCAACTCATTTTTAGAGGCGGCCATCACAGAATCTGGCAATCAATATTTTGTCAAAAGACGACATCCTTAACCTGTCGGACAATTTGCCCAACAACGTGATTAAAGCGCGATGACGTTCGCTCTATGATTTTAAGATGAACTCCTTTGAATTGCTCCGGATTGACTCTTGTCCCTGTTTGTGAAGGTGGACGTCTTTTGGGGTAAAAAGGCGTGAAGTTGCTTCTCGTGCCAATCTGTTCTGTGGATACCACACCCTTTGACTGAATAAAAACAAACAACTCCCACCCAATGGGGCGTAAGCGCTTGTCTTATTCTTCAGTCAGTTGAAAGTGGTAGTTTCAGAACAGAGGATAAGAGTCGAATCTCAAAATTTTCCGGTCGTTTGAAAACACCCGCCCTGCGGCAGAAATTTCCAAACAATGCCAAAGGGAAATATAGATTTTTTTCCCAAGTTAAGGAATGGCAGCCTTATTCCCCACAAATAACGGGCTACCGTCTAACCGCCAACAAACGCCGGAGAGCCGCATTCCCCGCATAAAGCGCAACACTCAACAGAATAATGACCGGACCGACGGTAAAATTCATCTGGTAAGCCAAAAAGAGACCGCCCAAAGAAAGCACAAGAGAAAATACACAAGAGAGGAACATCATCTGCTTGAGATTTTTGGCATGGCTTTCCGCTACATACGCGGGAATCGTCAAGAGCGCAATGACCAGAATCAAGCCGACAGTCTGCACCGCCATCACGACCGTGCAAGCGATCATCGCCATCAAAAGCATATAGAGCCGCAGCACGGGAACGCCCCGAACCCGGGCAAATTCCGGATCATGAGATATCGCAAGAAACTGGCGAAAGAACAACGCCGAGACTGCCAGAATCCCGACGGTGAGCATCGTCATGCCAAAGAGAAGTTCCCGCGGAACCGTCAAGATGCTCCCGAAAAGAAAGCTCATCATGTCACCGCTGTAACCCGGCGTCAAATCCGTCAAGATGACGCCCATCGCCATCCCGCCCGCCCAAATCACGTTGATGAGCGTGTCGGAGCGTTCGCGGCGAGTCCATGTCAAATATCCCATGATCAGCGCGCAGACCAAAGCCACGCCCAAAGCCCCCAGCATCGGGGAAAATCCGAAAAAACAGGCCAGCCCGATGCCCCCAAACGAAGCATGAGCGACCCCGCCCGCCGTTCCCGCAATTTTATTCACCACGACATACGAACCCATCACCCCGCAAGCGATAGCGACAAGCACGGCGGCAATCAAAGCATTTTGGACAAATTCAAACGAGAACATTTCCAGCATACGCGGCAAAGATAGTTTTTATCAGCCCGATTTTTCAGGAACGAGTCAAAAGACGCGGAAGTTCCATCAGGTCGGCGATTCGCGCATCGGCAAGCGCAGATTTTTCGGAGTCCGGATTCACCCAGATTGTTTTCCAGCCACGCCGAGCCGCAGGTTCCAAATTTCGGGCAGAGTCGTCCAAAAGGATTATCCTCGAAGGGTCCCGCCCATCCCATACGCCGTCTTCCCGCAAGACGGACTCCATTTTTTCGTAAGCCGCCATCTGCGGCTTCCCTTCCCAGTTCAAATTTTCCAAGCCGACAATGCGCACAAAGCAACCCAAAATTCCCATGCGCAAAGATCCCTCACGGCTCCAATCCGAGCGTCCATTCGTAAAAATGTAGCGCGCGCCCCAAAGCGATTGCAGCAATTCCCGTTTTTGCGGAGCTTCTTCGGGATAAATCAAATTTTCGGGCTGGTGGATAAAATCAAAGAAATCATCGGGATCCACTCCGAATACCCGACGAAGACCCGAGAGAGTCGTGCCAAAATCATTCCAGTAGTCCTTGCGGATTTTCTGCGCTTCTTCCAAAGAGCAGCCGGCAATTTTCTGCACATACAGCGAAATCCGGCGATCCAGCGAATCGAGCACGGCCCTTTCCGCCTGAGAATAGAGAGTCAGGTCGTAATCGAAAAGCCAAACGCAGGATGCGTCGTTTTGAATGCCGGTCATTGCACAAGACCGCTGATCTGCCGCGCCAGATAGGAGGCGTAATTGTCCGTCATCCCGCTCACAAAATCGAGAACCTGGTGGTAGGCCTCCAAGGGGGTCACCGACTGCCCGATTTTCGCCTGGCCAATAAGACGCACAATGCGAGACGCCCGATAAGAGGATTTACCGAATTTGCGGAACTCGTAAACGCCGCTCACAAAAGCATCCAAAACCGTACTGAGGGTCGTATAGCTGCCCACTTCCAGCTCTGTTTTTCGGCGATCCGGATAAATGCGCTCCCTGCCGAGCCTTTTCGCAATGCGGATTCCATTCACCGCATCGGAATCGGCAAGGTCCAGCAAGGTTCCCCGCAATTCGCCGTTCATGATTTCGGGATAATGATTCACAAAGACCTGCGCCACGTCGTCAATCAGGTTCTGGACGGCAAGCCCCCGGACGCTCGAAAGAAAATCCCGAAAATTCTGTCCGCTTTCATTGTATTCCTTGTCGATATCCACTTGCGGACCGCAAAGATATTCGAACATATTCCGGACATCGGCGAACTGGAGAATGCCAAGCTCTATAGCGTCTTCCACATCGAGAATGCAATAGCAAATATCGTCCGCGGCTTCCACCAAGTAGCTGAGCGGGTGCCGCATCCATTTGCCGTTTTCCATTTCCGGAATTCCAAGCACGTAGGCCATGGCACGGTAATCGTCCGCTTCCGTCTGAAACAGGCTGGCCGGCGTTCCATAGCAAGAAAGATACGGATACTTCATCATCGACGCGACAGTCGGATAAGTCAGGCGCATTCCCCCGTCCAGAAAATGATATTCCAATTTCGAAAGAATCCGAACGCCCTGCGCATTGCCGTCAAAATTTTCAAAATCCTTCATTTCCTTGTCGCTAAAATCCCGGAGCGGCGCAGAGTCCCGATTCTTTTTGAACCAGTCGCGAATCGCCGCCTCTCCCGCATGGCCAAAAGGCGGATTGCCGATGTCGTGGGCGAGAGCCGCGGACTGCGCAATAGTCCCCAAGTGGTAGGCGTTGAAATTTTTCGGGAACTCGTTTTTGATTTCGTTGAAAACGGTGATCGCCAAACTGCGAGCGACGCTGGAAACCTCGATGGAATGGGTCAATCGGCTGTGGACATGGTCATTGACCGAAAACGGATGCACCTGCGTCTTGCGCCCTAATCGGCGAAACGCCGTCGAAAAAATAATGCGGTCGTAATCCCGGTGAAAATCGGAACGGTTCGGATCCAAACTGGCCGGATGCCCAAAACGGGTCGCCGAAAGAAGAGTTTCCCAATTCAATAGCATGGCGACAATTTAAAAAAAGAGCGAGAGATTTACAGAAAACGAGTAATTTGAAGCAAAGCTTCCTTGCACAAGCCAAAATTAGAAGGCTTATTTGAAAGTCGGGAGTTGGAAATATAGGAGAAACGGCTAGCCAGAATGCAAAACACCTCGCAACCCGCGAGAAAAATCACTTTGAGAAAAAACGTTCCTCTTTAAAAGGGAGTTCAGCTTGTGAAAAAGACTATATCCCCTCTCGCGACGTAACACATCTCATTCCGCCCCAGAATCCAAAATTTCCCACCGCCAAGCGTGGCGGGGGATAGGGTGAAGGGAAAAGGGGCCACCCATGAAGTCTTAAGAGTTTTACTCTTTTAGACGAATTGTCCCTGGAAGGGAGCCTTTGCAAAAGCGTGCAAGGCGAATGTTGCGCCGCAAGCTTGCTTGCAGGCAT
>NZ_FUWU01000097.1 GCF_900167415.1 Fibrobacter intestinalis | reverse complement strand
CTTACCGTAAACAACCGCGTGTCTTGTTTTGTTTGTAACAATCATTTTCGTTCTCCGGTTTTTAATTTATGTCAAAAATTTTCAGTCAAAAATCCGGAACCCATGGGGGTTCCCCCCCAAGGGAGTACCGGATTAAGAAAGAAACTACACGCCGTCGGCGTAAACGATGGCCTTCGGGTTCTTGATGACCGTGCCGCCGATTCGTGCGTAGCAAGGCACCTTGAAGTGCAGCGCGCATTCCTGCGGAGCCTTCTGGCGGAAGGGGATGGGCAGGACGTAGGAGACAACGTTCGCAGCCTTCTTGTAAAGGACGGCGCGGTCCTTGGAGTTTTCGCCGATGCCGTCGAGCTTGCGGGATTCCTGCCAGTCCGTGATTCCCTGTTCGCGGAAGACCGTCTTCAGGTGGTTCAGGATGGTGGTGGAATCGGTGGCGCTCACGCTGGCGGTCGCGATGTGGCTGAACGCCCCGTGCGGCAGGATGATGGTGTCGAGTACGACTGTGCCGCCGTTCAGGGCGTACGCGCCGTCGATTATCGCCTGTACGCTCTCCACGATTTCGTCCTTTGTCTTGGACTTGAAATCGGTGGTGCCCTTTGCGCCCGCCGCGATGGCGACCGGGGTCACGTTGGAGTTGTTGAAGAGGCCTTCGATGCCAACGGACTTGTCGCCGACAAGAAGCACCTCGTCCACCTTCTCGTCGATCTTGCGGCGAGCGGTCTCGGCGTCGTCGCGGGAGAGGTCGATGCCGGCGGTGAGCCACTGCATCACCTCGGCCTCGGAATAGCCGTAGCTGTCCGCAATCTGACGGATGGTGACCGTCCTGAGTTCCATTGCGCGGGAAACGGGCGGCAGGTCCTCGGCGTAGTCGCTGATGAACTTGGCGATGCCCATTTCGGAGAGGACCTTGTACGTCCAGGAATCCGCCCATTCGCCGACGCCGCTCTGGCGGGGGATGAATGCGGTGGCCTTGAGGGCTTCGCGTTCGAGGCCGTAGGTCTCGGTGGCTATCTGGTTGAAAAGCCGACGGATGTCGTTGAGCTGCGAGTCTGTAAATTTCATTGATTCCTCCTTATGCGATTTCCAGTTCGGCGAGTTCGCCGTCCTGCGCGTTGGACTTGAAGTAGCCTCCGGCGATGGCGGTTCCGGCGGTGGCCGTAGGAAGTCCGCTGCCGTCGTCCACGTATGCGGGCTGTCCGGCCAGCACTTCGCCCTTGACCTTCACCCAGACGCGACCCTTCTTGACCACGTTCACGGCGTCGCCCTCGTCGTAGCCGTCGCAGACGGTGGTGCGCTGGGCGATTCCCAGAAGGATGCCGTCGCTTTCGGGCTTTGCCGCATAGACCTTGCCGGTCTCGCCCTTCTTGCCCCAGAGAGCGAAGCCGCCTTCGGAGTCCTTGGAATCCTGGAGGATTCCAGTTTCGATGGAATGGAGCACGAACGGGAAGAGAAGTCCCGGAGCCCCCACTTGGTTTCCTGAATAAGCCATGGCCTATCCCTCCTTTTTAGTTCCGTTGAGTTTTCCGCACATGTCGGCGTACGCCTTTTCCGGGTCATCCGAATCGCAGACGTTGAAGCCGGATTCGAGGCCGTTGCCCTGTTTCCGTTTTCCGGCGGAATCGCCGAGCGAAATCACGGCGGAATCGAAAGCCGAGGCCACGTATTCTGCGCTCTTGCCTTCCACGTCCATGCGGTCGCCGAACGCCTTCTTGATGACGGCCTTGCGGATGTCATCGTCGGAATCCTTGGCGGTAACATCGCATCCGCAGGACTTGGCCTTTTCGACCAGTTCGAGCTTTGCGGAAACGGCCTTTGCAATGGCCTCGTCGTCCATGCGTTCGGCCTTCAGCTTTTCCACTTCTGCGGTCGCGGCGTCGCGGGCGGCCACCGCCTTGTCCATTTCGGACTTGAAGCCAGCCTCCCTGTCCGAAGCGTCCTTCAAGGCCTTTTCAAGCTTCTGGACGCGTTCCACGACCGCCTCGTCGGCCTGGCACTGCACGCCGTCGATAATCATCGTCTTCATCTTTTCTCCTTCCGGGAACTCCCGGCGGTTGTCGGTTTCAAAAAACATTGCGTCGGCGTTGTCGCCGATCCTGAACTTCACCCCGTCCCCGGCGCGGCCCGCCTTCACCAGCGCGATGTGGTTGTAGCGGATGCACGACATGACTTCGTCGTATTCGCTGCCCTGCCAGTTGCCGCCTTCGCGCGATATGTCCGCCGAATATCCGCAGGAAACAGCCTCCACGTCGCCGCACTCGATGGCGTCTATCGCCTTCCTGTCGGTCACGGTAATGGTCACGTAGGCGTTAAGGCCGTCCCATTCCGCGTCAGTGCCCGAAAATCCAACGGACAGGTTGCGCGCATTGTCGGGCGTCACGTCGTCTGACGGATGCAGCAGCGTCACGGGTTTTCCGTTCAGCGTGCCGAAGCTTTCCGCATCGCCCACCACTTTCACAGGGCGAAGCCTGCGCAAGGTGCCGCCATCCCCGCGATAGGAGAAGACGCCGGCCCCAGTGACGCGGATGCGGCCGGTAAGGTATCCCTCCGGAGTCCGCCGGAAAAGCGACGGCTCGAAGTCGGTGAAGTCCCTCAAGTTCTTTTTCATCAACTGAAAATTAGCCCCTGAACGGGCAAGGATGGGCAAAACCCCGAAAGATTCCGAAAGATTCCTAAAAACACCGAAAAAGGCAAAAAAAACGCCCCGGAAAAGGGGCGCGCATGAGGGAAGTGCCGTATCCTACACCAGCCGCACTTCAAGCTTCTTGCCGAGGGCGTCGGCCAACTTGATGAGCGTAGATACGGAAAGGCTTGATTTGGGGTCCTCCAAGCGCTGGTACGCCTGTCTGGAAATGCCCATGCGGCGGCTGATTTCGGCGGCGGACTTGCCCCGGCGAGCCTCGAACACGGAGTAGGCGATTGCCAGACGCTCGTCCACGAACACGGGGAAAAGCCGCCTTTTCGGGTCAGCCTTGGTCTTTGCTTCCGGGAGAGGGTCGCGCCTGTCCAGCATTACGGAAAGCACCCCGTCGAGGCATTCCTTTGCCATCTGCTTGGCCTCTTCCATGCTGTCGGCGCAGGTGAAAGCCCCCGGAACGTCCGGAAACTCCACGCCGATGCCATCGCCGTCCTTGAAGAATCTTGCAACGTAGTTCATGATGACTCCTTTTTTAGGGAAGAAAGGGCGGGGACCCTATTTGAGTCCCGCCATCTTGAGAATCCTGTTCAGCGTCCCCGGTTTAAGGTCTTTTCCGCCGTGGTCCGGAACCGGTATCGGCGGGAATCCCTTTTTCTCGTATATCCAGTGCGAACCGTGTATCCGAGCGAGTCTGAATCCTGCATCCTCAAGCATCTTCTTTACTTCTCTTGCTTTCATGTCTATAATACACATTATTTTATTTACTATGTCAAGTATTTTTATTACATAAAGTTGAATAATTTCAAAAAAAATGCAAAAAACGCCGCTGCAAGCGTCGCTGCTCGTTGCATTGGACGATGATTTTTTATAAAAAAGCCCGCCCAGCCGGGCGGACTCATGAAATCCGTGAATGCGCCCTACACCGGCACCTTGAACGAGATGCCGCCGTTCACGTATCGGTGGATGATGCTGTTGATGAGCGTCTGGTATGGCATCCCGGCATCCTTGGCTATCCTGCGGATACCCCGGAGGTCTTCGCCCTGCATGCGGATGGAAATCACCTTGGCGGTGGCTCCGTCCCTGATTTCCTGCATTGTCGCCTCGAACTCCTCTTTGGGTACGCTCTGGAAATTCCCGCTTTCCACGGCCTCCATGAGTTGCCGTTCCTCATCGTCGAACGGCTCGTTGATGAATTTAGTCGTCATTTTCGCCTCCAAATTTTTTTCTGGCCACTCTTGAAAAGAAGGCCGTTTTCAGGAAGAAGTTTCCCGCATCGTCCTTTACGAACGGAACGCAGGCAATGTCCCCGTCGTATTCGACAACGAACATTTTTTGACCGGGATGGTCTTTTTGATTAGGGACAAAGACTTCGTCCAGAACGTTCCCGGATTCAATGATTTCCGAAATATCGCTTAGGCTTATTCCGCGCTCGTCAAGAAGTTTCTGTTCTTTGTCTTTGTTCCATTTAATCATAGATACAATATATATATTTTATAAATCATTGTCAAGCTTTTTTCTTTACTTTTATCCAATCCCCTCGGCTCGGCTCTTTTTGCTCCGGCAAAAGAAAGAACCAAAGAAAAAGAGAGTAGAGGGGCTTATATACAGAATTCTACTTAATGGAGAGAGTGGTTATTATTGGATGCGTGAATGAATGTATGAATGTATGAGTGTATGTACAACGGATTCCGTCAAATTCCGTTGGATTCCGTTTGATTCCCTTGGAATAAAAGTTTAGCCATTCCTCTTTTAACGATTTCTTCGCAATCGCTATCCGTCATTTTAGAGGTATTTTGAAGCGTTAAAATGTCTTTTTTTATTGTTTCAGCGGCCTCTTCGTCAAAGATTTCCTCAATTTTCGCTCCCATTTTTAGCAATTGCAGGCACACTGTATATTTCGGCGTATTTTTTCCCTTGCACCAGTTAGACACAGCCGAACCATCGACGTTAAGTTTGGCTGCTAGTTCCGTGCCTGTTTGGTGAGTTCTTTCTAAAAATGCTTGGATATTCATTGCAAACCTCTTTGCAAAAATACAAAGAAATGAGAAAATCTCAAAAAATTTTTGAAAATCTTTATTAAAACTCTTGACAATTTGAGAAAATCTTGATATATTCAGAGTATGAATCAAGAAAAAATGAGAAAATCTCAACGACAACAGATAGCGGTTACTTACGCCGCCGCGGAAGCTCTGGAAAGAGCCAAGGCGGAATCTGAAAAAAAAGGGGTGCCTATGACAAAGGGCGCACTTGCCAGTAATGCGATTTTGGAAAAGTTCGGAAAATGAAATCGCTGTCCACAGTTCAGTTGCCAGTGGCTCGTTTTTTAGGTGAGGTCCTTTCGCGAAATGACAAAGAGCTGGTCATTTGGGTAAAGGCATTTGCTGAGGCTCTCGCCTATTACAACCCCGCAATGAATGATTTTGCGGCAGAGCTTATCGCTGACGTGGAAAATTTTCGAGCAAAAGACGCGGAAAGAAAGAGACCCCGCAAGACTCAATCCACAACCGCCGCGGGTGAATCCGCCGAGAAACTCGATCCTCCTGACATTGGCGGTTCCGCGGCAAGCGCAACGCAGGTGGCAGCTGCGCGCGCCGGGGGTGTTGGCGCACCCCCCAAAGTTTCCGCTAAAAGCCCGGCGGAGGGGTGCGCAACTGGTAAGCGCATCCCCCCGCCCTCCACGGCGGAGCTCTACGACTTCGCCGAGGCCGCAAGGCTCTCCGATGCCGACGCCCGCGAGTGGTGGGAACTCTGCACCGAGCGCGGCTGGAAGGACCGTTCCGGAAAGCCCATCAGGGACTGGAAAAAGGCCTGCGAGAGGTATTGCGCAAGGCGCGCCATCAACCGAATGGCAAATGGAGAAACGTGAATG
>NZ_FUWU01000098.1 GCF_900167415.1 Fibrobacter intestinalis | reverse complement strand
GGCTGCGGACTTTTTCTTGGACAGATTAGTTAGATTAAATTTAGACTTTTTCTGTAATCATCGGGGCTCATTCCGCCAAGACTCATCTTTATTCTATCCTTGCAGAACCACTCCAAATATTCATTCAGTTCCTTTTTGAATTCGTTTTTGGTGACGCCAGCCAGGTCACGATTGTAGAACAATTCGTTCTTTACGATGCCGAAGAAGCCCTCGCAGGCGGAGTTGTCGGGAGAGCAGCCTTTCTTCGACATTGACCGTTTCAGCTCCGCATCGTTCATCCGCTTTATCCATCCCGGCCATCTGTAATGGCATCCCCGGTCCGTATGCACGATCGGCTTTTCTCCGTCGTGGAGCTGCCCTAAGGCCTTGTCCAGCATTCGGTTCACTAGCCTCGAATCGGGGCTTTCGCCTATAGTCCAGCATACGGGTTTTCCGTCGAAGCAGTCTATCATCGGAGACAGGTACAACTTGCCGTCGGAAAGGGGGAACTCCGTGATGTCCGTAAGCCATTTCTCATTGGGCCTGTCGGCATGGAAATCGCGGTTTATCAGATTGGGCACCGCGGGCGAAATTTCGCCCCTGTACGAGCTGTACTTCCGTTTTCTGGGACGGTAGGCCGCAAGTCCGTTCTCGCGCATCACCCTCCGGATGACTTTTTCAGACAAGGTCCTTCCCTCGTCTTTCAATACCTTTCGGATCCTTCTGTAACCGTACCTCTTCTTGGATGCCTGGAAGGCTATCTGTACAAATTCAAGGGAATCCCTGTCCTTAATCGCCCTGTCGTTTGCGTGCTTCAGGTTGTAATAGAATACGCTGCGGGGCAGGTCAAGCCGGGCAAGAAGTTGGCCAAGTCCGAAGCGGTCTTTCAAGGCGTTGACGATTTCCGTTTTTTCCCTGTTCCTCAAGGCGGAAACGTCAACGCCGGGGTCTTTTTTTAATATGTTCAAAGTCTCCTTCAGGATGGCCACTTCCATCTCCAGGTCGCGGACTTTCCTGTTCAGTGCGGAAACTTCGGCGGAGGAAAAATCGTCCTTCCCCTCTTCAAGAGGTCCTCTTGGGTTTTTACGGTTGCAACTTTGCAAGGCCAGGGCTCCTTTTGTCAGATACAGGCGTCTCCATTTATAGATGCTGGCAGTCGAATACCCGAGTCCCTCGGCGACATCTACAACTTTCTCGACTTTTTCGAAACATCTTCGAATCGCCTCCAATTTAATATTTGCCGGAGGATTCCTTGGGTGCTCCCAAGTGTTTTTATAGCTGCATTTCCCCTTTCTTGTCTTGACCTTTCCTTACTCGTGAATCCAGAAATAAAGGCGGGCTCTTGTCGGATAGCCTAGCGCCTGGACCGTTCGGGAGACCGACCTCAAATCGTGATATGTTTTCAGCGCCTTGGCTATCTGTGATAAGGAGTAATAGGGCATGTACGGACCTCAATTGTGTCCAACTTTTTGTCCGCAGCCCCCAATCCCGCGGAGGACTCGCCGCTTTTCTTGGCCACAATGATTTCCTCGGCTAATGCACCAAGTTCTTGCAAGATTTCGGGGTTGTCGAGGGGGATGCGGATGTTTTCGAAATAGACTTTGCGGATTTCGCGGGTGCCGCCCATGAGTTCGGGGCAGTTGTACCATATCCAGAGTTTTGCAAGGTTTGAGTTAAGGATTGCGAGAAGGGGCTTCAGGATGGAACCTGCACTGGATTCTTCGCTTCCCTCGCAATGACATTGGCGGGCATTTCTGCACCGGATCCTTCGACTACGCTTGCGCTTCGTTCAGGATGACACTTCGCGGAAATGTCTTTTTGGGCATTTGCATTTTCCGTGATGATGAAGGCTTTGTCGTTGCAAAAGGTGCTGATTTCATCGTATGTGAACGGAAATGCCAAGGTCGTTGTGAACATATTACATGCGTCAGAAATCATGTTTTCTATTATAGCTATTTCTTCCGGGGAAAGGTTGAAAATGGCATAAACTTTCTTATCAATTTCCATCGCAATCGACGCTATATCGGCATCAACCTTTTCTTTTCGTAAAATCAGGGCTTTTTCTACAAGATACGAAATTTCTTTTTGCTGTTGCTCCGTAGCGTCAGGAATACGAAGTGCTTCAACATGAGTTTTCTTTACTTGCGCAAGAGCTTCCCCTTTTTCTGGATTTATAAATGTATAGAAGAAATCAATCAGTTTAGAATTCAGCACGCCCAAAATATATTTCAAATTTAAACTTTCTGATTTAGCTATGCATATATGCAAATTATCTCGGCAAATAACGCCAGCATCAATGATTGTCGCAATAATAGAATCTCCCGTTTGCCGAACAATAATTTTTTCAGGAGCTTCGAAAATCTTTTTATCTCTCGGTGCAGCAAGCCATTTTCCGTACAATATCCAATAGTTATCATTCCACAAGTTTGTATAGCGATGCATTAAACTTCCGCGCATTAACGGAGACCAGTTTTCGTCTGGTTTATCACCGTCCCTTACATATGGCTTTTCTTCAACGATTTGCTTTGTTTGGGGCGGGGTTCCTTTCCCTTTTTCAAATGGCTTTACTCCATTATAAATATCCAAGTATTCTGTGAGAGGTTTAGAAGATGCCTCAATCTTTTTTATCAACAACAAAGAATCTTGATTTATTTCAATGTTTATAATTCTTTCTGTCTGGCTTATGCCTTCTTTCTTAATTGTATGCAACGGCGTTATTTTACCATCCGCATCTATTCGGCTAATGGAGCAATCACACTGTTCCTTTGATTTCGTAAACAATAGGCAGTGGGTGTCAACGGTTGCTTCGGCAAAAACTTTATGCGTTAGAATAATTTTATTCCATCGAAAATACGAAGTTAAAAATAATCGAACAGGGCTAAAAGAGATTGACTGCAACCAAGTATTGGGATTAATAAATCCAAATTGACCGTTATTTTTCAAAAGCGCATACGCTCGTTCCATAAACAGGCAATACAAATCACCTTGCTTAAAGAACGTGCTATAGTTCCTTTGTTCGTACAGCGAACCCAAAAGACCATTATTTGCTTGCAGTTGTATATACGGCGGATTCCCTATCACGGCATCAAAGCCCACGAAGCGTCCCTGGTCATCCAGGATTTCGGGGAACTCGAACATCCATTCCAGCGAATTGGAAAAGTCGATGGTGTCGTCGGTCTTGTTTGCGTATTCCTCGAACATTTCCAGCACGCCTTCTTCTACCATGCGGCTTTTTAAGCTGGCGATTTTTTGACGGAGGGCGATTTTGGAATTCTGCGTTCCTCCGGCTTTGTATTCCTGCACGCAGTTGCGGTATTCGACGAGGGCATTTTTCAGGCTGTCCTTTTTGCGGTCCGCTCGTTCGTCATGAGTGAGATAGTCGGCGATGACCCGCCCGTTTTGCACGGGATATTTGGAGAGGAGGCTATCCCCCACCTTGATGTTGATGTCGATATTCGGAAGGGTTTCCAGCCGCGTGAATCCGCTTTCTTCGGTATAGTAGGCGTTCTTCAAAAGTTCAATCCACAAACGCAAACGGCAGATGTTCGCGGAGTTCGGATTCAAATCCACGCCGAAAAGGCAATTTTCGATGATGTTCCTTTTCTCGTGAAACAGCGCTTCTTGAATGCGTTGGCGTTCGGGATTCCCGGGCTTGTATTCAAAGGGTTCGCCCTCGTCATCGACAACAGAGAGTTCATCGTTATCGACTTTGAGTTCCAAGTCCATACGTTTGATTCGCTTGCCGTGAACATCGCGGAAAATGTTGAGCTGCGACTTGATGGCGAGCATGCGGTTAAGTGCCGAAACCAGAAAATGCCCCGAACCTACAGCAATGTCGGCAATGCGGATATCGTCCACGATTTTGTTGGCTTCTTCCACGTCGTCGATTTTCTCGGAGACTTCGTCCAAATTCTTGCAGTTCCAATTTTTCGTCTCGTTGAATTTCTGGACGACGCATCTTTCCAGCACATCCCGGGCCATATAGTCGGTAATGAAGCCGGGCGTAAAAAAGCTGCCGTCCTTGTAACCGTTGATTTTTTCGAAGATGAGCCCGAGAACGGAAGCGTTGATGAGAGTCTTGCTGGTGGATGTGACGCCGCCTTGAGAATCGCTGGCAAAGTCGTAGGCATCGAGGAAACGGAAGATGTATTCCAGATTGTGCATGGAACACTTCGCCCGTTTGCCCCGCTCGTCCTTGAGCACGGTTCTATTGAAAATTTCCATGGGCGCGTCGGGGATTCCCCGGATTTTCAACTTGTCTTCGTCTTCGGTGGGTTCGAACAAACTACTGTTCAGATAAGGCACGTTGGGATAGCGTTCCAAAATTGCCTTGTCCCGGGCTTCGATTTTTTTGCCCAGCACCTTGAAAAAGAAAATATTCAGTTCGTCAAAGTTTTGGATTTTGTCGATGCTCATGAACCGGTAAGCGGCATCGCCCTTTTGGTAGATCAATATTTGAGATTCCACCAGTTTCAAAAACAGCAAGCGATTCACCCAGGTAATGCAAAGGCGAAGCGCCATGGATTCGCAACGGGCTTCGTCGGGAATGTCCATTTCCAGTTGGTATATGGCGCTTTCTAAAAGGCTTGCCTTGTCGCGATTGGCGGGTTTCTTGCGGCTGATGATTTTCTTGCCGCCGTCCTTGACTTCTTCGAGGCCGATGATGTGCAAAAGTTCCGCGTAAAAGTTTTTGTTCAGGCTGTTGCTGTCGTTGGCGAAGGGCTTGGCAAGGAGGGTTTCGGGCGAGAGGAATTTGTAAAGCGGGAGAAGTTGTTTCTCGCCATTTACTCCTGCTTTCGCAGAGGAGCCTGAATGGATTGCTTCGCTATCGCTCGCAATGACGCGTTTGTCATCATTGTCGTGGGCTTGAATCGCCACATCCGCAAGGGAAAAACGGACGACGTTGATGTCGCAGGTTTTAAGGAAATCGTCGATGGCGGGCCTTGCGATATCGTTGTAGAAATCGGAAGTCTTGTTTCCGCTCATCTGGTTCGCTTCGAATTTTTGGAACTGCTCATAGACCGGATTCGACTTCGATGCAAAATAGCGCACAAAATCCTTTACGTCAAAAAAGTACCACTCGTCAAAATTCGTAATGGCCAAGTACTTGATTTCGCGATTGCCAAAACGGATGTATTCCAGCATAGAATAACAACAACTTTTGCCGAAAACTAAACATAAATGCAAAAACAAGCCGGAACGCCATTAAATTAAAGGCTTCGCGACTTTCCTTTGTTGTCCTACGCTTTCCAATGTGATAGCTGGTTTTACACCCAATTTCCATTGTTTTCAAAAATAAAATGCTCACTTTAAAGACCACTTTTGCAAGAATTGGGAATATCCGCCGGATCTATCGTCACAATGGCGTAATGTTCCCTTATGTCCAGAACCTCGGAAACGACCCGGCAGACGCGTCTCCAGTCGTCGTCGGCTATAAGCCCGGAATCTTTCAGAAGGTCCATTACGGAAGTCAAGGCGTTGTCCAAATCCCTTTTCCTCTTGTCGCCGAACGAAATTCCGAC
>NZ_FUWU01000099.1 GCF_900167415.1 Fibrobacter intestinalis | reverse complement strand
TCATATTTTAGAAAACCTTGCAATATTTTCACAGGGTAGAAATCAGTTTTTCCCAATAGTTATGCGGGCTGGGCGGGATTTTAAGGGAGGACTAATTAAAAGCGGAGTCCCGATACCTCGGAGTTTTTGTGCGATAGTGAATTCTCTCTGTAAAGGCATATACACTTGTTCTCCACCATAATATTTTAGTAGAGGTTCTGCTCCGCTATTAGAAAGAGCTTCTGTGGTAAGATTAAAAAAGATATAGTTGTCGCGAGACGATTTCTGGATTTTGTCGAAATACGCATCCCATAATTTCTTAATGGTTTCGAGTTCTTCTACTGTGAATAGGCCGCTATAGCGGGACAAAAAAGTTTCTCTTATTTCTTGCCCGCTTCTAGATTTGAGTCCTTCTTTTAGGATGTCTTCTTTGTTTGCTCTTGTGTAATGGTAACCGACAATATTGCAGTCTTTGGAAAATTCAGTTAGCCGTTCAATCAGTTCCTGAAATACAGGATTTTCAATCAACTCATCTGAGGATTCTGTGTTTAATAGTAGCTCTGTGTGCTTTTCCATCTCTTCAAAAAAGAATGGCGGGAATCCGGCTAATGTGCAAAGATTTAATATTTTCATAGAAAACTCTTGATGAACGATAGAATTGAAGAAATGTTTCCGAAATCAGACAGAATGTTTGAGTTCTTAGATTTAGTTACAGCTTCATGAATTTCCTGCAGCATCTTTAATGCCTTGGTCCTGTCAATCTCAACGGCATCTTTTGTCTTTTCATCTTCGGTTTTAACGAAAATAATATCCTTGTTTTTCTTGAAGGTGTCTTTTGCCCGTTGAACGTATTCTTTGTTGACAATTCTTAGACAGAGTCGTTCATAGTTAAAACTTTCTTTGCCTTTGCTTTTGATAAATTCGATGTCCTTTTGCGTTGCTCGCGAAGAATTGATTCTCTTTAGTAATGCAGTGGTTATGTTAAGTTCTTTGATGGGAATTCCGGATTCTTCCGCGAGGCGGATGATAAGGGATGTTCCTTTTGGACCTTCGCCAAGATATCCTGAAGTCAATCCACTTTTAATAAAAACGATATAATCTTCGCTTTCAAAAGTGAGCATAAGTGCATGATGCTCGCCATGGGTTAGGATTGTCATTTCCTTGATTTTACGAATTCCGTACAGACGGTTCATTAAATCGTCTATGCAATCTTGCGTAGCTCTAGTAGAACCTTCGTATTTAATGTCGGTGCTGTAAAGACCTAGCGGATCGTTATTGAGAATCATTTGTTTATCCTCTCATTTCCTGAATCAGCAATCCGACATTTGATCCTATATCGTTCTTTAACGCATCAATGTTCTCTGTAAACAATTTCTCGTTAGCAATAGCGGTATCGATGGCTTGTATAAACGGCTGCGTTTTCAGTTTGGATTTGTTGTAGCCGCTGAATTCTTGTTTGAGAAGGGTTTCTATGTGGTCTATGAATTCCGGCGGCTGCATACTTGAAAATTTTGCAGCCAAGTCTTCTTTCATGCCGGCGAAGTTGTTGCAATGCATCAATAGCCACAGTTCAAAACCGGGATTACTGATGTAGAACTGGACGTTATTTGCAATGCATGTGTCCTTTACGTAGTCGAACTGCGAGCAGGTAAAACTCATCGGGTCGCGATCTACAATTAGACAAATTTTATCTATTTCCGGTGCGTATGGAATAGACTGTTCGTTCAGGGCATCGCCAATGTTCTTGATGATGAGTTCGCAAATTCGAGGTTTTTCTTTTGCGAGGAATTCCGTCACTTTCGTTACGGTTGCTTCTTTGTCTTCGACAAAGTCATCGGGCGATACCTTTAGGATGTCACGGTAAATGCGTTCGAGTAGGCGGCTGATTTCTGGAATCTTCTCCTTGTGTTTGCTTAGGTATTCGCTATAATACAAGCATTCAATCATTGCGTTCAGTAATGTGCTGTACGAAATTTTGTCGGATGTAGATTCCTCGATATTCAGGAGCAGCCTGTCCAAAATCTTTTTGGGATTGCTCCAGCAATCTTCGCCATAGCTCCGTGTCAAGGGGAGTATTTTGATAATGGGAGGAATACCTAGCTGGATTTTATTTTCTTCGACGGCTTCGAAATACTGCGGTTCCGTTTCGGTTCCTTCCGTCAAAAGAATGTACTTGATGTTGACTTCGCGTTGTGGCGAATCCTCACGTTTTCTTTTCCCAAAGGACTTAGACTCTCTCATTAGCCCTCCTCAATCGGGAAAATCGAAGTGAACAGAGGTACTCCACCGTAGCGCCCTTCGAGGTAGGCCTTGTCTATTTTCTTGTCGAAACGTTCGTTGTATTCTTCCAACGAATAGATGTCGCTTGCGCCATTTTTGTTTTTATTCACAAACCATATTTCATCGCGACGCAGCAGGTCAAAGTCCATCAGGCGGGATTCGTGAGTGGTCACAATCAATTGTACATCGCGGTTCTTGGAATATTCGAAGAACGCCTTTACGAATTGATATGAAAGACATGGGTGCAGACAACGGTCCAGTTCATCGATGACGTAAGTCTTGCTGGTCTTGGAGAGCAAGATTTCGAGAAGGTCGAAAAGGCGGGCGGTGCCGTCGGATTCCTCGGCCATCTTGAACAAGGTGGAATTTTGGAAATTGTGCTTGAACTGGATGGAGTAAGCCTTGTCCCTTTTGCCCCGTTCCATTTTAACGACGAATATCTCGTTTCTGTCCCTGATGAAAATATCGTTCTTTGGAGTGCTGCTCAATTCCATCTGTTTAGCGACGTTCTGGAGCCAAAGTGGAGGGAAGAACGGAGCGACTTTTTCCAACGGAACCTGCACGGATTTCACGTTTTCAATCCCGGTACCGAAAGCCTTTAGAAGTTTCGATGCCTGGCAAAGGGCTTCTTCGTTTGCCAAGAAAGAAGAAGTCGAAAGAGGGTTCGCCGGATAGTTGATATCCAGATTGTTGGCAATCCAGTTGAAGGCGGTCCGCAGAACTTCTGCCTGTGGGTTAGTCTTGTAAAAACCGGCCATGGTGCGGTTGATAAAGTTCAAGAACAGACCGTTGCTCCCGTAAAAACTGGAAACAAGAACGCTGAGCATCTGGTTTTTGGCGAGAGGCCCGCCGAATTCGTAATTATGCTGAGCGTCCTCTTTCTTGAAAAGATACTCCTCTTTAGTAGGCGAGAGCTTGCAGAGCCATTCAGAAACAAAAATCCCGGTACTTAAAATGACTTCGAAGCCATACGCGTACGCTTCGTCGCCGACGATGAATTCCGCCTCAAAATAGCTTGGCTTGTCCTTGTTGCTCGGGTCGGTTTTGCAGTATAGGTTTGCGTCCTGTGGGAGGGCGCTCCCGTTCAAAGTGCAGTTTTTAAAGAACGCCATCGCCTTGATCAGGTTGGATTTGCCTGCCGCGTTCGCTCCGTAAATTGCCGCGAATTTAAGCAGGTTCTGCTTGCTGGATTTAAGGACGTGGTCTTCTTTACTGCGGACTTTCCCCGGAATCATTGAAAATTCTTGACTAGAAGTATCGTGTGATGCACGGTCTTCTGAATCGAATGAGAGGAAATTCTTGACATTAAAACGTATCAGCATATCTTCCGTCCGCGTTTATTTGTGAAAATTTCTCTTTTGTATTGTATAATTTAACAAAATTTTGTCAAAAAAGCAAACACTAAAGTGAAAAAATCACTTTTAACGGTGTTTTTTTTTTGCTGTTTTTAGCCGAAAATCGAGAAGAATTCCCGCTTGCATAGTCGAGTCCAAAAAAGTCGGGTGGCGATAAGGGTTGATCATTGGAAAAATCAGTCCCACACCACCTCATCTTCCCCTTTTTTATAAACATCTGCAAGGTTTATCTCGTCAAGTCTTTTGGCGTATAGATTGCGTTGGTTTCGTTGCGGGATTTCGTTCTTGTATGGCGATGTTCCGGCTGTTTGTTGCGGCGCATTTAGGAATCGTGCAACTTGGCTTTTGGACACGCTAGAAAGAATTTCAATTTCGCGGACTGTAAAGCCTTGCTCATGCAGGCGATGTAGATTGTTGGTCGTGTCGCCTGTGAGCAATTCATAGATGCGACCTAAATAGTCGCCTTCGATTGTTTCATCACAGAAGCAGACTGCGTTTCGCAGAATTTTTTTCATTTCACTTGGACAAGGCGTTTTCTTTTTCAAGCCGAGTATTTTTCTAAACAGGCGGGGGTTGTGATAGCCGATTTTGAACTTGGTCAGGAAATTATTCAAAATAGATTCTGCGATATCGGCCAGGTCCTCTTGCGTGTATCGGTTGAAATCGACAATGGAATCGAAACGGCGAGAGAGGGCCTTGTCAAAATGCTTGAAAAGGTTTGTCGTGGCGATGATGGTAATTTGTTCGTTCAAGTTGTCGAAGCCCTTGAGAATGGCCGACGTGGCACGGCCCATCTCGCGGAGGTCTTGGGAATTGGTTCTGTCAAGAGCAATGGCGTCGATTTCGTCGAACAGCACGAGTATTTTTTCCGGGTGCGCAAAATGGTTCAGTTCGTCAAAAAGCGAAGCGATGTTCTTTTGCGTCTGGCCGAGCTTGCTGTCAATGATGGTGTCGAAATCGACGCAGAACAGGTCGCGTTCCAGAATGCGGGCGATTTGCCGGACTGATTCGGTTTTGCCTGTTCCGGGAGCACCCTGGAAAAGGAACTTGTTGATTCCCATATTCCGCTGGATGGCATTGATGATTCCAAGGATATCTTTTTCGATAGGTGTGGGGAGCGGCAGCGAATCGTGCGAAGGGGCGACCTTGCGGAAAAAGGTCATCTGGTCTTCGTGCATTTGCGGCACAAAGGCGTTTGCGCTGGACATAAGGGCCATGATGTATTCTGAAAGCTGGAAATCGCCGCTAGCGTCAAAATCCCGGGCAATTTCGTATGCCTCCTCGCGGAAAGCGGGATCGTTTTTTTCGGCGTAATAGCGAATCAGATTGATAATATTCTTCTTTTTCATTGTGTAGTCCCTTGTCTTTGGTTAATATAGTCAGCCCTTAAAAAGTCACTTTGCGAACGCAAGATAAGGACGTTCGCATTTTTTGTTCATTCCGTTCCACAGAAGGCAAAAACAGTATAGCC
>NZ_FUWU01000103.1 GCF_900167415.1 Fibrobacter intestinalis | reverse complement strand
AATAGCGAAGAATCGCCGTTTTCATTGCAAAAAAAAGAACTTTTTTGTAAACTATTAGGGCTTTTTCTCGTTTTTATGTTATTTTTAAAGAGTAAAAGAGTTTTTGCTCTTGTTCTCTAGTCGAAATCAGCAAATTTCACCTGTACGGGAACAAGGCGAACGCTCACGCAGGTATGCTGTTTTGCGGCGTATCTCAGTTTGTCGTAACCGGCTTTTCAACCGGTTCTTGGTCGTATGGCCAAGGGCAACAGCCCGTTTGGGGCGTGGGTCGTTTGCATTTATCGTACTAGGCAATGCTGAGCCTCGACTAGGTAAATGCAACGATCTACGCCTTTTTTGCGTCCTCACAAAATTTGGCACGGTTCCTTGTTGAGCAGGGGCGGAACTCCAACGCTGTAAACGATGGAGATGCAATCCTATGGAAAAACAGGAACAGGCTTATGACTATATGTCAGACCACACATTAAAGAACCTTATAAATCTTGACGAAGATGTGGCTTGTGTCTTGGAAACGGCCCCTTTATCCAAGGCAACCACCATAATGCTGTCCAAGGGTTTTTCACAGCTGTTGGTACTCAAACGGAAACCGAACAACATGGTGTTGAGGGAAAATATTGTTGGGGTGGTTTCCCTGCAATCTATTGTTAGCCGTTTGATGGTTTCTAGCATATCGCTGGAAATGCCCGTGCGCAAATTTGTTGAGCAAGGACAAATGTCCTTATGCACCGAAGATAGTAGCCTGCTATCTGTGTTGGATGACCTGGGAAAAAGTGAGTATATCTTGGTGCTGGATAGTAAAGGAACTTTTGTTAAGCGCTTGATTACGGCCTTTGATATAGCCGTTCTATACAAGCAAAAAGTCATTCCCTACTCACAAATTGAATTCATTGAATGCTTTATTCGCGATAGGCTTATCAAGTTCGGGGTTCTCCCTTCAAATGACGCCTATGGGGAAAAGTTTGTTTTTAGTGACTTCATCAGTCTTTTTTCTAAGAATTGGCAAAAAATGGAGATGGGGTCTCTGGATTACAGTTTGTTCGTTCAGTTGCTAGAAAAAGTCCGTGTGGCTCGAAATGCCATGATGCATTTTAGAACGCTGGATGCCGCATCGCGGAAATCTATTGACGAAATGGTAAGGCTTTTAAACATAATAATGTAAAGGAGAAAAGTATGCCAAGAATACATAAGAACTATAAGTGTTCTAAGTGCGGCAAAATCTTGCATGAGGGTGATTCCGTTCTTGTTTGCATAGAATGCCGTCGCCCTGTATGTGAAGAATGCTGGAAAAAGGGTCAGCAACTATGCCCGATTTGCAAAGAAAGCATACAACCAGATGTAATAAAATAGCCAGATTATCGAGGAATTTCTGAGGTAAAACTATGAAAACGTCAATCATCAGAAAAAGTTCATTGATTAGCGCTGCCTTTGGCATAGCCTTAATCTCTTCGTCATCTTTTGTCGGTTGCGGCAGCGGCGATGATAACGGAACTGACGCCGACACAACAGCCATAGTCCAGTTGGCTGAGGAATTAGGAGAATGTTCTGCTTCCAACGAGGGAGCCGTATTCTGGGATGAATCGGAAAACAAAGCCTATGTTTGCTCGATGGGAAATTGGGTTGATAACGCTCAAATTGACAACAGCTTGTCTTCGGAGCATAATACGGATGAATTAAGTGGTTCATCGAAAAATGATGAGATGATTAATAATCCAGATTCCTTGGGCTCAGGAATTTCTAGTAATAAAGAAAGAAGCTCAAGTTCTAGTGGAAATGATGGTTTGTCTAGCAGTACCGTTTTATCAAGTAGCAGTCATAAAACAATTTCATCTTCCTCTAAGCAGGATAATGCTTCTTCAAGCAGTAACTCAAAGAAAACTTCATCTTCAAGTATGGGGTCAAAATTTGCAAATGGGGTGCTTACAGATTATCGCGATGGGCATACTTATGGAGCGGTAACCATTGGTTCTCAGACCTGGATGTCGGAAAACTTGAACTTTGCCTCTGACAGCAGTTTCTGCTACAACAATGACGAAGACAATTGTACAAAGTATGGAAGACTTTATAAATGGGCTGCCGCTGTGAATAAATCCGAGGAGTCCTGTGGCTTTGGAAATACATGTTCTTTGCCTTCGGAAAAAATTCAGGGTGTTTGCCCTAGTGAATGGCATTTGCCGTCAAAAGCCGAATTTGAAACTTTAATTTCGGCGATAGGAGGGCGCAACATTGCTGGAAAAATTCTCAAGGCCTCAATTATTAATGGCTCTGACGATTTTGCCTTTGCTGCGTTACCCGCTGGTTATAAGGCCGAAAGCAAAGGTTTTCTTAATGAAGGTCGAAGTGCTTATTTTTGGAGTTCTGAAGAGGGGGCTTATGGACTTAGTGCATACGAAATGTCGCTCAATAGCGCATCCGCAATTGCATATCTACAGACATTGGGCAAGTCCTATGCGGCATCCATTCGGTGCATTAAGGATGTTCCATGGAATCCCTATGTAATAAGCTCTTCAAGTAGTCAAAATACATCGTCTTCATCGTCTCAAAATAATTCTTCCTCGTCTAGCCAGAGTATTTCGTCTTCTAGTACAGGTTCTACACTTGTCAATGATATTCTTACAGATTACCGTGATGGTAAGACATATAGGACTGTAAAAATCGGAAATCAGAGATGGATGGCAGAGAATTTGAATTATAAGATATCCTATAGCGTTTGCTATGATAGAGACAACAGTAATTGCGAAATGTATGGACGGTTGTATAGGTGGCAGGCCGCTATGGGGAGTATTTGCGAAAGTTGCAGTGGTGTGTTTTCTGGAGGAAGAGTCAGGGGGGCTTGTCCGGAGCGCTGGCATTTGCCTTCAAAAGAGGAATTTGAAACATTGATAGAGGCCGTGGGTGGTATAGAGAACGCGAGTGTCCTGAAGTCATCCAGTGGCTGGAATAAGAACGGTAATGGCTCGGATACATTCATGTTTTCTGCGTTGCCTGTTGGGGAGTGTAATATAAATTCTGTTGAATGTCATAATAAAGGAAATTATGCGACTTTTTGGAGTTCTACTACAGAGGATTATTCTGCAGCTAAGGCGTATTACTTTGTTCTCTATGCACAATATCCGGCTAAATTAAATGCTGCAACGATTGGTAATTCCTATGGATATAGTGTTCGTTGTGTATATGACTTTGAGCGTTAGGGATAGTGACCCGTAGGGCGAAGACTTGCGGACGTCATTTATTTGATGCTTTAGGGTAGCAAGGCTTCGTTGCAAGAGCAATACGGGTGTGCCGCAGGTGCGCACGGGTTGCCTTGCAATATAGCCCGACCCACGAAGTGGGGAACGCCCCAAAAAAGAAGAACTCAACGTTCGCGAAATGAAGTTCTTGGAAGATGAGACGAAGCTCGTGCAGCTCTCCGCCAAGCCCAACTTCCTCGCCATCAAGGCGAAGGGCCCGGATTACGCGAAGAACATGAA
>NZ_FUWU01000104.1 GCF_900167415.1 Fibrobacter intestinalis | reverse complement strand
ATACTGTTTTTGCCTTCTGTGGAACGGAATGAACAAAAAATGCGAACGTCCTTATCTTGCGTTCGCAAAGTGACTTTTTAAGGGCTGACTATGTATACTGGTTCTCTCCCAGGAGAGAGAGGCGACCAAAGTAAATGTTCGTACGACTTTATCTTAGAGGGTAACAAGACCTTGTCCCTAAAGACAAATACGGGAAAAATGATCTGCCCGCCCGAAGTGGGCCAACCAGGAAACATCACCTGTCTAAAGTACTTTGGTCATCTATGCGAAGGTGACGAAATCAATGAAGTTTCTTTCAAGAATATGGTCTTAAATCGGGTGGCCGAAATGATGCCCATTTACACCAAGTTCCTTTTCGATTCGGATTATATGCTTTGGATTCGAAAAAATAAGAATAAGTACGACTATCAGATTTTCCCACAAGAACTACTTCACAAATTCAACTGGGAAAAGGAGCTTTTCAGCTTCACCAAGCCGACGATTCAAGACTGGAACGATAGCAACACACTCAAGTACAACGGAATTAGCATCGGAGAATTCCAGGTGCATCGAAATCGTAATAGTTATAAGTTCCGATTCAATATGGAAAATCTGATGAAATTGATAGAATAGCCGACTTATCTTTTTCGTTCAAAATTCATTTGACCATTCCTTATAGAATAGGTGTAAACCTGCAATTTCTTGGTTTTACATTCCTTTTCATTCAAAGAAATAACCTTCTCAAGGTTTTGTTTTCGGGAATTATCGCAATTTAGCAAATCGGGGCAATTGAAACAGATTAGTATCGGCTGTGCTATTGATTCGCCCAAAGCAAGTGTCTCATTTATCCATTTTGTATACAATAAAGATCTTTGAATGTGCGGTTCATCAATGGATGTTTTTTGAAACTCTATTAAGAAAATTTTATCAAAAACAAGACCGTCCAAAGAAGTCATTATCAGATAGTCCATTTCAGACTGTTCAATACTATATGGCAAATAATTGCTAAACCACACAACTTCACTGACATCTATTCCCAAAGGTCTAAAAAAGTCTCTATTTCGCCTTGTCATTTCTTGATTAAACAATGTTTCAAGTATTTTTTCATAATGAACATTGCCGTCAGTGTTTACATAAGATAGTTTATTCGGATTCAAGTCTTTAAGAGAGCGATATTTTCTATTTTTGCCTCTATTTGAAATATTTATATGAAGCGGAGAACGTACATTAATATATCTGCTTTTATTATTTGGCAAAAAACTATAGTTGGCATTTTTTCCTATCAACAACTCTATGAGATGCCGAATTTCATCAAATGTTAGCGGTGAAGAGGCTCTTGACTTCCCTGCCACCTTCTTTCCTATAACATTCCAAAGAACTTTTTTCGAAAAGGGGTTGTTCAACACTTCATATTCGGTGATAGGGCGTTCAAACTCATAAGCACGCTCCACTCTAATTTTAAAAGGATATTCATCGCTTGGAGTATCCATTTTATAATACGGAGACGATATGACGCGAAATACCCCATAAATTTCACTTTTAGAGGTTTCGCTTCGAGTAGCCCATAAAAAAATGTAATCTCCTTTTTCTATTTGCAACATATCCGCCGCAATATCGGCAATCGTTTTAAGCCATTGCGCTCCTGTTGGCTGGGGCGTTTTGACAGAGATTATATTATTTTGTAGGGTATAATTTAACGTTTCATCATTTACAACGAAAAGTCGGGCTTTGGGAATTCTGGACGGCTGCATACATATTCTCTCATTACAATTTAACTGCGTTAAATATATCTCGCAGGAAATAAATTGTCAAGCCCTTTCTTTTACAGGTCTTTTTTAGCCTTACGAATTGCAAGACCGATAGCCTTACCGAGCAGCGGAGGAACCGCATTCCCGATTTGAACAAGTTGCTTATTTTTCTTGCCTTCAAAAATAAAATTATCGGGGAACGACTGAAGTCTAGCCATTTCACGAGCCGTCAAAACACGCGGCAACTTAGGATGAATGTTGACTCCACCGTGATTCTCCTTGATTGTACAAGACGCTTCGTTCCATGGACACTTTTTCCATGCGTCAGAGTACCCTTCGTAAAGACTTTTCCCTTCAGGAAGTTTTGCCATCCTAGTTTCCATATCAGGTCTGTGTTTTGTCGGGACATGGTTAAAATCAGAGTCTTCTGGATGTTTCATCAGGTCTTTAATAGCCTCTCCAGTCGTGACATATTCAGACGGTTTTAGAATCGGCTTTGGATACAGATTTTTAAGGCCTATTCTATTTCCAATAAAAATAACTCTTTCTCTTTTCTGCGGAGTGTAATAATCAGCGGCACAAAGTGTAGTCACATTCATTTCGTAGCCGATTGCCCGATAATCCTCAATAATTTTTTTCTCAACCTGTCCACCCAACATACTGCGAAGTCCCTTGACATTTTCGCAAATAACAAATTCCGGTTGCAGGGTCTTCACAATTTCGAGCATTTCTTTATATAAGGAATTCCTAGGATCGTCAACAATACGATTTCCCGCCATACTGAAACCTTGGCAAGGAAAACCACCTGCAACAATATTCAACTTTCTTCTACCAAGTTGTTTTTTTACTGTAGCATAAAATTCGTCCTTCTTTTCTTGAGTTGTTATATCACCACTTACAAACGGATGATCGAAATTACGACGATAAGTCATACCGGCTTCTTCAAACCAATCCAAGCCACAAATCCCCAGCAAGCCAGCCATTTCCAACCCCTTGCTTAAGCCCCCTGCTCCGCAAAACAAATCAACAAAAGTCATTTTTGATAGCTTAATATTTCTCCAACAAGAAGCTATATCAACCCAATTTATATCATCAGCAACTTTCTTTTGAATTATCTTGCGTTGCACAGCCTTTTCAACTTTATTTTTCACAGGATGCAGAAACCCATCTATCGCACTTTCGGGAATCCTATATACATTACCCACTTTAACAGATGGCAACGTCTGTGCCGCAATATAACGACGAATAGATTTAATGGAAACATTCAGATTCTTCGCAACATCTGCTATAGAATAATAATTTTCCATATCAAACTCCTTGGTTTGTCCACATTTGTCCACTTGACATGAAAAAGGTATATATTGTTCTTATTCTTGTCAAGGGACATAACAATTTTCCTGTGAATTTTGGAACAGGCTTTGCCGGGTTTGATTGAACAGTCGCTTTTTCAAAAGACGATTTCAAAAAGTATTCGCGATGTCGTTTCATTTGAAAATGGCGTA
>NZ_FUWU01000105.1 GCF_900167415.1 Fibrobacter intestinalis | reverse complement strand
CTCATCGGTCACAGCATGGGTGGTGTTGTAGCTCGTGAGTACACGCAGAATAGTGACTACTATCACGGCGACGTGGACAAGGTGATAACGCTCGACAGCCCGCACGAGGGGACCGGGGCGTTGAACATGCAGCTCGACATGGTCGATGGCGTCCGGGCGACGGCGGAAGGGGTGAATTCGAGCTTTTTGATGGAGGGAATGTGAAAAGGCGATTGTTGGTTGCTATCCTTGTTTTGTTGATAGGCTGTTCCGATTGGCTGGAAGGCCCTGTAGTGTGGTCAAAAGACTTTGGAGGAGAAAGGATTGTCGGTTTTATTGACGACTCCTTAGTGATTGTGTCTTCCTATCAAACGTGGACGCAAAGTTTGGGTTCGTTTATTCAAGATCACGGAGAACGTTCCGGAATGGGTCATCAGCGGCTTTGCGTGTATAACTATCGGGTGCAGGAAGACGGTCCGAGATGGTGCGATACTTTGAATAATGAAATAGACAAGTTCAATAGTGAGCCGGACAATTATGCAAGAGGTCAAATGACTGATTCTGTTATTTGGGGCGGCGATGTTTCGAAATCCATTAAGCTGTGGAAGGTGGGCGAAAAAGCGCATGAAAAGAAAATCAAGAAGAAATTTGACGGTTGTGTCGGAGAATTCCGGGCGACTTCAATCAAACAATGGCTTGACGGCTTTTTCATAGTCCGCGGGGATAAATTTTTACATTCTCTGGGTGACAGCTGCCAGTATGCGGAACTGGATACGGCGGCAAGGATGCTTACATACAAGCGTCTGCCCTATTATTTGAAGTGGATTGAGGCTTGCGATGACGTGCGTGCTTGGAACAAGGACGTGTATTGTTTTACGCCCGGAAAAAATAGTTTTGAAGCGGTTCTTTTGCTAAATAAAAGCGATTCGTTGGAAGTTCCGATAAAGTTTTCTGTGGGTAATTTTTATGGCGATGTATTGCGGCCAAATGCGCATTTGTGTATCCTAGCCGAAAATAAGGTTTCTTGTTCGGGAATAGAGTGGCGCGGTGGTTTGTTTTTTTATGAAAATGACGAAATTGTTGTTAATTTGGAGTAAAGGATGAAAATACAAAGAAATTTTTTGTTGCTGCTTGTGATGGTTTGTTGTTCTTGGTCAGAGCCGAAACCGATGGAGGCTATTGAGAATTATAATGTGCTAATGCTTCATGGGGCTTATGGCTCTGACAAGGGATTTTCTGTAGATTTTTCACTCCCCGAAGCTTACTACGCAGGAAATGCTTTAGAAAATGGAGCTACACTTGGTACTTACAATAACGGAGATCGAATAACCAAGTGGCTAGGAACCAACATCTTTGAAGAGCCTGACATCGGTAAGGCGTGCAATCCCTCAAATGCCTACATCTACAACTGGCGTTCCTTTTCCAATCCGGCGAACAGCTCCATAAGAAACGCTGTAGAATTGGGAAATAGGACGTGGAATGGGGATGGGAAGTTTGGCAAACGCCGTGCACTTGTTGAAGAAGCACAGGAAGTGAAGGCTGTTTTTCACGATTTGGAGACTGGCAGAAATGATTCTGGTCAATCAGCCCTTCAGCTCATTCGTCGCAACCCTGCCCTCTACCGTCAAATCCCCTCCCGCTACATCCTCATCGGCCACAGCATGGGCGGCGTGGTCGCCCGCGAATACGTGCAGAACAGCAACTATTACTACGGCGACGTGGACAAGATAATCACCCTTGACAGTCCGCACGAGGGGACCGGGGCGTTGAACATGCAGCTCGACATGGTCGATGGAATCCGGGCGACGGGGGAAGGGGTGACCGGGGCAATCGCGACATCCGGGACGCTGGGCCTCTTCCTCGCCTCGACGGGGAGCGATCTTGGAACTTCGACCGTGGGGCTTCTGGGGCTGGCCTCGTCGATGGCGGCCTCCGGCATTCATTACGGCGTCGGCGAGCTGATGTCCCTGTTTCTGGAGAAATACGAGCCCACGGATCCCCTGGTCTATTACGTGGATCCCACGGCAGGCCTCCAGAACAACATCTCCGCCCTGAAGGGCCTGGTCAACGAGCCGGACTCGCTTCCGATGTTCCGCCTGCTGGCCGGGGCGCACAGCATGACTTTCACCGACCCTAAATCCGGCTGGCGCACCCCGCTCTCCTTTTTCATCCCCGACATGATTACAGTCCCGATTACAAACCAGGCCTGTCAGATTCATGGCGGGGAGTCTTTTTCCGCCAACTATGCGAACGCCTTTACCGGCTACGTCATAGGCCTGCTCGGGGGGATCAACGTTCAGGGCCACGGTTCTTCGCTTGTCGAGACGGACATCGGGCTTGCGCGCCACACGAAGATGCTGACGAATCCGGATGTGGACGTGAGGAGGGAAGAGTTCGAAGCCGCATCCCATGCCTCGGAAGCGTGGACATCCAGCCTGACAACCGTCACCCTTGCCGCCGGCGCGGCCCTGCTCGCCGCGGATTTGATTCCTGTACCGTACAACAAGATCGCCCGCGCCGCGATAGCGACCGGGGCCGCGGCGGGGATATCGGCTTCGGTGGCCTCCGCCGTTTCCGCCGGGATGCTGGACCTCGCCGAATCCCACATGATGCCCCTGTACAGGAAAAATTTGGAAAAATGGCTGGGCAATGCAAATACGTTCTCCCTTGTCAATGCCGGAAGTTCCGAATACATCCCCTACCTCATGGAGGACTTCCTCTACGAGTGCCCCTTCGTGAACCTGGCTCTCCTGGACTCGGCGACGCTGGACTCTCTGCAAATGAACCCGGAAGCGAAGCTCAACCGCAACTGTTACTATCTGGGCGACAGAGAAAACGCCAAGTGCGCCGTAGGGTTGTTCGCCAATTCTGGCGATTTGAACTCCACGCATAAGATGCAGAGCGTGGCATCACTTTCGCCCCTCCGCTTCAGTTCCTCCACGGACTGGTCGAAGATGGGCGTGAAGGTGGACCGCTGGGAGCGCGTGGACGGCCTTACGCCGGAAGGGAGTCTTGCCCCGAAATCCGTGCCCATCCGCCACGTGGAACGCTACGCGGCGCCGTCCATCGCCGTGGACGACTGGATTGAAAAGTATTCCTTCGTGGTGGACGACCTGATGCCCCACCGCCTACGGCAAATCCGGATGAACTTCAACTATCAGGAAGAAATCGCTTGGGAGTGCGATATATCTAAGGATGCGCAAGCGAGCGACGCGTGCGTCGTGTACAAGCGCTCCGG
>NZ_FUWU01000106.1 GCF_900167415.1 Fibrobacter intestinalis | reverse complement strand
GTTGCGCCGCAAGCTTGCTTGCAGGCATTACTGAGCCGCAGCCGCGGACGCAACGCGTCAACTCTGAAGCCCCCTTATCCCTTCCGCCCGCTGCGGCGCTGCATCCCTGAAACTAGGAATCTCCGATTCCGTAGTTGAAGTATCCCTGCAAGGGACAATTCCGCCTAAAGGAAGCGGAGCTTCCAAGGCTCATGGGAAAGCGAGCACCTCGCAGTCTGCGAGAAGAAATTTCCCTTGTGAAAAAGAAATCCACGCTTTGAAAAAAAATTTTATTTGTGAGAATTTGGAGGAATATTCTATATAATTCCCTAATTTATCTAGTTTTGGTCAAAAGAATTTTCGCCCAAAGGAGTTTTGTTTTGAAAGGACAAATAAAAAACGTCATTTGTGGAATGATTTTGTTGGGGGCGTTTTGCGCTTGCAGCTCGCCGACGGTTTCGCCGGAAGAAGATTCGCCTGTTTCCGCAAATTCTTCGAGTTCTGTTGCCGTTGTAACAAGCAGTTCTTCTGTTTTTTCCAGTTCATCCGCTTTCATTCTCAGCAGCTCTTCGGCTTCGCTCTCGGCCATTTATGAAGGCGTCGAAATTTCCGGGCTTTATACGACCAGGGATTCTGTCGCCGCTTATCTTTGCAAATTCGGCGCGCTCCCGAAAATCTATGTCGATAAGGATTCCGCTCAAACGCTTTATGAATTATCGGGAAAAAGCTTTTCCAAGTGGAATTTCAATCCGTATCAGGAGTTGGGCGTGATGGTGGGCGGAGATTCTTTTGAAAATGCAGAAGGAATGTTCCCCGGTGAAAACTATCGGGAATGCGATGTCGATTATTCCGGAGAAAATCGGGGAACAAGGCGGCTCGTTTACGGCGACTCCTGCGAAATTTATTTTACCGCGGATCATTACGAAACGTTTGAACGGCTTGAGTTTTGAGGGATGCTGTCACAAGAAAGGCCGGATTCAGAATCCGGCCTTTTGAAATTTTGTTTAGCGAAGTAGAAGTTTGTGGGAGAATGTCCTGCCCTTTTCGCGGATTTGGAGAATGTAGAGTCCGCGGGAGAGCTTGGAAATGTCGAGGCTGTGCGCACCTGCGGTGAATTTGCCGGAAATTTTTTGGATGCGTTTGCCCGTGGGCGTGTAGAAGAGAACGTCCGCGCTTTCTTGCAGGGTGAAGTGCAGTTGATTATGCCTAATGGAAATGTGGAATGTTCCCGCTTGGGAGGATGTCGGTATTTGAGTGGAAACGTTTTCCCAGCCGGGCATGGTTTCCAGTTTTAAAATGCGGTCATCGGCGAGATTCTTTTTCCAAACATCATTGGAAGTCTGGTTCAAAAATCCCGAGCCCCAGGTGTTATACCACGGCATCCAGAAAGACCAGACGGATCCATCCGTGTGCATGCTGTCCACGTCGGGAATCGGTCCGTTTTCCGTTAAGGCGAGCATTTTTTTTGCGCCGAGCTCATCCACCATTTTATTGAAGTATTTAACGTTCGAGGAATTGTCGTTGGCATTGTTGTAAATATCCACACCGATAATATCCACATATTCGTCGCCGGGGTACCATGCCGGATTGAGTGCTCCGAAGTCGTAGCCGATAGCGGGATCGCGTTCGATGTTCCAGACCCAAATCAGGTTCTTTACGCCGTTCGTGTTTGTCATGCGGTCATAGACGAGTTTGTAAAGCGCTTTGTAACATTCCGCACCGCCGACTCCCCACCAGAACCAGCCTCCGGCGGCTTCGTGGAGCGGTCGCCAGATGGCAGCCACGCCAGCTTCTTGAAGTTCTAGAAAATGGGCGGAAAGCTTATCCACGTCGGCCATCAGGAGCGCGTATTCGTCGGAAGCCGGGTTGATTTCTTGGCAAGTGGAATCTTTGAAAGCCTTGGTGTAATTGAAGCAGGTGTTTTCTGCGGAAGAAGCTTGAACGCCTTCCGTGCATCCGGCATTTTTGAAACCGTTGTTTTTGGTGTAGAATACCGTGTCGGTGCCGACTTTCCAGTGCCAGGTGAATGCCGGAATGCCACCTTTTGCCCAAAGCTCTTTGGCCATGCGCACATTATTTTCGGTATAGCCTATGAACCAGCCTTCATCGGAATGGCCGCCGGCGGCGAAGAGCATGTCAAATCCGCCGAGAGCCGGGTTGTAGCCGCTCCGTTCCTTGAAAAGCCGAATGTCCTCTTGCCCGAGGAAGGTCGTCTTTTCGTCTTCAAACGAGCAGGAATCGCTGGGAACGCATTTTTCAATCAGCTTCATATTGCCGTAATCGTAGTTGAATGCGTTGTCGCCAATCATCATGCCCGAAACGGTTTTGCTGCCGAAGTTCTGCAAGAGGAATGCTTTGAGTTTGTAGGCGCTTTCGGTTGCGCCCGCTGTGACGGGAGTGCCGTCGATGTCGAATACGATGGCCGGGTGCATTTCCACGGAAAGATAGTCGATGTTTGTGGAACCGCCGGAAAGTTTGATTTCGTTTGTTCCCGCATTGAGCTTGGCACTCGTTTCGAGGATGTAAGTCGTGAATGCGCTGTTTGGGGAATTGGTGAGGAAGGATCCGACGCTTTTGCCGTTGACGGAAATTTCCGTATTGAACCAATCGTATTGCTTGACCCAGATTTTTGTGGAAATATCATAAATGCCGGATTCTTCGACGGAAACCGTGAACGTGAAACCGTTGGCATTAACGTACTTGTCGCCTGAAACTCCCGCGCTGTCAAGGACGGCCGCTGCCGTGTTGCTGGATGTTTGGCTTTCCGCTTCGTAAATGGTAGCCTGTGCGGCTGTCGCTGCAAAAGCGAAGAACGCAGGCAATAGTTTTGAAACTTTCATTTTCACACTCCTTTGATTTATTAAAAATAATTTTATTGGCGATGAAAAATTCGAATTTTGGGAATGTTCTCGGAAAAAGAGAATGAAATTTAGGCCAGTAACAGCCCTAAACAATCTGCAAAGAGATTTTGCTGGTTCGAATTTCGTCTCAATGCGCCGGGCGAAGCCTGCAGGACATAAAACCGAGAAAAACGCCATTCTCGTTTAGAAAAATCCTTGCTGATAGCAATAGGCGGTTTCAATTTAAAGACTGCTGATGATTTCTTCGAGATTCTTGCCCGAGAGTTGCTTTTCGAAGCGGACTTTGACTCCCTCGGATTCCATATTCTTGAAAAACATCTTGGCGGA
>NZ_FUWU01000115.1 GCF_900167415.1 Fibrobacter intestinalis | reverse complement strand
AAACGTCCCACGATTTCAGCCGGAAGTTCATTCGTCCCCCCTCCATATCCTGTACAGGTAGATTATGCCAGCGATTTCGCAGACGACCGCAAAAATCCCAAGCCCGATTAAAAGCCTGTCCATCATTCCTCCTCCAGCTTGCGCTTTATCCATTCCAAATCGGTCTGGATTCTCGCCAGCGACTCCGAGAGCTTGAGAGCGTCGTAGTCGTCCACACGCTTCTTCAGTTCTTCAATCTCTTTCTTCTGCCCGCGCACGGCGTATAGCAGCCCGATGATGGCCGCCGCCAATGCCGGGCTCGCGTTCTGGATGACGTTCAGGATTTCGGTCAATTTTCCACCTGCACGACGGCGTTGAACATCGGTGCCCAGCTGTAATTTCTGCTACCGTCCTTTCCGGAAGAAAGGCCCGTACAAATAAATTGCCCGCAGCATCCGGCGTTCAGGAGGCAGTACTTTCTTTTCCATTCCCCGGTTTCGCCATCGTATTTTGAACCGGTATATACCTTGATTTGATCCGTTCCCGTGTTGTCCACGAAAACGATGTCGCCCACGTCGCCGGACAGGGTGTAATCGGAAGAGGTTTCGTGGTAGCAGTTGGCGTCTATTTCAGCAGGTACAACCCCGGCGGAGGTCGTACCTTCTTTTTTCGGGAGCCGGTAGATATCCGAAACGGAGGATTTCGCCTTCAATACGTCTGAAAGCACCGTACCGGCGGAAACCTCCCCGTTCGTGAAGAAGGACTCGGCTTCCATTTCCCCTTTGACGTAGGCGGAACCGAACTCCGCCGTGGCCCCCTTGACTTTGCCTACGGTTTGGATGTCTCCAGTCATCCCGTTGATGTCGGCCAGCGTCTCGCCTTCAGCGTTCGGTTTCGGGACGGACAGGCCTCCTCCGGCTACGATTCCGCCGTTTTTGACGACCAGCTTCTGGTCGACGTTGGCGAAGAAGAAATTAGCGGTTCCGTGGAAGTTGTGGACGAAATCGGCGCTCGATTCGTCGCCGAAGTCAATGACAGCCGCCATGAACTGCACGCGTTCCGTATTGAATTCCGATCCGTCGAGGTTCTTCGGCTCCCCGCGGATGATTCGCCCAGCACGGGTCGTGTCCGCATAGAAGCGCACCTTGCCGTCAGTGTCGTAGTGCACGTCATGGCTGAACTGGTCGAATTTCCCTAGAAGGAACTCGCCAGGTATGTCGTCCTCGGAGTCCACCACGAGCGTGTGCGAAGGGTCGCTTGAGAAAAGGGCGGAAAGTTTCAGCTTCCTGTCCCTTTTGCTCCCGCAACCCTGCACTAGGTAGAGGTAGTCGTCGCCGGAGATGTTCTCGGCTTCGTCCATGTCCAAAAGAGTAGTTATGTTCTCTTCCATCTATGCGTCCTCCGTTTCGTCGGCTTCTTCCAGAGTCTGCAAGAGCCATTCCTTGACTTCGTTCAGTTCTTCGTTTTCCACGGTCAATCCTTCGATGATGCCGCGCGCCGTATGGAAGTAGCCGCTGGAAATGAGCGGCAAAACCGGC
>NZ_FUWU01000107.1 GCF_900167415.1 Fibrobacter intestinalis | reverse complement strand
CGCCGATTTACGACAACGTACCCGGCATCTTGGACTTGCAGTTCAAGGCTACTTTCGACGGAAAGAGCGCGACAAGCGGGAGAATAGAAGTGCCGGACAACCTATGCGCATCGCTTGATGAGGAAGGAATAACGGTAATTCTCGGAGAGGGCGGCTGATGAACCCGCTGAAACTCTTTGAAAGCGTCAAGGGGCTTGTCATCGAGCAGTACCGGGAATCCGGCAATCTGTTGTCGGTCCTGGAATCGGCCATAGAATCTCTGCAGCCTTCGGAGGATTCAGCAGAACGGACATCCGACGCCTTCGACATCAACGCCGCCGAAGGCGCGTGGCTGGACATCATTGGCAAGATAAAGAACATCGTCAGAAAGCATGGAGAAAGCGACGGCGAGTTCAGGGAACGGTTGCTGGAACTACTGAAGAGTGACACCGCAGGCACCCCGGACAACGTCATCGCCAACGCCGCGGATATTTCAGGCGATCCGAAGCCGCAATACATGGATGAGAGCCCGGCGACTTTCTTCGTCTATACGCCTGCGGGAAGGCAGATCCCGAGGAAAAAACTGCAGAAACTCGCCCCGGCGGGGGTGCTGGCTTTGCCGGGTGCCGCATTGCGGACGGTATCCGGCGGGGATTTCATAGTGACCGGCGAAGGAAAGAGGATTCTGGCCGTGGCACGCGATCTCGAATCTATGGGACTCGTTGCAGAAACAGGTGAACTCATTTTGACAGAGAATGGAGAACGAATAATGACGGAGGGAACGTAATGGCTGACAAGATCAGGGTATCGGAACTGGCAGAAAAAAAGATGGCTGACGCCAGCGAGAACGCGCAGCTTCTGCTGACAGAGCCAGACATCGGATCGTACAGGATGCCGTTCAAAGACATCAAGTCCAACATAGAAGAATTGCACATCGGACTATACGAAGAGAACCGTGGGAGGACGATGGAAGACGCGGCAATCAAGAACCGGCTGACGGCTCTCGAAGAGGGCGGCACCGGGCATGAATCGGGCAAGGCCAAGGTGGATGCGGAAGGCGTCGCAGACTATCTGGAAAACCTGCTCCTCACGGAAAGCGACACGAGCCCGATGACCATCCAGAAAATCGGCGGCAAGCTCTACTTCGGCGTGAACCTCGAAGGCGAGAGCGACCCGAAGCTCAAGACCATCGACGAATCGGCCATCAACGCCAACACCGGCAATTACGGATCGTGGTGGACATCGGAACCCCCGGCATGGGGCGACGACACGGGCATCAACGTTGTGGCCTACCGGATGAAGCGGGTCTCCGACGCGCAGGGAATCCTCACGAAATGCCGATTCGCCCTTTCCGGCAGTTTTTCCGGACGCCCGATTTTCCGGATAGGCATCTTCGACAAGGACATGAACCTCCTCGGCTCCACGGACACGCTGGTCGCGAACGAGGGCAAGACCGCCTTCGTGGGGCAGGAGCACGGCGACACCTACGCCATCGACGGGAGCACCTACGGCGAGTTCAACGTGGACCTGCACGAGGAATCGAGCGGGTCGCTACGCATAGGGCGTAACAGCCGTTACATAATCCAGCTTGTATCTTGCGGTGTCCAGTTCGCGGCGAAACTCCAGAGCGGGAGCGGGACGACGAGCAACTACGTATTCGACTACAATATGGAAAACAACATGCAGACGACATACGAAGGACTCAAATGGTGGACGGCTTCGGACGGCAAGGCTCAGGCGGAGAACGTCCCCTGGCTTTCCTTCGGCGCGTCGGACATCGGGGGATAACATGTACAAGAGAAACGAATATCTGGAATCCACGGACTGCGTTAAACAGAGCCTCGCACGCGAGAACGCCGGGCTGGACTGGAACTATGCCATAGCGAAGCGCATCGACCGCGACCTGCACGAGAAATTGTTGCCGTTCGACAGTTCGCTTCTGCTCGATTTCGCGCCGGTTTTGCCGCTCATTTCCAGCGGCTACTTCCATACGGCGCGCGGCATCATCGAAGGATTGACCGTGGAAAACGAAGAACTGAACGAAGTCAGGGAATGGCTCCTGCGGACGCTGCAGGATGCCGACGAAACGGAGGGTTGAAAAAAATGGCAGAAAATATAACGACTCTTTTGGACATGGATGACGCCGAGAACATCTCCGGCGACGACTACCTGTACCTCGTGCAGGGGAGCGGGAGCAAAAGGGACAGGAAGGTCAAAGTCGTCGACCTTTTCAAAAGCCGCCCGGCCGAAAAGGGAAAGGTGTACACGAATGCGGAAGCAGTCACTCTAGGCGAGGACCCGCAATATCTGGAGAACCTTATTCTCGGTCAGCCGGGAGCAGACAACCAATACTGGCAGCAGGTTTACGCCGAGTCGATCGCGTCAAGAGGCGGGCAGGTATTGAGATTCATTATCGTCGATGGTGCCGTGACAACGGACAAAATCGCCGATGGTGCCGTGACAACGGACAAAATCGCCGATGGTGCCGTGACAACGGACAAAATCGCCGATGGTGCCGTGAATGCTCCAAATGTCTCTCTTTTCCCATACCGGGGCAGCTCGGTAGTTACCGTTTCTTCGGATTCGAATTCCGCGACGGTAACAGAATTCGACATGAAGGCAAAAGTCGGTAGCTTTTTCGACCTGACGCTGACCTTCAAGCATCACGATGGGACGATAGTTTATACGGCTCCGATGCTGAGTTTGAAAGACGAATCCGGCAACGTGCTGGCCACTGCCGATATGCAAGGAGACAGAAGCGGTGAGGTGATTCGCCGTATTGTCGGGAAATACGACGCTCCGGACAATTATTTACACACTCTGCATCTGGAACTTTCGTATTCGGACATCGATGCTAGTTTAGTTACAAATACGGTGGGATGGTCGGGATTTTTCATCAAATAGGTAGAAACAATGACCGAAATCCTGAACGTCATCCAGAATGCGAGCCCGGCATTGGCGGCGGCCATCATCGGGCTGCTATACGCCGTGCGCGGGCAGAAGAAAGAGATTGAAGAACTGAAGAAGCGTGTGGACGACTACGACGCTCTCAAGCTCTCGGAGTCGCTGGCGAGAATCCAGACCGATTTGGAATGGAT
>NZ_FUWU01000109.1 GCF_900167415.1 Fibrobacter intestinalis | reverse complement strand
GGGCTTGGCAAATTCACCGTTCAAAATATGAATGAGAACGGAGAAGTAAAAAAGGTTCTTACACTCGAATTGCCTTAAATTTTGTAATATGCGAGCCTGTTCATGCAGTCTCTCGAAAATGCAGAGAGGCTGGTCTGTGGATGAAAATGCGAAATGTCGCCCGGCGGGCGACCACGGCTAGGAGGAAAAATGGTATTTTATGGAAAACGGAGGTTGAAAATGAAAACCAGAAAAATTTTGACAAAAGATCAACTAATTCTTCACAAAAACACAAAGCTATATAAAGAATTTAAAAAGAAATTTCCAGGAGCTGACAATTTTTTTAATTACGAAACAGATAGAGATTTTGACGAAGAAGACATAAAAAGCTGGCATGACCGGATTGAAGCATTATGCGAACATTATAAAATCAAGCTCGAAAAAGAATATTTTTTACCTTACAACAAGGATTTTTTCGGATTGATTCATAATCGTTACGATTCTTTTTCCGATTATACAGATCCTAGAGATGTATTGAAAAAAGTCGTTTCTGGGTTTAATATATTACAGGATTGCCTGGCCGATATGGTTGAGGAGCCTGCTTGACAATTTCCAACTCAATACTCCAGCCGCTGTCCGTTCTTTTAGAAAGATCAAACGTTATCTTATTGATTCTAAATTCTGTTCCTCGCTGTAAAATTCCTTCAAATTCTTTGGCTTTACCAAGAGAAATAGTGTCTTCTTTTCCATCCCATTTTGTCGGCGAAGTGTCCCGAACGCCAAAGTGAGAGAACGGTTCCGCATAAAGGCATTTTGTCCCCTTTTGTGCAAAAATTTGAAAATCCAAAGTCTCCTTAAATCCAGTATTACTTGCAAACGACGTGGACATGAACGCTTTTTGCGTTCCGGTCTTTCCCTTTAACTTCTTCGTCAGTTCCTTGGCGATATCGTCTTTAGAACGTTTGCCGTTGTCAAGCATTTTTATTTCCGCTTCAAGGTCAATCCCGAAGACTCCCGAAAATGTGCCCCATTCTTGTCCACTCCTCAACCATGTATCTTTCGGCAGACTCGTGTTATCGATTAGTCTCGTAAGGTTCGGGTTATGCTTCGTGACGGCTTCCTTCACGGATTTTGGCCCGGAATACTTAGCCCCATACAGCGGTTCGTTATTGACCTTTGATCCCATCGTGTAGTAGTATGCAGCCTGCTTCTGTTCTAGAGTCGCGCTCTGCCATGCAGTCTTTGCGCAGCTGTCGATGATTTCGGCGTCCTTCGCTATCCATTTCGAACTATCGATAAACTGGACGCTCCTCTGTTTGGCCGTGCTTGGCTTGAACGAGATTTCAGGATAGACGTCGCTCGGGGATGGTTCATTCGGCTTCACCTTCGCGGCCCGTTTTTCAGCCTTCTCGATGTCCTTCCGCAATGCATCGAGTTCGGACTGCGTGGTGGGCGTCCCCGCCTTCTTGAGCTTGTTCACGTAGCCCGTGAGCGTCTTGTCCTTGGCAGCCTTCGCCGCGGCATCAAGAGACTTGATTTTATCCGCGACTTCCGCCAATGCCTTCTGGAACTTGGCTGCGACCAGCGCCTTCTCGTACGCCTTCTTCGCCACCTCCCACGTGGAATACTTCTTGCTATTCTCCACCCAGCCTATTTCAAATTCGAGCTTCTTTATACGAGTGTCGATGTCCAGGTTGGCGAAGGATTCGAGCTTCTTCCTGACGGCTTCCTGCACGGCCTGCGTTTCCTTGAGTCCGTGTTTCTTCATGGATTCCAGCGGGTTGTCCAGCAGGTCCATCTTGGCGGCCTCGGCGTCCACCTTCTGCCTGAACTTTTCGGCGAGTTCCGCCGCCTTCTTGTATTTCGCGCCGTTTTCCGCATTCTTTACCGTGGACGGGAACGGCATTCCATTGATGCCGGAGTATTCCTTGCGTATTTCCGCGACTTTCTTGATTGCATCCTTGATTTCTGCCTGTCGCGCATCCCACTTTTTCTGGATTTCCGAGGCCTGTTCGTTCGTCCGCTTTTCGTGTCTTTCCGCGGAAATTGCGGCGATTCTGCGTTTCCTTTCGCGGTCGTCCCACAGCTTCCGGATTTCAGCGACCCTCTCCGGCGTCCTTTCCGCATGGCGTTTAACGGCTGCGGTCATCAGCCGGAGCTTGCGTTCCGCCTCTTGCACCCTCTGTTCGGCGGCTTCCGTCTCCGCCCTCGCCTGTTCCAGCTTGCTGGGTGCCTTTTCCGGTGGTTCCGGGACTTCCTTCACGTCGTACTTGCCGTCTATGCGCGGGTCCCACGGCACGCTGGTGCAGCGGCACTGGAAGTCCGT
>NZ_FUWU01000110.1 GCF_900167415.1 Fibrobacter intestinalis | reverse complement strand
TGCAAGCTGCGGACGTGCAGTTCCGAATTGCCCGATACGCCTTCGGGCCGCGTACAGTAGGCCACGCGCTTTCCGTCCGGGGATATGGCCGGGTGGTAGCCGTCGCTTTCGGTCAATTCAACAACTTGCGGCTGCGAAGCGTAAAAATTTACAAAAGCGATATTTCTTGTTTCATCGTCCCGGAAAGCGAGGATTGCGCGGGAGGAGCCCAGCAGTTCTTGCAAACGTTTGTACGTTGCCATGAGTTCGACGGAAGATTCTTCTGCGCGGTCTCCGGAGTCAAGCCATGTCGCGTTCGGGATTTTTCCAAACGCCAAGCGGAATCCGACGTAAAACGCACGAGTCGCAGAGGTTACCGTATAGACATCGCCACGTGCATGCAACGACATGTTCGATGCCGCATTGCGGAAACTACCGCCCTTGACGACTCGCTCGCCAAGAGTGCCTGCGGATTTCTGCCCGAGGAAGTTCGAAACCGTCGTATCCCGAAATCGACCAAGATAGTCATTCGACCATTCCATTGCGTTGCCAGCCATGTCGCAGACGGAATTCGAAGCATCCTTTACGTCCGAAACCGAACATGGGACGTGCAATTCATAATTTGAATTGCCCGAATTCCAGCTAGCAAACGGATTCCAGTCTTGCGCCGCGACAAGTATCCATTCCGCTTCGGTCGGAAGCCTGTAGGCATCGGCTTCTGGCAAAAATTCCAGGGCTTCGAGATTCGTGCAGTGTCCTTCAGAATCGTAAGCGGCGGACGTATAAATGTAGGCCGTGTCGAAGCCTTCGGACTTGCTGCGGGCATTCGCATAGAGTACCGCATCATACCAGGTAACGTTCGTGATCGGAAGTGTCGAATCGCAATCGAAATTTTGGAGTTCGTGCAAAAATTCAGCACAAGTGACTTCGCGCTTGCCAATCGAAAAGTCGTAGGAGAATTTAGAGGTCATCGCAGGACGTTCATTCGCCATTGCACCCGCGGCATCTGTGCCAAGTTTCACCAAGGCCCCCGTAGCAAAGACTTTGAGCATGCCCGCATGAGCGGAGTCGAGTTCAATCGCAACGTCGGAAGCATAATCGGCGGGCCGCGAGGAGGAGGAACTATCCGTACAGGAGGTCAGGCCTAAGGCTATCATGAAAGCTATTGAAGCTGTGAGAATCGTTTTCATTTTTGATAAAGGAGTTGAGTGAGAGAATCCAATCGAGACATGAATTGCCGCGCTCCAGCCGAAGCTAAATGATCCGTATTCGCAGCGGTAGAGTCCGCATAGTCATGATAGCCCATTTTATTTTCGTCCATCAGGCTAAAATTTAAAAACTGCTTTTCACAAGCGCGCAAAGAATCGATGATATTTTTTGCCGCAGAACGGCTAGGGCCGTAACGCCCCCACGAATCCGTTTCTTTATACCTGGGATTCTGCGGAAAAAGAACACCGATTACACGAATTTCTTTCGATTCGGCAAGTGCCAAAAAATTTCGAAGAGCTTTTAATTGAATTTCCACCTTTTCAGGATTTTTTTCGGCCCACTGGTAATCGGATTCAATAATAGGATCTCCCCAGCCCGATCCAGGAAGCTCCGCAAAACCTTTGGTTTCCCGCAAATTTTGATACCCTTGAGAAGCCGGATAAGAGCTTTGCACAAGACTAACAAAATCTTTCGGAAGTCCCTCTTTCCAAAATCCATGGTTTGCGTCATAAAGATAACCGGGAGCCGCAGCCAACATCTGGTCACGATAGACTTCTATGGTCTGCCAATTGTCTATGTCCACAGAAATCACTAGCGTTTTCAGCCGAGGAAGATGGTTCCAAGCATAATTCTCGGCGATGTAATAAATAAGCGACATATCATTGCTCGAATGTCCCATATTGATGCTTTTTGCATCGGGAATAAATCCGTGCAAAATTCGAGAAGAACCCAGAGCCAAAACTTCAATGGAATCTTTATTGCACCAAAATAATTCCATTTTAACGCGCATCTGATTTTGCGGATCCGTTCCATTCGGCAACAAATACACCCCCGCGCTGTCCAAGTCCAGTTCAAAGTCCGAGAAGTTCAGCCCATCCACCCACAGGTCCGGATGCCAGAGCTCCGCACCCGAGGCAAGTTCCACAACGCTCGAATCGCGCGTATTCACGAGGGCGATTTTTCTGTGGACGCCGTCCATGTCCGTGAGGGTCGCCACGGCGAAGTCCTTTTTGCCATGCACCCATTCCGAATGGTCGAAGGCATAGCCCGAAGGGGCCGGAACC
>NZ_FUWU01000111.1 GCF_900167415.1 Fibrobacter intestinalis | reverse complement strand
TTACTCTTTAAAAATAACATAAAAACGAGAAAAAGCCCTAATAGTTTACAAAAAAGTTCTTTTTTTTGCAATGAAAACGGCGATTCTTCGCTATTGTGTAAAGAAAAAAGGGTATTCCAAGTTGGAACACACCTTTCCATTCTGCAATCTTTCTTATTGCATCATATTGCGGAAATCCGCCAACTTGACGATTTTTGTCTGCTTATGTTGTTGGAGTTCTAGTAAATCCTTATCCCCAGAAACAATATATGCAGCATCGATTGTTTCTGCAAGAGTGAGCAGGTAAAGGTCCTTGGGATCACGAATTGGAGATTGCGTATTTCTCTCCGATAATAACAAACTGACAATAGTCATAGATGATGCCTAGCAAATCAGCGACATCATCCATTCGGATATACTTCTTTATTTTTTCACGGCTACAGACATCCTGAATCTCTTCAAGCAGTCGTTCACAAGCATACACTTGAAACCGTTCGTCATTCAACAATTGACGAACAAAGGAAATCTGATGTCCAATGAGGAACGAAATCCAGATATTGCAGTCTAGGACTACTTTCATTTTGCGTATCGGACAGCGTTTACTTCCGCCATAATTTCCTCTTCACTAAGAAGCGGTTCCTTAGGGCGAGTGGCGATAAAACGTTCGAGCATCTGCTCCTTGGTCCTTGTCCGCCATCCAAACTTTCGGATAAGTTCACTAAATCTTGTCATGGACCAGCGACAACAGCAAATTAAAAAGTTTTTCACCGATAAAGCGGTTCATACCCCTAAGCATAGTAACACTTTGATCAATTTCATCTGCAGTAAGCAACTTTTTCTGATATGCGGCAAAGAGGATGCCTATGCTTCCGGTAATCGTCAGTTTCATGCTCTCGGCTACAACACGGCCCTTGCTTTCGTCAATCAGCAAAAGACTCGGTTGCTTTTCGTCTGCCAAGATAATCGCTTCGCTTTCGCCCAGGTCCAACCCCGTCGCCCGCTGCAATAGGGAAACTCTATCTGCAGAAAGGTCCGAATGGACTTCTAAAAACGGGCAATTCCTAAAATACTCCGCTTCTTCAGGGTATTCAGTATTGCGAGTCAATTCTTCAAACACAGCAAAAGGGATGTGTACGGAATTATATAGTTTATTTAAAACATCAATCCGTCCAATTTTGAACAGAGTCAATAATGGAGTCGTGTCAGAGACAACTATCACTTAGACTCTCCGCAAGCAGCTAAAGCGTTTGCAATATCGCGTTCAAGTTCCGCTTCGTCCATGTCAATATACGGGATGCCCATAGAGCCATACAGCTGGATAAGAGACCACTTGTCCATTTCAAGAATCTCGGCAGCACGGCCATGCGAAATAGTCCCATTTTGAATATAGGGGTACAGGAGCATCGCACGTTGTTTCAGCCACATATCACGCTTATTTACATAAGGTTCCATTGCAGCTGTTATTTCAATTGTAGCGGTTTGCATATTCATACCTCACCCATAAATATACACTTTTTAAAACAAAAGACCAAATAAAGAAAGCGCCCTTTCACAAGGAAAGAGCGTTTTTAGAATCTTTTTGAGAGTATTTAGGCTTTTACCGTCGTAAACGCAAACGCCTCTCCATCGGCGTCGTTGGCTTCGAGGCCATCGGCAGAAGCGGCCCACTTAATCGCAACAGCCTGAGTTTCACCGGCGATGTAAGCTTCGTTTTCGGCAACGGCCTGCTTGAAGACTTCGCTTGCAGAGAACAGCGTCACTTCGATCTTGTCGGTGATGGCGTAGTTCTGATCCTTACGGCGGTTCTGGATGCGGTTCACGAGTTCGCGGGCCACGCAGGCGCGGCGGAGTTCGTCCGTGATCTTGAGGTCCAGAGCCACGGTGAAGTGCTGATTCGCTTCCACGGCGAGGCCTTCCGGCACGATGCGGCTAAGCATCAAGCAGTCGGCACCGACCTCACCGAAGTCGAACTTGATCGTCTCGCCATTCTGCAAAGCCTTGATTTCATCGACAGTCAGCGAATTCAACTTGGCAGAGATCACTTTCATGTTCTTCGCGTAATCCGGGCCCTTCGCCTTGATGGCGAGGAAGTTGGGCTTGGCGGAGAGCTGCACGAGCTTCGTCTCATCTTCCAAGAA
>NZ_FUWU01000113.1 GCF_900167415.1 Fibrobacter intestinalis | reverse complement strand
GGCTATACTGTTTTTGCCTTCTGTGGAACGGAATGAACAAAAAATGCGAACGTCCTTATCTTGCGTTCGCAAAGTGACTTTTTAAGGGATGACTAGATAGACAAATAAAGGATATAGAAAATAAGATAGTCGGTTATACTGCAACAACGGCAATTGAAAATAAGGCAGCGGCTGTATCAGAGCAGTTCTTTTATAATAACCGAACTATTTTGTATTTTGGAGGAAATTTTTGGGTTATCGACAGGCCGAGTTCTACAGGGATGAAGTGGCTCGGGAACTCGCCGGTAGCGGGGTGGGATATTTTGAAGAGCAAGGGGTTGAAAGTATTTGGTTCGTCTCAAGTGCCATTAGATGCGGGTAGTTACTTGTATGTTCCCATAAAACAAAATGGAACTATTAAATAAAACGTTATTAAATTATTCATTTTCTCTTTATGATCAAGATGCTAAAACCTATGTTATGACATTCGCTGTCAATAATGAAAATTTTGAAAAGACTCTTTTGAATTGTCCCAAAGATTATCAATGTTTTGAAAACGCATCTGCTAATAAGCGCCTTATTGTGCCTCCTCGTGGTGCAGAATTCAAAATTTGCGAGGCCTTGCCCGCAAATGAATGCAGCGGTAATATAAAATCGCCCGGCATAACCATGATGATCAAGAAATCATCTAATTCATGGACTGCGGATTGGGTTCTCGACGGGAAATTGACGAAAAATGAAAATTCCATGGAAACGGATATTGTCGGCGTAACGGTTTCACGGACAGGGTATGTAATCAGGAATTTGGATGGATCGACCCAAAGTGGCAAATATAAAACTCCCGATTTGCCTGCACTACGCATTCTACTTTCGAGGTGAGCATGGTTAAAGTTTTCCCATTTTTTATTTCTTTGCTGTTATTGGGGTGCGGACTCGCTTTTAACGGGGACGAGGGTTGTGAAGAGACGTACTCATTAAAGACAACAGTGCATAAGCCATTGGGTTTTGATTTTGTGTGGATAGATGGTTCTTTAGCATCAGCTTATGCCTATTTGCAATCCGAAGAAAGTGTTCAACATTGCTCCTATTGTAGCTCGAAATGTTGTTGTTGGTGTAAAATTACTTCTGGCCACTATGCCTTAGAATCCAATGCAGCAGGTGTAGATTCGTTGCATGTAGGAACGTCAGTTGGATTCGGATATAAAATAGATTCAACCTTTGTAGATTTGCTCCATTCTATCGATTCTACGCAGCACCTTAAATTCTCCCTGAAGGACTCGATTGGAGTAATCAAATCTTATGATCTGGATTTTGCCCCCATACTTCCCCATATCAATAATCCGAAACCTTGCGAAATTCGTGGTGATTCCATCGACATATTCCTTCCCGAAGGGAATTTTTATGTCGTGTATTCCGGTTCATGCTATAATGGCGTTGATAATTTTAATGATTTTAGTAAAGAATGCAGAAAATACAAAACATCTAAAGACCCGCAAACCATTACTTTGGAAATAGCCGCGTTGGGCCGTTTATCTTATGAGATTCGCTATGATTTTGATGAAGAAGACAAGATGGGAGAAGACACCTTTACTTTTAAGTGGATTTACTATGACGCGTTATAGAATCCTTTGCCTTTTCTGCCTGATATTTTTAGGCTGCTCCGATTTATCGGATATTTTCTCTTCTGATGATTCCCAAGAAGTGAAGATGGCAA
>NZ_FUWU01000114.1 GCF_900167415.1 Fibrobacter intestinalis | reverse complement strand
TACTGTTTTTGCCTTCTGTGGAACGGAATGAACAAAAAATGCGAACGTCCTTATCTTGCGTTCGCAAAGTGACTTTTTAAGGGCTGACTATATAAATTCTCATTCTGATAAGGAATCTATTGATTACCTTTTGAATGTTGACCCATCTTGGTACGCTGAAATTGTTGAAAAAGATTTTTTGAATGATTTTATTGTAAAAAAAGAACCTTTGCTAGAAGATTTTTTCAAAGGAGAATGGTTAAAGAATAATGTTGATGAGATTAAGAATTTTGGTGATGTTGCAATTAAATCTTGCAAACTCTTGAAAGATAAATATGATGAAGCCGATGGTCCTCGTTTTCGCCAAGTCATTCTTAGAATAATTGTTGGCTATTTGCGATTTTTGGAAATGTCTTCTGTTGAAAAACAGATTTTCTTTAGAGAATTTATCGCAAATCAAATGAAAGGGGTTGAGTACAATCCTGATGGATACGAATCAGAAAATGGAATTCTTTATTCTTTGATAGAACCTCTTTATGCTAATTCATTGGAACCCGCTGAACAAGAAAAATACCTAAAAGTGATGAAGCAGGCTGAAGAGGAATATAGGGCGGAACAGGAAAAAAAGAAACAAGCTGAGGAAAAACGAAAACAAGAAATTGCAGAAAGGGAGGCAGAACGTTCTGCTAAGCAGGAAGTGCTTAATCAAAAATGGCAAGAAAATGAAAAAGTTGTTGAAGAATGTAACGCCGCCTGTTCAATGAGAGAAAAAATTTCTAAAGAGATTGATGAAATGACTCTGATTGGACGGAAACATTTGTCGCAATTTTATTGGAGCGTCTTTATTATCGGCCTTTATGCTTTGATTTTTACCAAGGTGACTGCACTTATTGTTATTGTGCCTATAGTGCTATACTGTATTTCTATTGCAATGTTTGTGAAAAAGAATACATTTATAGGAATATTGTGTATTCCTTTATTTCTCCTGTCATTTGTGTCTGTGGCTATAAGCAACAATGATGAATCGCCTCTTTCTACAAGGATGTTGGGGCTTCTTATTGTGAATATACCTTTAATTGTTCTGGGAAGATTTGCGATAAAAAGATTTGTTGATGTCAAGCGGTTGAATAATCAGTTGCAGAAAAAAGCAATAGAGCATGATGAAAAACTTGAAAAACAAAATGCCCTTGCTGAAAGAAATTCAGAATTGATTAAAGAGATAGAGAAAATACAAAAGGAAATTGAGTCGATAAAAAGGACTGATGTGCCGGGAGTTAATCCGGAAATGGAAGAACTGTTGAATTTGAAGTGAATTGAACTCTGATGATTTTTCTGTATAGTTTTGTTCTTTAGAAACGGTATCCTAAAAAGGGACAAATGAGAAAGATTGGAGAAAAAGTCAAATGCTTTTGCAATAATTGTCAGAAGCGGATGAATCATAAAATATTGTGTGTTGTGTATGGTTCCGAATTTTAAGCCTCAGAAAGAAAAATAAATATGATGTTTAGACATCCCCTAATGGAAGTTCGATGATTTTCAGGCAATATCTCCGCTCGATTAGTGTAATTTAAAGACTATTTAGTCAGCCCTTAAAAAGTCACTTTGCGAACG